>CAZZWS010000179.1:0-6651 GCA_964657795.1 Beijerinckiaceae bacterium
ACAACCATCCCGCGAACGCGGCGCCCACTTCGCGCGGCGCGACCTCCCGGCCGAGCGGCGAGCCGAGCGCGACGGTCACGATCTGCAGGGCCGCGTGGATCAGCGTCGTCACGACGGGCATCCGCGGCGGGTCGCCAGCCACGGCCTCTTCGATACGCACGCGGCGACGACCCCAACGATCGAGCGCCCACCAGCCGATCGCCGCGACGACGCCGGCCGCGCACAACGCGCCGAAGCGCCGCGGCGGGCTGGCCGCCGTCACGCCGTCGAGGAAGCGCATGCGACCCGCGGGATAGGCGTAGGCGACCTGCTGCACCGCGCGCAGCAGCAGCGACACGAGGACACCGGCCACGCCGGAAGCGAGGCCGACGGCGATCGTCACGAGCCAGCGACGCGTCGCGCCCGTGCGGGATGCGATCACGGCGACCGCCTGCTCAGCCGAACAACCCCGCGAGCGACAACAACAGCAGCAACAGCATCCACAGCAGCATCGACCGCCACACCAGTCCGACGCCGCTGCGCAGCGCGGCCGGCGACGCCTCGGCTCCCGGCAACGCATCGGTCGCGGCGTCGTAGGCTCCCGCGGTCGGATCGATGGACGCCGCCGCCGTCGAGCCCACGAACGCCTCGGCGGCCGGTCGCGCGGTACTGCCGAGGCGCACGCCGAGAGCGCCGCTGCCGACCGCGAGCAGGATGGCGCGAGCCGGATCGGACCCCCGCTCCACGTGATTGCGCCAGTTGAACACCGCGTCCTCGAAGTTGCCGACGATCGCGAAGCCGACGGCGGTGAGCCGCACCGGCAACCAGTCGATCCATTCGAACGCGCGCCTGGCGAAGAGCCCGAACGGCTCGAGCGACGCATGCCGGATGGACGACGGCAGGGTCGACTGCACGAGCGGCGAACTGCCGAACGGCACGTTCCAGCGCCGTGCGACGAAGTCGGCGAGGCGGTAGAGCACGGCGCCGGATGGCCCCGGCAGCAGCACGAACCAGAAGAACACGCCGAAGACGTGACGATGCGACGCGACCAGCGCCTCTTCGATCGCAAGGCGGCAGATGTCGGCGAGTACCAGGTCGGTCGCGGAGAAGCCGGGGTCGACCTCGCGCTTCCATTCCGTCAGCAACGCGCGGGCCCGTTCCAGGTCGTTGTCGGCCAGCGCCAGCTGGATGTCGGTGTAGAAATGACTGAACTGCCGGAAGCCGAGCGTCAGGTAGACGATCAGCGCGTTCCATGCGAGGCCGAGGAACGGATGTGCGCGCAACAGCAGCACATAGACCAGCCACGTCAGCAACGTGAGGGGCACGACCAGGACGAGCCAGGCCAGCACGCCCTGCTGCTTCTCGCCCGCGTTGAAATTGCGCTCGAGCACCTCGGCCCAGCTGCGAACGGCCTGGTAAGCGGGGTTGCGCGAACGCAGCGGTCGGACCTGCTCGACGAGCAATGCGATGATCAGCGAGAGGAAACCCATGCTTGACGTGTGCGATTCCGAAGTGACGCGGCCCGGAGTCGTCGATGATCGATGGCTCGTGCGCCAGGGGTCGTACAACCGGATCGATTGTATCGCCGGTGAAACGCGGGACGACGACGGGGTCGCGCGACGTCGGCAGCTTCGACCCCGTCCCACTTGGCCGACCCAATCGTTGACAAGTCAACCATCGTCGTCGATCGGTCGGTGTGCCGCGGCGAGTCGACCTTCGGTCTGCGCCGCGATGAACAGATACAGGTTGCGCAGCATCGCGGCCGTCGCGCCCCAGATGAAGTGCGGTCCGTGGGGCATCGCGATGAAGCGACGTCGCAGCCCGTCGATCGTCACCTCCCGCCGTTGATGATTGGCCGGGTCGAGCAGGAACGTGAGCGGCACCTCGAAGGCCTCGGCGACCTCGCACGGGTCGGGCGTCAGCGTGAACGGCGGATGGACGAGGCCGACGATCGGTGCGACGTTGAAGCCGGTGACGGTCGGATAGTCGGGCAGTCGTCCCACGACCTCGACGTGGGAGCGCGACAGGCCGATCTCTTCCTCGGTCTCGCGCAACGCGGTGGCGACGACGTCGACATCGTGCGGTTCCGCGCTGCCACCGGGAAAGCTGACCTGCCCCGCATGATCGTTGAGGTGCGCGGTGCGCTCGGTCAGCAACACGGTCGCGCCGTCCGGGCGAAGGACGATCGGCACGAGGACCGAAGCCGGCACGAGTCCGGTCGCGCCGCGGCGCAGACGAGGCTTGCGCGCTTCGTCGGTCCGTTCGGGCTGCCACGCACGCGGGTTCGCGAAGAACCCGCGCAGGTCGGTCGCGACGAACGCCGCGTCGGCGATCGGCCGGCCACTCGCGCGCGCGAGTACCGGCGCCGCCTGCGGATCGAATGGCGGACGCGGCGCAGGGTCCGTCGCGGGTGCAGGCAACGGAACGGCGCTGTCGTCGTAGCTTTCGCTGTTCATGGGATCCATGAAAAAGGCGCGCCTCGCGGGCGCGCCTTCGGGTTCAGCAACCGCACGTCGCCCGGGTCGTGGGCGCTGCGGTGCGAACGGTCATGACGCAGCGTCGCCCGTTTCCGGCACGACCGGAACGTTCTTCTTGCCGCCCTTCGGACGCGCGACGAGCTTTTCCTTGATGCGCGCCGACTTGCCCGAACGCTCGCGCAGGTAGTACAGCTTCGCACGACGCACGTCGCCACGACGCTTGACCTCGATCGTCGCGATCGACGGCGAGTAGGTCTGGAACGTGCGCTCCACGCCTTCGCCGCTCGACACCTTGCGGACGATGAAATTGGAGTTGAGACCGCGATTGCGCTTCGAGATGACGACGCCCTCGTACGCCTGGACGCGCTTGCGCGTGCCTTCGACGACATTGACGCTGACGATCACGGTATCGCCCGGTGCGAACTCGGGGATGGTGCGGCCCAGACGGGCGATTTCTTCCTGCTCCAGCGTTTCGATGAGATTCATCGTGGACTCCTTGACCATCGTGCGCAGCTCGGATGAGTTGGTATGGCTGCGTAGAGGATGGGGTTGATCGATCGGCGACCGTCATGGGGTCGCCTGCCTGCCTGCACCTGCCTACTTCGAATTTTCTGAATCACCGCCTGGCATCGGGTTCGTCGGCCAGTCCCCGCAACACGATCTCGTCATCCTTCGACAACCGGCCCGCCGCACGCGCCGCGACGATCAGGTCCGGGCGTTTCCGCCACGTCGCCTCGACGGCCTGTCCGCGCCGCCACGCCACGATGCGTGCGTGATGACCCGACAGCAGGACGTCGGGCACCGCCACGCCGCGCCAAGTCTCCGGGCGCGTGTAGTGCGGGCAATCGAGCAACCCACCGCTCTCCTCGCCCGCGAAGGAATCCTGCGCCGCCGAATCAGCCGCGCCGAGCACGCCCGGCAACTGCCTGACCACCGCGTCGATCAACGCCATTGCAGCGATCTCGCCGCCCGACAGCACGAAGTCGCCGAGACTGATTTCTTCGTCGACCACGCGGTCGACCAGACGTTCGTCGATCGCCTCGTAGCGCCCGCACACCACGACGGCCCCCCGTTCGGGTTGCGCGTCCTTCAGTTCCATCACCCGCCTGTGCGTCAGCGGCCTGCCCTGCGGCGACATCAGGATCACCGTCGGCCGCTGCCGACCTTCGTCCTGCTGCCGGGCCACCGCCGCGTCGATCGCGGCTTCCAGCGGCTCGGCCAGCATCACCATGCCGGGACCACCGCCGTAGGGCCGATCGTCGACGGTCCGATAGTTGTCGCTCGTGAAGTCGCGCGGGTTCCACGTCTTCAGCGACCATCGCCCTTCGTCCAGCGCGCGCCGCGTGATGCCCGACGCGGTCACCGCGTCGAACATCTCCGGGAACAACGTCACGACATCGAACAGCATCGTCGTCCCCCCGACATGCGCACGCGACTCAATAATCCGGCTGCCAGTCCACCACGATGCGACGACCCACCATGTCCACCGTCGACACGTAGGCATCGACGAACGGGATCAGGCGCTCGTTCGTCTTGCCGTCTTCACCGGCCTGACGGACGACCAGGTTCTGGTGCGCCCCGTTGTCCATCAGGTCGGCCACCGTCCCGAGCGACACGTCGTCGCGGTTGACCACCGCCAGACCGATCAGGTCGATCCAATAGAACTCGCCGTCGTCGGTGACCGGAAACCAGCGGCGCTGGACCGAGATTCGGCCGCCCTTCAGCGCCTCGGCCGCGTCGCGGTCCACGATGCCGACCAGCCGCGCCGTGACCGTCGAGCCGTGCGCCTTCGTCGCGAACACCTCGAAGGACCGCACGGCGCCACGCACGTCGAACCACCATTCCCTGGCCGCCAGCAAAGCCGACGCATCGCTGGAATACGGCGCGACCTTGATGCTGCCGTCGAGCCGCCACGCGTCGAGCACGTGGCCCACGAGCACCAGATCGGCAGGAACCTCCGGGCCGATCCCGCCTGCCTGCGAAGTCAGACCGGCTCCTGAAGTCAGGTCTACTTCCGTCGTCAGGCCGCGGCGGGCGCTTTGACCGCGTCGCCCGCGGGCGCCTGCACCTGACCGTGCCTCTTCGTGAAGTCCTTGACCAGCCGTGCGACGGCCGGCGACATCTGGGCGCCCACGCCTTGCCAATAGCTGACACGGTCGAGCGCGATGCGCAGCGACTCTTCGGCGCCGGACGCGACCGGGTTGTAGAAACCGACGCGCTCGATGAAACGGCCGTCGCGACGATTGCGCGAGTCGGTGGCGACGACGTGGTAGAACGGACGCTTGTTCGCGCCGCCCCGGGTGAGTCGGAGGATGACCATGAACTGACCTTCTTGATGTTCTTCGATTAAGTTGGGCGGCGTCGACGGTCTGCATCGACGCGCCACTGCGGGAGCCGTGACCTGATCCACGCACGCAGATCTCCAGCCGCGCACCGTTCGAGACAGCGACAGGCGCAAACGGGAAAGCCCGCGATTATAGCCGGCTGACCTTCGTCGAGCAATGGCGCTGTCGCAAACGGTTCAATCGCCGCCGAAGAGCCGGATAGGATGGACCTCGACCATCGCCGCCGGCCCGCTGAACCAGACCAGCCCGTCCTGCACGGTGACCTGCAGGTCCATCGATCGCTCGGCCAGGGCGCCGAGTGCGCGCGACTCGTCGGTCGGGACGCGGATCACGTCGAGATTGCGGGCCCGGGCCAGATCGCCCGCCACGCCCTTCCACCACAGGTCGGCGCCGTGACCGTACGGAAAGACGACGACGCGCCCCGCCCGACCGCAGGCCTTCAGCACGCTCCGGGCGTCCGGCAGGCCGACCTCGATCCAGCGATCGATCGTGCCGGACAGGTCGCGATCGACGAGGTCCGGCTCGTCGACGTCCGACAGGCCCCGTCCGAAGGCGAGCGTGTCGCTGGACCACAGAGCGAACGCCAGCACGCGGACCATCATGCGTTCGTCGGTCTCGGACGGATGGCGCGCGATGATCAACTGATGTTCGGCATGACGGGCGCGGTCCATGTCGGCGACCGACAACCTGGCCTTGAAGACGGTGGCGCGCAGGGCCATGGCGGGTGGAGGAGCAGGAGCCGGAAGGACGAGGGACGCGAGCATACGGCAGCGGCCACACCGGCCGCTTCCCGGAGGCGCGCGTTTTCGGGCAATCTCGGTCCGCGACGCGCGGTCGCGAACCGATGGTCGCCCAAATCGACAAACACGATCCGGTCGCGGATTCCTGCCGAGCAGCAGCCGAAGACCTCTCCTCCTTTCACGAGCACGATGATCCCCGAGACCCAACCCCTGCCGCGCCCCCGCCCGTCGACCGAACGCGTCGCCGGATGCATCGCGACGACACTCGCGTGCGCGCTGCTGTGCGCATCGATCGCGCCCGCCGCCACCGCGCAGGTGACCGGGCCCCTGGTGTCGGCCACGATTCCGCCGATCGGCGACCAGACCTTTCCCGGAACCATCGCGCTCGCGGTCGATGCGACCGACACCGATCACCGCATCATGAAGGTGACCGAGACGTTTCCCGTGCAGTCGGGACCGCTCGTGCTGTTCTACCCGCAGTGGTTGCCCGGCACGCATTCGCCTTCGGCGCGACTGGATCAGCTCGCGGGACTGGTCTGCGGAGATGGCGCTGCCGCGCCCGCGCCGACTGGCGGCGTCGACCTGCATCGCATCGCCTGGACGCGCGATCCGCTCAACGTCTGGGCCTTTCACTTCGACATCCCGGCCGGCGTGTCGTCGCTGAGCTGCCGCTTCGACTTCCTCTCGCCGCTCGACGACGCGCAGGGCCGCCAGGTCATGACGCCGGTCATCGTGGGCGTCCAGTGGAACCAGGTACTGCTGTATCCCGCCGGGTACGACTCGAGCCGCATCGTCGTCAAGCCGCAGCTGACGCTGCCCTCCGGCTTCGCCTACGCGACCGCGCTCGAGGACGAGGCAGCACCGGCCGCGTCGTCGTTCGCCTATCCGCGCACCGGCGACGGCCCGATCGCCTTCAGGCCCGTGCCGCTCGAGACGCTGATTGACTCGCCGCTGTTCTCGGGCCGTCACATGAAGACGTTCGATCTCGACCCCGGCGCGCAGGCCGCGGGACGCGCGCCGATCCGGCTCAACGTCGTCGCCGATCGCGAGGCCAGCCTCGATGCGCAGCCCGACCAAATCGAGCTGCACAGGAAGCTGGTCCAGCAGGCC
>CAZZWS010000179.1:6661-8427 GCA_964657795.1 Beijerinckiaceae bacterium
GTTGTACGGCTCGCGGCATTACGCGCATTACGATTTCCTGTTCGCGCTGTCCAACCAGTTCGGCGGCATCGGCCTCGAACACCATCAGTCGAGCGAGAACGGCGTCCGTCCGGGCTACTTCACCGAATGGAAGCAGTCGGTCTCGTCGCGCGGCCTGTTGCCGCACGAGTACTCGCATTCGTGGGACGGCAAGTTCCGTCGGCCGGCCGACCTCACGACGGCCAACTACAACATCCCGATGCAGGACTCGCTGCTGTGGGTCTATGAAGGCCAGACGCAGTACTGGGGCAACGTGCTGGCCGCGCGCGCGGGCCTGATGGACGCGCAGACCGCGCGCGACGTGCAGGCCTCCGTCGCCGCCGCGTACGACGCCCGTGCGGGCCGCGTGTGGCGCAACCTGCAGGACACGACCAACCAGCCCATCGTCGGCGGTCGCGCCGACACCGAATGGACCGACTGGCTGCGCGGCGCCGATTATTACGACGAGATGGATCTCGTCTGGCTCGACGTCGACACGAAGATCCGCGAACTGTCCAACGGCAAGCGTTCGCTCGACGATTTCGCGAAGGGCTTCTTCGGTGTCGAGAACAGTCGTGTCAAAGTGTTGCCGTACACGTTCGACGACATCGTCGCCGCCCTCGAACGCGTGCAGCCCTACGACTGGCGCACGCTGCTGCGCGCGCGGCTCGACGGCTACGGACCCGGCGCGCCGCTCGACGGCCTCGCGCGCAGCGGCTGGAAGCTGGTCTTCGACGACAAGGACAACGAGTACCTGAAGTCGGTGGCGATGGCGCGTCGCATCGCGACCTTCGGCTACTCGCTCGGCTTCGACGTCACGACCGACGGCGGTGGCAACGGTGGAAGCGGCGGCGGCCGCATCACCAACCTGCGCTGGAACAGCCCGGCCTTCAAGGCGGGACTGACCGGCCGCACGACGATCGTCGCGGTCGACGGCCGCGGCTACACGCCGGAGCTGTTGCGCGAAGCCGTGAAGGGCAACCGCGACGGCAAGCATCCGATCGAGCTGATCGTTCGCAGTGGCGATTACTACCGCACGGTCAGCATCGATTATCGCGACGGGCTGCGCTACCCGCACCTGGCGCGCATCGAGGGCACGCCCGACCGGCTGTCGGCGATCTTCGCGGCGAAGTAAGGGGCATCACAGCGGCCGCACGCACACCGTTCGGCCGCTCCCCATGCAGTTCATCCCGCGTTTTCTTCGACCGGTCGCTTCGACGTTGGCGTCCACGAGAGCGACGCCTATCTTCCTTCCATCGCAGGGCCACAAGGAAGTCCGGCCAGATCACTCACCCCGATGAAGGAATGACCATGAACACGAACCTCCGCGCCCTGATCTTCGGTGCCACCGTCACCGCCGCCCTGACCATCACGCTCGACACCGTCTTCGCCGCCGAGCCGCAAGCAGTCACCCGCCTCGACGCGGTTCGGGTCACCGGTCATCGCGACGCCTTCGATGCCGACGGCAACATCAAGGTGATCCGTCTCGAACAGGTGAGCGTGATCGCGCACAAGAGCAGCTTTGTCGGCTGAGCTACGCCACGCGTCACAGCCGTCGATGCTCGCGGGCCAGCAGCCCGTAGACGTGCGAGTCGACGACTTCGCCCTTGACCACGTTGCGTTCGCGCAGCGAGCCTTCGTGCACGAAGCCCAGCGCGAGCAGCAGACGACGCGATGCGATGTTGCGTGGATCGACGTACGCTTCGATGCGACGCAGCACCATCCCGTCGGACGCATGCCCGGCGAAC
>CAZZWS010000180.1:0-8369 GCA_964657795.1 Beijerinckiaceae bacterium
GAACGATTGATACTGGTCGCCGACATCGGCGGCGGCACGTCGGACTTCACGGTGATCCGGCTCGGCGCCGCAGGCGCGCGTGAGGTACTGGCGAGTCACGGCGTGCACGTCGCCGGGACCGACTTCGACCGGCAGGTCGACCTCGACGCGATCCTGCCGCTGCTCGGTCTGCACGGCAGGACGCCCGAAGGTCGCGAGATTCCCAATCGCGTGTATCACGACCTCGCGACCTGGCACCTCATCAACGGTGTCTACACGCCGCGCCGCGTCGCCGAGCTGAAAGCGATGCGCTGGTTCTACGCGGACGCTGTCCATCACCGACGGCTGATGCGCGTCGTCGAACATCGTCTCGGACATCGGCTGATGGGGCTGGCCGAGCAGGCGAAGATCGCGTTGTCGCAACACGAGACGGCGCCGATCGATCTCGGCGACGTCGAAGAGGAGCTCGCGACGGACTTCGACCGCGAGCGGCTCGGACAATCGCTCGAGCCATCGCTGCACGCCATCGTCGCCGCGGCGCGCGAGACCGTGCGTCGCGCAGGCGTGGATGACGACGCCGTCGGCGCGCTCTACTTCACCGGCGGGTCGACGGGACTGCGCGCCCTGTCGACGCGCTTGTCCGCTGCGTTTCCGCGAGCCGAACGGGTGTTCGGCGACCGCTTCGCGAGCGTGGCGAGCGGGCTCGGCATCGAGGCGATGGCGCGTTACGGCGCGCGGGCGTGAATCGATCGCGGCCTTGATCGGGCGCCGCATCTTCAGCATCACGGCGTAGCGGGTGCAGCGGCGTCGACCCTCACGGCGGGCCACCCGGCCGCTCGACTCTTCGCGTCGCCCGTCTGAAGCTCTTCGGCCAGGCAACGACCTCATGGATGAGACCCGCGAGGTCACCCGAAAGACGGATGGGCGCGCGATCGAGGCCACCCTAGACTTCGCTCGACGTTCATCGAAACGCGGCCCACGTGGCGTCCCGGACGCCTGTCCGCGAATCGGCTGCCGACCGGCGGTTTCGATGCATCGACCGAATTCACGGACTCGATTCAAAGGTCGACGAGGGCGACCTCACAAAGCCCTCACAACTGGATTACGACGCGGAGAATGACCATGCGGGAACTGACGATGCTGGAAATCGGTGAAGTCGATGGTGGAGTGAGTGGGTGGGCGTTCGCGGGCGCGGTGGCCGCGGGTGCGGGCGCTGCGATCGCGATCTGCACGGCACCGGCGTGGGGCGCCATCGGCGGCGTACTCGCCATCGGCGCGATCACGCTCAACATGCTGGATCGCTATTCGCAGGAATGATGGTCCGGAGGCGGGTGGTCGCCGGCCTGCCCGCCTCTGTTGCCAGCGATGGCACATCACGGATCGAAGCTGCCTCGGATCAGAAAACAGAATGGAAGCGACCGCCATGAACGACTTTGACAGGAAGCGGCAAAAGGCACTCTCGTTGTTGACCGATACCGGGATGTGGAAACCCAACTACCTCCCACCCACGTTCCCGATGCTCTGGCGCATCGGGGTGCAAGTCCCACCGCCCCACTTCATGTCGTTTCCTGGCCTGCTCCTCGTGATGGGTCTGCCGTTCGGCTTGTGCTGGAGCGGTCTTTACATGCTGTGGCACGAGAACGGAAACATCGATTGGACAACGGCTGCCCTCGGTCTGATTCTCGCGGTGCTGTTACCGGGATTGACATTCGCTCTTTATTACCATTTCGGTAGAAAGAAATTTCATCTGCCGCCATGGTCCGATCTCTAGCCTTGTTTGCGTAAGTCGCCTGCCGCCGCCTGGACGCCGTGATTCGGGTGCCGTGAAACCGGTGTCGCCGATGTCATGGATGCGTTCGAGAACGGCGCATCGCGCAGGAGCGAACGCGGTGCGTGCGTTCGTGCGTTTCTCGGCGAGCTGCGGCGTCGACGACGGAAGCATCGCCGCCGACGAACCGGCTCGCTCCTCCGCAGGGCGCTCATCGAGACCGGCGTGACGCGCGCCCTCGGCGCGGGGGTTCTGACCCTCATGGCACGCGTGGTCCGTCACGTCAACGATGAGGCACATGACGGGTCGATCGCCTGGAGCGCAGTCAGCGCGACACGCGCCGCCGCGAGGTCCCAGGCCGCGCAACCGACGCTCTTGAACAGCATCGGCCCGTCGAGTCGACCAGGCGCGCGGACGCGGTCGGCAAGTGCCTCGATGCGATCCCAATCAACTCCCGCCATCACGAGGTCGCCCGCTTCCTGGCGCGCGCCGCCGAGGTCGTCGACGACGACGCTGCTGTCGCAAACGGTCTGCGCCGCGATCTCCGCCTGGTCGGGTCGAAACGATCCGACCGCGACGACCAGCGTCCTGGCGCCTGCGGACGCGGTCCAGACCGGCGTGCGGCTCGTCGTGCAGGTGATGACGACGTCGAACGACCGGTCCGCTTCGTCAGCCACCGGCGCCAGGTGCGCGAGTCGCCCGCGACGGGCGTCGCAGAAACCGACGGCGCTGCTCTCGTCGCGGCTCCGAACATGGAGCCGCACATCGGGCCACAGCGCAGCGAGCGCATCGACGTGGTGGCTGGCCTGCGCGCCAGTCCCGATCAGCAGCACGTCGCGCGGCGCCCGCGTCGTCAACAGCTCGATGGCCAGCATCGACAGCGCCGCGGTGCGACGGCCGGTGACGGTGGGACCGTCGAGGGACAGCAGCGTGGCACCGGTGACCGGATCGAGCACGGTCATCCGGCCCTGGATGGTCGGCAGGCCACGGCTCGCGTTGCGCGGCGTGACCGTGATGAGCTTGTGGATCGCCACATCGACGGCCACGGCCGGCATCGACAGCATCGTGGCGTCGTCGGCCAGCGCCGCGACCAGTCGTTCGGGGCATGCGATGCGTCCGTCGGCGCGTTCGACGGCCGCGATCCGCAACGCATCGACGAGCGACGGGAAGTCGATCAGCGACGCGGTCTCGTCGGCGTCGAGCACGGGCGCCACGGTCATCGTGCGGCCGTGACGGAGCGACCTACGGCGTCAGCGACGGCAGCCTCGCCGCCGACGACGCCGGCACGCTTGTCCGCGCCGCGTTCATCACCATCGACAGCATGGTGTAGTAGCCGTTCAGGCCGACGAGGTCGACCGCGCCGTGTTCGCCGAAGCACTCGACCGCGCGCGCCCAGGTCGTATCGCTGACGCCGCGGTTGCGATGCAGCTCGATGCAGAAGTCGTGGACCACGGCTTCGTCGTCCTTCAAGGTCTCGGGACGCCGACCCTCGGCGATGGCAGCGATGGCCGCGTCATCGATGCCCTGTTGCGATGCGATCGGCGCGTGGATCGCCCACTCGACCTGCTGGTCCCACTGACGCGCCGTGACGAGGATCGCGAGCTCGGACAGCCGCAGACCGATGGCGCTGCGATAGCGCAGGTACTCGCCCATGCGGCTCGCGTGCGCCATCAGCTCGGGCGAACGCGACAGCGGAATGAACGGAGACACCAGCGCACCGCGCGGTCCGTCGATGATCTCCTGCGCGTAACGTCGTTGATCGGCGGTCCACATCGCCGGATCGAGCGGCGGCAGGCGGTCGCGTTCGCTCATGCGGTGCCCTCATCGATAGGCATCGATCGATCTTCATGGCCCGACGCATGCGCCGGCTTCGTCGACATCGTCTTCATCCGACGTGACGCCGCGCGTTGCGGAACAGCCGCATCCACGGACTGGCCTCGTTCCACTCGGCGGGATGCCACGACAGTTGCGCCGTGCGGAACACGCGCTCCGGATGCGGCATCAGCGCCGTGAAGCGGCCGTCCGGCGTGGTCACGCCCGCGAGGCCGCCGACGCTGCCGTTCGGGTTCAGCGGATAGCGCTCGGTCGGCACACCGGCGTGGTCGGCGAAGCGCAGCGGCACGAGCAGCGTCGACGCGTCGCCCTGCCGCGTGAAATCCGCGCGACCCTCGCCGTGCGCGACCGCGATCGGCGCGACAGTGCCTTCCATGCCCGTGAAGAACAGCGACGGCGACGACTCGACGACGACGCTGGACAACCGTGCCTCGTAGCGCGACCGGTTGTCGGTGAAGCGCGGCCACGCGGAGGCGCCGGGGATCAGCGGGGCCAGCGCAGCCATCATCTGGCAGCCGTTGCAGACGCCGAGCGCGAACGTGTCGCCGCGCGCGAAGAAGTCCGCGAACATCGCCGCGAGTCGTGCGTCGAAGCGGATCGCCTTGGCCCAGCCCTCGCCCGCGCCGAGCACATCGCCGTACGAGAAGCCGCCGCACGCGACGAAGCCCGCGAAGTCGGCGAGCGAACGACGACCCGCCGCGAGGTCGCTCATGTGGACGTCGACGCTGTCGAAGCCGGCCTTCGCGAACGCATAGGCCATCTCGCTCTGGCTGTTGACGCCCTGCTCGCGAAGGATCGCGATGCGGGGTCGACCCAGCGACACGAATGGCGCGGAGATGTCGTCGTCGAGATCGAAAGCCACGCGCGTCGAAATGCCGGGATCAGCGTCGTCGAGGATCATCGCGTGCTCGGCGTCGACGGCCTCGGGATCGTCGCGCAGCCGCGCGATGCGCCAGCTCGTGTCGCTCCACGCCTGCTGCAGTTCGGCACGCGGCTTCGTGTAGATGCACTTGGCATCGCGGAAGATCTCGATCGCGTTGCGATCGTTGCAGACGCCGATGGAATGCGCGTCGCGGCCGAGGTCGTGGCTGCGCAGGATGTCCATCACGGCCGTCCGCTCGGCCGTGCGGATCTGCAGCACGGCGCCGAGCTCCTCGTTGAACAGCGCCTTCAGCGTCGACGCCTCGCGTCTCGCGCCGACCTGGCTCGCCCAGCTCTTCGCGTCGCCCCAGTCGTCGGCGCCGTTGTTCTCGAGCGTGAGGATGTCGACGTTGATCGACACGCCGGTGCGTCCCGCGAAAGCCATCTCGCAGACCGTCGCGAACAGGCCGCCGTCGGATCGGTCGTGGTACGCGAGCACGAGACCGGCCGCGCGCAACGCGGTCATCGCCGCGAAGAAAGACTTGAGCCTCGACGGATCATCGAGGTCGGGGACGAGGTCTCCGGCCTGCCCGGTGACTTCGGCGAGGATGGACGCGCCGAGGCGATGACGACCGCCGCCGAGGTCGATCAGCAATAGCGATGTATCCGTGCCGCGCATGAGCTGCGGCGTCCACGCCCGCCGCACGTCGCGCACGGCCGCGAAGGCCGTCACGATCAGCGACACCGGCGAGATCACGTCCTTCTGCCCGGACTCGTCACTCCAGTGCGTGCGCATCGACAACGAATCCTTGCCGACCGGGATGCCGATGCCCAGCGCGGGACACAACTCCATGCCCACCGCGCGCACCGTGTCGTAGAGCGCAGCGTCCTGGCCGGGCGCGCCGCACGCGGCCATCCAGTTGGCCGACAGCTTGATGTCCTCGATGCGCTCGACCGGCGCCGCGGCGAGATTGGTGATGGCTTCACCGACCGCCATGCGGCCCGACGCCGCGGCGTCGAGCGTGGCCAGCGGCGTGCGTTCGCCCATCGCCAGCGCTTCGCCGGCATAGCCCGTGTAATCCATCAGCGTGACCGCGCAGTCGGCGACCGGCACCTGCCACGGGCCGACCATCTGGTCGCGCGACGTGAGGCCGCCGACGGTGCGGTCGCCGATGGTGACGAGGAAGCTCTTGTCGCCGACCGTCGGATGCATCAGCACGTCGCGGGCGACGGTCTCGAGGTCGAGGTCGGTCAGGTCGATCGGCTGCTTCTCGACGCCGACACGGCTCGCGTCGCGATGCATCTTGGGCGGCTTGCCGAACAGCACGTCCATCGGCAGGTCGATGGGCGATGGCGACGATCCATCCTCGTCGAGCGTCAGCACGCGCTCGGCCGTCGCCATGCCGACCACCGAAAACGGGCAGCGCTCGCGCTCGCAGATCGCGGTGAACATCGCCAGGCTTTCCGGCGCGATCGCGAGGACGTAGCGCTCCTGCGACTCGTTGCTCCAGATCTCGCGCGGGGACAGGCCACTGGCATCGAGCGGCACCTTGGTCAGGTTGAAGCGCGCGCCGCGCCCCGCGCCCTCGACGATCTCGGGGAACGCGTTGGACAGGCCGCCCGCGCCGACGTCGTGGATCGACAGGATGGGGTTGGCGTCCATGCCGTCGTCGTCGACCGCCTGCCAGCAGCGATCGATGACCTCCTGCGCGCGTCGCTGCATCTCCGGATTGCCGCGCTGCACGGAGTCGAAGTCCAGGGCCGCCGTATTGGCTCCGGTCGTCATCGAGCTCGCCGCGCCGCCGCCGATGCCGATGCGCAGCCCCGGCCCGCCGATCTGGATCAGCAGCGCGCCGTCGGGCACGTCGAGCTTCGCCGTGTGCGTGTCGCGGATGTTGCCGAGGCCGCCGGCGATCATGATCGGCTTGTGATAGCCGTATTGCGTGTCGCCGACACGCTGCTCGTAGACCCGGAAATAGCCGGCGAGGCTCGGCCGCCCGAACTCGTTGGCGAAGGCCGCGGCGCCGAGCGGTCCGTCGATCATGATCTGCAGCGGCGACGCGATCCGCGACGGTCGGCCGATCGAACGCTCCCAGCTGCGAACGGCATCCGGCAGCGCGAGGTTGGAGACCGAGAAGCCGACGAGACCCGCCTTCGGCTTCGCGCCGCGGCCCGTCGCACCCTCGTCGCGGATCTCGCCGCCAGTGCCGGTCGCGGCGCCCGCGTACGGCGCGATGGCGGTCGGATGATTGTGCGTCTCGACCTTCATCACCACGTGGACCGGCTCGAGTCGGCCGTGATACACGCCGTCGCGACCCGGCAGCCAGCGTTCGGCGAACGCGCCTTCCATGACGGCCGCGTTGTCCGAATACGCGACGATGGTGCCGCCGGGCGAAACCGCCTCGGTGTTGCGGATCATCGCGAACAGGGAGCGGTCGGCCGGCACGCCGTCGATGGTCCACGACGCGTTGAAGATCTTGTGCCGGCAGTGCTCGCTGTTGGCCTGCGCGAACATCATCAGCTCGACGTCGGTGGGATCGCGGCCGAGCTTGATGAAGGCGTCGAACAGGTAATCGATCTCGTCGGGCGACAGCGCGAGACCCCACGCACTGTTGGCCTCGACCAGCGCCGTGCGTCCACGAACGATGACATCGACGGTTGCGAGCGATGCCGCCGCGACGTGATCGAACAGGCGCACGAGATCGAAGCCGTCGTCGACGACCACTTCGGTCATGCGGTCATGGATCACGTCGGCGATGGCCGCGCGTTCGGTCTCGTCGAACGCCGCCTTTCCAAACAAGCCAGCCTTCTTCGCGACGCGATAGACGATGCCGCGTTCGATGCGGACGATCGCGTGCAGGCCGCAGCGATGGGCGATGTCGGTCGCCTTGCTGGCCCACGGCGACAGCGTGCCGAGGCGCGGCAGGACCAGAAAGGTCTCGGCCCTCGCGTCGTCGGCGGCCTCGAAAGGCGCGCCGTAATCGAGCAGCGCTTCGAGCGTCGTCCGTTCGTCCGCGGTCAGCGGCCTGGCGGATGCCACGACGTGCACGAAACGGGCTGTTAGCGAGCGAGCCGCAACGTCTGCGTCATGCAGTCGCTTCGACAGCCGCTCGATGCGAAAGCCGGACCAGGCACGCGCTCCGTCGAGTCTGAATACCTGCGAGGTCAGGTGTTGCGGGCGATCCATGGCGTCGGGGAGGGCCGGAGCAGGCATCCGGCAGCAAAGCCCGTGATTATAAAGTCTCGGCTATCCATCCTGCCGGTGCGCCACCTCGCGCCGACTGCGCAATGCCAGCGCGAAGACCGTATCGGGGTCCGTTGTGTACCGACAAGTGCGACGTAGCCGTGACTGCCCCGACCGATGATCAACTCCCGATGACCACGCTTGGCCGGGCGACCGATCAGTCGATTGTGAGAAAGGATATCGATCGCTTGCATGATCTCCGCCACCCGTGGCGGCGATTCCTCGACTTCGAACGATCGCAGATGGTCGATGAATCGATCGAAATCATCCAGCACTTCGGGCGCCAGCTCGATGCGAGACACGGGGCGTACGCGCGCCGGGGCGTGCGGGCCACCGGCTTCGCGGGCCGCTCGCCCCGCATGCGCGCTTCGACATGGCTCCTGGCGTGGGTCCGATTGACCGTCTCACCGGTCGCCAGCACCTTCGCCCGGCGCCGATCCGCCACAAGATGAAGCTCCTCATCCAGCTCGGCCTGCGCGACCGTCTGCGCGATGGCGTCGACGATGAAGGCGTGCGCAGTCTTGCCCGCACGATCGGCGGCGGCAGCCACACGCGTCTTGAGATCGTGTTCGATGCGGAGGGTGGTCGTGGTCATCGGAGGGTTTCTCGTAGAGATCGGCGCTATAGCTCTAACGTGCTACTCCGCTGGGGTTGCTTCGGTTGGCTTCGCGATACGGCGGCGAG
>CAZZWS010000181.1:0-8351 GCA_964657795.1 Beijerinckiaceae bacterium
TCGACTGATCCGCATCGAGGATGGTGAAATCAAGCGCCTCGGGATCAAGGTCGATCGCTCCTGGCTGTATGCCAACAATCCCGATCGCGATATGAAGGTGACATGAGCCGGCTCGTGTCGATCGCGCTCATGACGAGGTCTTCGATGTCGGTCCGCCTTTTCACCGTCGCTTCGTTCGTCTGTGCCTCGTTTGCCGCGGCCGCCGACCCTGCCGTGGCCGCCGATGTCGGCCAGGGATTGCACCTTCCGTCGTTGCTCGCGCTCGCGAGCGACGCACCGCCTCCCGCCTCGTCCGAGCCCAAAGCCAGGGGCGGCATCGACTCGCTGCTGGCCGACGACAACCTCGAAGACCCGGTGGTGCCGACGACGAAGTTCTTCGGCTTCGACCAGCTGGAAGCGGCGTACACGTATGCGCATCCCGGTCACTGGTCCAAGCTGACCAACCGCATCGAGCTCGGTGCGCAGGGCGGCTTCAGCGAGAACATCAAGTGGAAGATCAGCGGTCGCTTCGACTACGGTGCGATCTACAGTCTGAGCAACTTCTACCCGCAAGCGGTGCGCGAGGATCAGCGCTACGACGGCCAGGTGCGCGAGACCTTCGTCGACCTCGGCGCCGGCGACTTCGACCTTCGCCTCGGACGTCAGCAGATCATCTGGGGCGAGGTGGTCGGTCTGTTCGTGGCGGACGTGGTATCGGCGAAGGACCTGCGCGAGTCGCTGGTCCAGGACTTCGACCTGCTGCGCATTCCGCAGTACGCGGCTCGGGGCGAATACTTCAGGAACGACATCCACCTCGAAGCCATCTGGATCCCGTTCCCGACCGTCGACAGGATCGGCAAGCCGGGCAGCGACTTCTTCCCGTATCCGCCGCCGCCGCCGCCGCGTACGGCCTACGTGATCAACAACGAGGTCAAGCCGGCGGAGGACGGATCGCAGCAGAATTTCGGCTTGCGAGCGTCGATCCTGCGCGGCGGCTGGGACGTGGCCGCGTTCGGCTATCGCAGCGTCGATGCGCAGCCCACGTTCTTCAGGCAGATCGCGCAGGCGCCGGTGCCGGCCTACGTCTACACGCCGCGTCACGAGAAGATCACGCAGTACGGCACCACGGTATCGAAGGACTTCAACGACTTCCTGTTCAAGGCGGAAGCCGTCTACACCATGGGGCAGAACTTCAACACGACGAATCCCGCCGACGGCGACGGCGTGGTCGGTCAGAACTATCTCGACTACATCCTCAGCGTCGAGCTGCCGCTACCCGATGATTCGAGGATCAACGCCCAGTTGTTCCAACGCATCTACAAGCATCACGACGACTTCATCTATCCGAAACGGGTCGAGAGCGATGCGACGCTGTTCTGGTCCGGCAAGATCGGCCGGCTGTGGGAGCCGCAGATCCTGTTGATCCACAGTCTCAACCACAACGACTGGCTGGTGCGACCCAAGATGGTCTACAACCTCGCGAAGGAATGGCGCGCGGTGGCGGGCGTCGATATCTTCGGCGGCCATCCCACCGGCTTCTTCGGTCAGTACGACAAGCAGGACCGGGTGTACGTGGAAGTGCGACGGAGCTTCTGAGTCTTGCGCGGCCGTTCAATTCATCTTCAGCTGGTGCTTGGCGATGGCCAGCATGACTTTCTGCACCGGGTTGCTGTTGCCCCCCGGACGCCAGGTCTTCTTCAGGCGATAGCGATAGGCGTCGAAGTGCACGCCGTGAGGTGCCTGTCGGACGGGGCCGCGGTCGAGCAGGATCTTCAACGCTTCGGTGGCCGCGAAGCCTGCGCACAGCTGGCATGCCATCACCGTCGACGGGCCCTTCTTGCTTTTGAGGTCGACGCGTGAACGGTCGACCAGGTAAGCGATCTGCAGCATGCGCGGCGACAGCCCGAGAAGGAAGCGGATGGCCTGCTCGTCCGGCGACAGACCCTCCAACCTGAAATAGTCCTCGAAGCTCATCCCGCCGGGCATGAAGTTGAGCAGCGCCACACCCATGCCGAGCGGCGCCGCCGTGATGGCGGGGATGCCGAGTTCGGCGCAGCGCGCGAAGACCTTGCGGCGGATGTCGATCGCGAAGTAATCCAGGCCATCGACGTAGAGGTCGACGCCGGCGAGGAACGTGTCGATGCCTTCGACCGTCACGCCCTCGGGAAAACGCGCGAGCTGCAGATCGGGATTGATCGCCAGCGCCATCTCCGCCAGCGCATCGAGTTTTGGAAGGCCCACCGTGGCCATCGAAGCGCCGGCCTGGCGATTGAAGTTCGCGAGACCGAACGTATCGAAGTCCGCGATGTGGAATGCGCCGATGCCGAGGCGAGCCAGCGTGAGCAGGTGACTGCCGCCGACGCCTCCGAGGCCAGCCAGCGCCACGCGCTTGTTCTGCAGCCTCTTCTGCTCGGCAGCGGTGACCCAGCCGAGGTTTCGCGAGAACGCCTCGTCGTAGTCGAACGTGTTCAACGCGTCATCTCGATCCGATCCACCGGGGCTCGCTCAGCTGAGCTTGCCGAGCCGACCGATGATGCCGCGTTCTTCGACGTCCGAGAAGAAGTACGGATAGAGCGACTTCTCGGCACGAGCCAGTTCGGGATGCCCACCGAACTTCCGGATCTGCTCTTCCGAGTGCCTGAAATCGAGGCGCAGCAGCACGGCAGGCGCGTTGACGCGGGCGTTCAGGCGTTCCGGTCCACGCTGCTCGAATCCGAGCATCTGCTGATAGAACCTGACATGACGCGGATTGACCTCGATGAGCAGATCCGAGAACCCGTTCATGCGATGCGAATAGATGTAGGCGATGTGGAACAGCGTCGCGAGCACGCGCTTCGACCGGATCGCGCCGTCGACCGCCAGCTTGGTGAATTCGCAGATGCGGGCCCCGTCGTCGCGCAGCTTGTCGAGCTCGTCCTTGTAGAGGTCGTCGACCAGCAGGCCTTCGTCGGGCGAATCGAAGCCGATGCTGATCGTGGCCATCGGCGACGTGCCGTGCGACGCGACCAGCGTGATGCGGTTGGGCTGACGCTTCGCATGCCACGCGATCTTGTAGCCGCGCCACGCGTACATCTTCTTGACCAGCATGCTGGCGGTATTGCGGCGCCCGTCGTTGTCCGCGAGGCGCACCTTGAACAACGTCTGGCTGAGAGCGAGCTCGCTCTGTCCCGCGGGTTCGTTCTGATCCACGACCAGCGAGGTCAACGCCCGCGCGTTCTCGTAAGGGACGCCGACGATGGTACGGCCGCCGAGTTCATCGGACGGCGCGGCGACGACTGTATCGTCAGCCATTTCCTGGGTAGCACGCCAACTCTTCAAGGTCCGCTCCGCGTAGACTTTTGCGCCCAACATCTCCTGTCCGACTTTGCATGCGCGAACAGGGCTCGCGCGTCTGGAGCGTCGTCTTCGATCGATCGTAGCACACGAGATATTGCAGATTCGCGCACACGATCACGAGCGTCACGAGACATCGCCACACCCTGTTTATCGACGTGCCGCAACACAACTTGAGAAACCGAAGTGACGACCGAAACGACCGCACTCGACGCCTGGTGGATGCCCTTCACCGCGAACCGGAATTTCAAGGAAGCACCTCGCCTGCTGGTCTCGGCCGAAGGGATGCATTACCGCAGCCACGATGGCCGCGACATCCTCGACGGCACGGCCGGACTGTGGTGCGTCAACGCCGGGCACGGTCGTCCAAGGATCAGCCAGGCCATCGCCGACAGCGCCCGCGCGCTCGACTTCGCACCGACGTTCCAGATGGGGCATCCGTCGGCGTTCGAACTTGCCGAGCGGCTGGTCGACTTCGCCGCGCGAGGACGCAACGATCATCCATTTTCGCAGGTCTTCTACACGAACTCCGGCTCGGAGGCGGTCGACACCGCGTTGAAGATGGCGCTCGCGTATCACCGCGTCCGCGGGGACGGCACCCGCACCCGGCTGATCGGCCGCGAGCGCGGCTATCACGGCGTGGGCTTCGGCGGCATCTCGGTCGGCGGCATCGTCAACAACCGCAAGTGGTTCGGATCGCTGCTGTCGGGCGTGGACCACATGCCGCACACCCACGATCCGGCGCGCAACGCGTTCAGCCGCGGCGTCCCGCTGCACGGCGCCGAGATCGCCGACGAGCTCGAACGCATCGTCGCGCTGCACGACGCATCGACGATCGCGGCCGTGATCGTCGAGCCGGTGGCCGGGTCGACCGGGGTGCTGGTCCCGCCCGTCGGCTATTTGCAGCGGCTGCGCGACCTCTGCACGAAGCACGGCATCCTGCTGATCTTCGACGAGGTCATCACGGGCTTCGGACGCCTCGGCACGCCGTTCGCCAGCGACTGGTTCGGCGTCGAACCGGACCTGATGACGGTTGCCAAGGGCATCACCAACGGCTGCGTGCCGATGGGCGCGGTCTTCGTCAAGCCGCACGTCCACGACGCGTTCATGCACGGGCCCGAAGGGGCGATCGAATTCTTCCACGGCTATACGTATTCGGGCCACCCGCTCGCCTGCGCCGCGGCGCTCGCGACCCTCGACGAGTACGAGGAGAGCGGCGCGTTCGCCAACGCGGCGGCGATGGCGCCGGTCTTCGAGGACGCGTTGCACGCGCTGCGCGGCAAGCCGCATGTCGTCGACATCCGCAACCTCGGTCTCGTCGGTGGCGTCGAGCTGGCGGCGCGGCCGGGCTTCCCGGGTGCGCGGGGCATGGATGCGTTCAAGCGGGCCTACGAGCGCGGCATCTTGGTTCGCGTCACTGGCGACACGCTGGCGATGTCGCCGCCGCTGATCATCGACCGGGCGCAGATCGGGCAGCTCGTGGAGACGCTCGGCGAGGTGCTGGACACGATCGGGTGACGAGGCGGGTCGGCGATTCCTTGTTCGACTCGCCCGTGGCGCTAAGCGCTCACGTCTGCGATAATGCTGCCCCGCCCAGCAGACCGTCGAGGACGAGATGGTGTTCGTTCGCGCGATCGCCCTGCGACTCTGCATCTGTGCTCACCGACCGTGATCGAAACCCGAATTGATTGAAGCGCAACCCCACGAAGGCGACGTGGCGCGGGACTCCGTCGCAACCGCGGCGGACTCGCCGAACGTCCGGGCGGACGCGGACGTCGCCGTCGACGCCATCGAACCCGCGGCGCCTGCCGTGACGTTCGAAAGCTTCGGTCTCGCGCCGAGCATCCTGCGGGCGCTGGTCGAGCAGGGCTACACGATTCCGACGCCGATCCAGGTCCAGGCCATCCCCGTCGTCATCAGCGGGCGCGACGTGATGGGCGCCGCGCAGACCGGGACCGGCAAGACCGCGGGCTTCTCGCTGCCGATCATCCAGAACCTGATGGCGGTGGCCAATCACAGCATGTCGCCGGCCCGGCATCCCGTGCGGGCGCTGATGCTCACGCCCACGCGCGAGCTGGCCGACCAGGTCCACGCCAACGTCGCGCGGTATTCGCAATACACCGGGCTGCGATCGACGGTCGTCTTCGGCGGCGTCGACATGAAGCCGCAGACCGCGGCGTTGCGCGCGGGCGTCGAGTTGCTGGTCGCCACCCCCGGCCGGCTGCTGGATCACGTCGAGCAGAAGACGCTGAACCTGTCGCAGGTCCAGGTGCTGGTGCTCGACGAGGCCGACCGCATGCTCGACATGGGTTTCCTGCCGGACCTGCAGCGCATCATCAATTTGCTGCCGGCCAAGCGGCAGAACCTGCTGTTCTCGGCGACGTTCTCCAACGACATCAAGCGCCTCGCGCAGAGCTTCCAGGACAACCCGGTCGTCATCGAGGTCGCGCGTCGCAACGCCACCGCCGAACTGGTGCAGCAGATCGTCTACGCGATGCCGTCCGATCACAAGCGCGCCGCGGTCGCGCACATCATCCGGTCGCGGGCGTTGAAGCAGGTGCTGGTGTTCTCCAACACCAAGATCGGGACCGGACGCCTCGCGCGCGAGCTCAAGAACGAAGGCATCAATGCCGACGCCATCCACGGTGACAAGAGCCAGAAGGACCGGATGATCGCGCTCGAGGCGTTCAAGAAGGGCGAGACCGACGTGCTGGTCGCCACCGACGTGGCCGCGCGCGGGCTCGACATCGTCGAACTGCCGGCGGTCATCAACTACGACCTGCCGTACGCGCCCGAGGACTACGTGCACCGCATCGGTCGCACCGGCCGTGCCGGCGCATCGGGTATCGCCATCTCGTTGATGGCGCCCGAGGAAGAGCGCTTGCTGGCGGACATCGAGAAGCTCACGAAGCGTCCGCTCGAACGCGCCGAACTCGCCGATTTCCGGCCGCGCGGCCGCGACCACGATCGCGAGCGCAGTCCGGAGACCGCGCCGCCGGCACGGCGCGAGCGCAGCCGCCGCGTCGAAGAAACCGTCCCGGTCGATGTCGACGCCGGCGGTCAGCAGGCCGGGCCTCGTGCGCCGCGTTACGCGTCGCGTGGCCGTGGCCATCACGAAGTCGTCGACGACTTCTTCACGAAGCCGTACGAACCGTCGCCCGACGCCGCCGAATCCGAGCAGCCGGCTGCAGCGGCGCCGACCGCCACGCCGAGCATCCGACCGGTGCGCAAGATCGCGGCGCTGCTGGGCGGCACTCGAAAGGCCTGATCGCGGCAGGATGTCGCGGGGTCGACTTCGGTCTCACCGCGTCGTCCCGCCATTCCACCGTGCGGCCCACGCGGCCGTCGCGTGCTCCCAGAACGTTTCGATCGTCGCGACCTTCGGCAGGACCAGGTCCAGATGTCCGGCAGCCACCTGCAAGGCCTCCAGCGGACGGCTTCGGTCGAGCGCCGTCGCTCCGCTGCTCTTGGCGAGCTTCTGGCCGTCGGCGTCAAGCACCAGCGGCACGTGCAGCGTCCGCGGCTGCGGCAGGCCCAACAGGTCCTGCAGCCACCTTTGGCGTGGGGTCGAGTCGAGCAGATCGCTGCCCCGGACCACGTCGGTGATTCCCTGGTCGGCATCGTCGACGACCATCGCGAGCTGATAGGCCCACAGCCCGTCCGCTCGCCTCACCACGAAGTCGCCGACGTCGCGCGCGAGGTTCTGGCGAAAGACGCCGGCGGCACGATCGTCGACGAGGACGTCGTGATCCGGCACGCGCACACGCCAGGCGCGCGCCGACCGGCCCGCAGCGAGGCCGGCGCGACAGGTGCCCGGATAGACCGCCGCGACGCCGCGCCCCGGCTCGACGGCTTCCTCGATCTCGCGACGCGTGCAGCCGCACGGGTAGAGCGCTCCGCTGGTCCGCATTCGCTCGAACGCGTCGCGATAGAGCGCGTCGCGATCGCGCTGCCGGACGACAGGCCCGTCCCAACGGAATCCGAAAGCGGCCAGCGTCGCGATGATGTCGTCGGCCGCACCGGCCACTTCGCGCGGACGGTCGACGTCCTCGATGCGGACGAGCCAGCGACCGCCGCGCGCGCGGACGTCGAGCCAGCTCGCCATGGCCGCGACGAGCGAGCCCGCGTGGAGCGGCCCGCTCGGCGACGGCGCAAAGCGACCGATGACGGGGCCGACGACGGCGCCGATGACAGGGCCGACCGCCCTCCCGACAACAAGATCGGAACGTGACGCGCCGCCGCGTTCGACGGGCGATGTCGCGTCGTTGTCCAGTGGCGACGCCGTGGTCGTCGATTTATCCGCTTGATGCACAGATACGCTCGGCCGCTTGCGATAATCCGGGGCGATGGCGCATGGGTGACCGGTGCGGGTCACGTTGCAGGTGGCCCTTATCATGACCCGCTGTCTCCCCGACGTCCTGAAGCCCACTCCCTTCGCGATTCTCTCGCCCCCAGCGGTCCATCGAACATGCCTATCGATTTTTGCGTCAAGACATGCGCTCCTCATCGGAACCCTCGTCGATCGCACCGATGCTGCTCGCGTTCCGTGATTTCCGCTGACCGTCCCTTCGCAGATCGTGGCCGCGTCGCCGCCTGAGGCGTCGGTCGCGTCCGCGGCGTTCGCGGCGTGGACCCGCGCCCGCGTCGAGGTCCAGTTGATCGACGTGGCGGCGCGCCACGGCATTCTCGCCGGCTGGGTCACGCTGTTCGTCGCGACATTCGTCTTCTTCTCGTTCGGTGGCGCTGCCGCCGGCATCCGGGTCGATCTCTGGTACGTGGCGATGACCTTGACCGCGTTGCTCGGCATCGGCGTCTCCTTCACGTGGCGCCATCGAGCTTCCGCGCTCCGCGGACTTTCGGAGCAGGCGCGTCTCGTACAGACCCAACGCTACAACGTCGCGAACGATGTGGTCGCCGGCCTGCAAGGCATGTCCTGGGCGTCGCTCGCCGTCCTGGTCGGCGAGACCGACGACGTCGCGATCGCCTCGGTCGCTTTCCTTCTCGGCGCCGCCCTGGTCCTGTCGGTCAGCGCCCATGCC
>CAZZWS010000182.1:0-8320 GCA_964657795.1 Beijerinckiaceae bacterium
GTGCGCACCGGCGTCCTGGCCGCACCGCTCGGCCTCTTCGGTCTCGCGCCCGCGCCTTTCGTCGCCGGCGACTTCATCGCGGCGTTGCGGACGGCCGACGGATGGGTCGTCGTGCAGCCGATCCCCGAGCCTTTCCCCAACAGCTGGCAGCGACGCGTGCTGCTGTGGTTCGCCATCTCGTTCGCGGTGATCGCGCCACTCGGCTGGCTGTTCGCGCGTCGGCTGGTGCGACCGATCGCCGGCTTCGCGGTGGCCGCCGAACGACTCGGTCGCGATCCGACGGCGCCGGTGATGATGCTCGGCGGGCCGGCCGAGGTGGGACGCGCGGCGCATGCCTTCAACCGCATGCAGAGCCGGCTGCGCAGCTTCGTCGACGACCGCACGGCGATGATCGGCGCGATCAGCCACGACCTGCGCACGCCGTTGACGCGGCTGCGCTTTCGCCTCGAGGACGTCGAGGAGGACCTGCGCGAAGGCATGCTCCACGAGGTCGAGGAGATGGAGAAGATGATCAGCTCGGTCCTCGCGTTCATCCGCGACGCATCCGAGCCGGGACAACGCGAAAGGCTCGACCTGTCGAGCATCGTCGAAGACGTCGTCGAGGACGCGGTCTTCGTCGGCAACGACGTCCGACTCACGCTCAACGAACGGGCGCCGGTCGAGGTCGATGCCATCGGCATGCGGCGGCTGCTGGCCAACCTCGTCGAGAACGCGGTGAAGTACGGCGACCACGCGCGCGTGCGTCTCTTCACCGACCGGTCCGATGCGGTGACGGAAGTCAGCGACGACGGACCGGGCCTGCCAGACGACGAACTGGAGCGCGTCTTCGAACCGTTCTATCGCGCGTCGGCCGCGCGCGCGTCAAACAAGCAGGGCAGCGGCCTCGGTCTCGCGGTCTGTCGCTCGATCGCCCGCGCACACGGCGGCGACGTCAGCCTGATGCGCGGCGAACGCGGGCTGATCGCGCAGCTGCGCCTACCGCTGGCGTACGGGACCCGGTGACCCGACACGCGGCGACCGGGCGCGAGCGGACCCGCTCGCGCTCGATCGACCCGTAGCCGGTGGTTGGCGCTCGTCGCCGAACTTGGTCGCATAGAACCGGATGGCGGCGCTCATCGGGCCGACCTTGCCGGCGATCTCGACCAGGCGGTCGGCGGAGATCGCCAGCATGTCGGCCCACAACATCACTTGCGCGCGATCGTCGAGGTCGATGCGGTTGGGATTGGGCAGATCCATGAGCGAGGCGAACGCGGCGGGTGGCGGGGACGACGACAAAGCCATCTTCCAATGGCGCTCCACGATCCGCTCAGGTGAACAACGCGGAAAAACTTCGCCTGTTTCCGCCTTGACGACGACCGTGCTCAGCCGCCGCGTGGCGCCGTCGCGTACGCCATCCCGCCGTTCGTCACCCGAGGCAGGACCACCGTGAACGTCGTGCTGTCGCCGCCGGTCTCGGCACGGATCGCGCCGCCGTGGGCCACCACGATCTGTTCGGCGATGTAGAGCCCGAGGCCGAGGCCTTCGCTGCGGGTGCGATAGGCGTGACGGCTGCGAAAGGGATCGAACACGTGCGGCAGGAGGTCGTCGGGGATGGCGCCACCGTTGCGGATCGAGAACAGCACCCGGTCGGGCTCAGAGCCGTCGAGAACGCATTGCACCGGCTGCGTGGCGTCACCGTGCTGGACCGCGTTGTCGATCAGGTTGGCGATCATCTGCTGCGCGCGGTCGGCATCCCATGCGCCGGTCAGGTCGCCGTCGCGCTGCAGGTCGATCCGGCGGTCCGGCATCAGCGCGCGATGATCGTCGATGGACTTGTCGATGAGGACGGCGAGATCGACCGGCTTGCGATCGATCGGGATGCCGCCGGCGAGCCGCGCCCGCGCGAGGTCGAGCATGTCGGAGATCATCCGGCTCATGCGCTTCGCGCTCTCCAGCGTGCGCGAGGCGGTCTTGCGCGCCGCGTCGTCGGTGGCGCGCTTCTCGGCGAGGATCGAACTCATCACGATGGCGGACAGCGGCCCGCGCAGGTCGTGGCCGAGCATCGCCGTGAACATCTCGTTGAGCCGCAGCCGCTCGGTCTTCTCGCTGACCTCGGCCGCGAGCTGCTGGCGCTGCTGCGCGAGTTCGACGAAAACGTCGACCTTGCTCTTCAGGATGCGCGGCTCGATCGGCTTATAGAGGAAGTCGACGGCCCCCGCTTCGTAACCCTTGAAGACGCGCTGGTCGTCGCTCGAGCCGGCGGTGACGAAGATGATCGGCACGGAGCGCGTCCGCTCGGCGCCCCGCATCAGCTCCGCGAGTTCGAAGCCGTCCATCTCGGGCATCTGCACGTCGACGAGCGCGAGCCCGACGTGATGGATCAGCAGCAGCTCGAGCGCCTCGGATCCCGAGCGCGCGGCGAGGATCTCGAGGTCCGCGCGACGCAGCAGCGCCGTCAGCGCGAAGAGGTTCTCTTCGAGATCGTCGACGAGCAGGATCTTGATCGGGGGCAACGCGTCTGGCGTCATGACAGGTGCTGAGTCGAGAGGGATTGCAGCCGGCCCGCGATCTCGGCCAACGGCAACAGGTAGTCGGGCTTGATCCTGGTCATCGCGGCGGCGGGCATGGCCGACGCGAAGGCGCCTTGCGGTTGCTGCACGATGGTGACCCCGCCGGCGCGAGCGACCGCCAGGAGCCCGTCGGCGCCGTCCGCGTTCGCACCGGTCAGGATGATGCCTGCAAGTCGGTTGCCGTAAAAGTCGGCGGCCGATTCGAACAACACGTCGATGGACGGGCGCGAGTAGTTGACCGACTCGTCGGCCGACAACGCCAGGCACGGTGCGGGTGCGGAAGCGGACCCGTGCAGCGACCGGCGCGAGCCGGCGCCGCCGTCGATCAGCAGATGGTAATCGGGCGGGGCGAAGTAGACGGTGGCGGCGGCGACGGGTTCCTTGTCCTCGGCCTCGCGCACCTGCAGTGCGCAGCGCGGCGCGAAGATCTCGACCAGCGCGCTGGGCATGTGTCGCGGCACGTGCAGCACGACGAAGACGGGCAATGCGAAGCCGCTCTTCAACGCGGGCAGCAGCGTCATCAACGCGTCGACGCCGCCGGCCGATGCGCCGATCACCACGGCATCGAGCCTTCGGCGGGCGGGCGCCGCGGTACGCACGGGCGTCACGCGTCCGCCCTCTTGCGATAGATGCGCTCGTTCGGAACGAACGCTTCGAACGCATCCGCATGCGCGGAAAAACGCAGCGACTCGCGCGATCCGATGCCGAGGAAGCCACGCCGCGGCAGCGCTTCGCGGAACAGGCCGAGCGCACGTTCCTGCAGCTCGCGCGTGAAGTAGATCAGCACGTTGCGGCACGACACGAAATGCATCTCGGCGAAGACGCTGTCGGTGGCCAGGCTGTGATCCGAGAACACGATCTGGGCCCGCAGCGACTTGTCGAACACGGCGCGATCGTAGGCCGCGGTGTAGTAGTCGGACAGCGACGTGGTCGCGCCCGAGCGTCGATGATTGTCGGTGAAGCCGGCGATGCGATCGATGGCATAGACGCCCGCCTCGGCCTGCTCCAGCGCGCGCAGGTTGATGTCGGTCGCATAGATCAGCGTGCGTTCGAGCAGCCCCTCCTCGCGCAGCAGGATGGCCATCGAGTAGGCCTCCTCGCCGGTGCTGCAGCCGGCGATCCAGATCTTCAGCGACGGATAGGTCCGCAGCAGCGGGATCACCCGCGTGCGCAACGCGAGGAAGTACGGCGGGTCGCGAAACATCTCGCTGACCTGCACCGTCAGGTAGTCGAGCATCGCCGGGAAGACCAGCGGATCGTGGATCACCTGGTCCTGCAGTTGCGACAGCGTCGCGCACCCGAAGTGCGCCATCGCCGCCTTCAGCCGTCGCTTCAGCGAGGCGCCCGCATACGAACGGAAGTCGTAGTGATACTTGAGGAAGATGGCGTCGACGAGCAGTTGCAGCTCGATGTCGAAGTCCTTCGTCGCCGGATCCCTCGCCGTGTCGTCGTCGTGCCTCGTCACTTCGGCATCCACACGCGGACCAGCGACAACAGCTTCTCGACGTCGAGCGGCTTGGCCATGTAGTCGTTGGCTCCGGCCGCCAGGCACTTCTCCTGGTCGTCACGCATGGCCTTGGCCGTCAACGCGATGATCGGCAGCTTGCGGAACCGGGGCTGCTTGCGGATCTCGCGCATCGCGGTGTAGCCGTCCATCTCCGGCATCATGATGTCCATCAGCACGAGGTCGATGCCGCGGGTGGCGTCGGCGCTGCCGCGGGCGAGGGCCTCCAGCGCCTCGCGTCCATTCCGCGCGATCTCGATCTTCGCGCCCTTCGGTTCGAGCACGCTCGACAACGCGAACACGTTGCGCACGTCGTCCTCGACGACCAGGATGCGCCGTCCCTCCAGCGTGGTGTCGCGGCTGCGCACTTCGCGCAGCATCCGCTGCCGTTCGAGCGGCAGTTGCGCCTCGACCTGATGCAGGAACAGCGTGACCTCGTCGACCAGCCGCTCCGGCGAGCGAGCGTCCTTGATGATGATCGATCGGGAGTAGCGCCGCAGCTTCTGCTCCTCGTCGCGCGTCAGCATGCGGCCGGTGTAGACGATCACCGGAGGAAATGGCACGTCCTCCTGCTGCGACATCTCCTCGAGCAGCTCGTAGCCCGAGACGTCGGGCAGGTTGAGGTCCATGACCACGCAGTCGAACGTGTTCGACCGCAACTGTTCGAGCGCGGCCGCGGCGCTCGACGTGCCGACGATCTCGACGTCGTCGGCGGCCAGGAGCTGACGGATGCTGTCGAGCTGACGTTCGTCGTCCTCGACGACCAGCACGCGCCGCAGCTGCTGCGTGAAGCGCGCACGCAGACCTTCGAGGGCCTCGACCAGCTGCTCACGCTTGACCGGCTTCAGGTCGTAGCCGACGGCGCCGAGTGCGCGCGCCTCCTGTTCGTGGTCGGCGACCGACGCGATGTGGACCGGGATGTGACGCGTCCTCGCGTCCTGCTTGAGTTGATCGAGGACGCCGAGCCCCGAGTGATCGGGCAGGTGCATGTCGAGCAGGATGGCGCTCGGCTGATAGGTCCGGGCGGCCGCGAGCCCTTCGCCGGCCGAGTGCGTGACGATGCACTGGAAGCCCATCTCGTGCGCCAGCTCCTTCAGGATCGCCGCGAAGCGCACGTCGTCCTCGATGACGAGGATGCGCCGCATCGTCGCGGACAGGTGCCCACGGTCGTCGTCGCCGATCGGCGGGAGGCCAGGGGCCTCGTTGGCCCGCGCCGCGGGCGATGCCGCGACGGACGGCGTGGCGGGAAGCCGCGCTGCCGGAGTCGCGACCGGCTTGACCCAGGGCGGAGCGGGCGGTACGGGCGGTACGCTCGACCCTGCGACCGGCTCCGTCTCGTCGCGCTTCACGTGGCGCACCGGCAAGGTCAGCGTGAAGACGCTGCCTTCGCCCGGCGCGCTCTGCACATCGATGTCGCCGCCCAGCAGACGCGACAGGTCGCGCGAGATCGACAGGCCGAGGCCGGTGCCGCCGTAGCGTCGATGCGTGCTGCCGTCGGCCTGCCGGAACGCTTCGAAGATGATCTCGCGCTGATGCGGCGCGATGCCGATGCCGGTGTCGGTGACGGCGAACGAGACCTGATCGACGCCGTGTCCGAAGACCCGCAGCGCCACGCGTCCCTTCGCCGTGAACTTGAGCGCGTTTGAAAGCAGGTTCTTGAGGATCTGGCCGAGCCGTTGCTCGTCGGTCTCGATCCGCTCGACGGTCCCCGGCTCGATCTGCACCGCGAACTCGACGTTCTTGCTGCGCGCGGTCTCCTCGAAGGTCTTCGCCAGCGATCCGACGATGCGGGAGAGGGTCACCGGCTCCACCTGGAGCTCGACCTTGCCGGACTCGATCTTCGACAGGTCGAGGATGTCGTTGATCAGCGTCAGCAGATCGTTGCCCGCCGCCGAGATCGTCGCGGCGAACTTGACCTGCTCGTCGGTGAGGTTGCCCTGCTTGTTGTCGGCCAGCAGCTTGGCCAGGATCAAGGTCGAGTTGAGCGGCGTGCGCAGCTCGTGGCTCATGTTGGCCAGGAACTCGCTCTTGTACTGATTGGAACGCTCGAGTTCGATCGCCTTGTCGCCGAGGATCTTCTGCGAGTCGAGCAACGCGTCCTTCTGGCGCTCCAGGATCTCGGCCTGCTCGGTGAGCTGCGCGTTGGTCTGTTCGAGTTCGACCTGCTGGCCCTCGAGCTGCGCCTGCGAGGTCTTGAGCGCGCGGCTCTGTTCCTCGAGCTCCTCGTTGTTGACGCGCAGTTCCTCCTGCTGCGCCTGCAGTTCCTCGGCCTGACGCGTCGTCTCGCCGAGCAGATCGGCGATCCGCATCGCTTCGCGCGACGAGCGGATGGCGACCGCGATGGTCGGCGCGACGCGGGCCAGCAGCTCGTGCTGCACCGGATCGGTCGCGCCGAGGAAGCCCAGTTCCATGATTGCCAGCAGCGCGCCGTCCGCATGGGCCGGGACGATCGCGAGCTCGCGCGGTGAACCGGAGCCGATGCCGGAACTCACGTCGAGATAATGATCGGGAAGGTCGCGGACCGTCAGCGGCCTGCCTTCGCGAGCCACCTGGTCCAGCAATCCGACGCCCGCGCGACGCCGGCCGTCGACCGGCTCGCCGTCGCCGCCGTCGGCATAGCCCGCGAGATAGCGGAAGCCGCCGTCGACGTCGTTGATGTAGATCTTCGCGACCGCGACCTGCAGGTAGCGCGACAGCGTGCTCAAGGCTTTCTCGCCGATCTCTTCGGGCCGCATCGTGCCGAGCAGCCGCGCGGAGACCGCGGCCTGGCCCGCGCGCAACCACGTCTCGATCTCGCGTTCGCGATAGGCGCGCGACAGCAACCACGCGGCCAGTCCGATCAACCCGAGCAGCAGCACGCCACCCACGACGGTGACGACGAACGCGTTGCGGACGGCGTCCTGGAACTCGTTCTGTCGCGCCGCGAGCACCGCGTGCTCGTCGTCCGTCATCTCCTTGATCAGCGCTCGCGCACGATCCATCGCCAGCTTGCCGCGATCCGAGCTGACGATCTCCACCGCCTCGTCCGGCTTTCCCGCCTGCTTCAGCACGACGGTCGAACGCAGCTCGTCGAGCTTGGTTACGATGATCGGCGACAGCACATCGAGGCGTGCCCGCTGCGTCGAGTCCTCGTTCGTGAGCGAACGCAGGGTCGCGAGATCCTCGGGCAACGTGGACTGCGCGCTGGTGTACGGCGCGAGGTACGAGCCCTTGCCGGTCAGCAGGAAACCGCGCTGCCCGGTCTCGGCATCCTTGAGGTCGGACAGCAGACCCTGCAGCCGTTCGATGACCTCCAGCGTCTCGGCGACCCGTCGCGCGGTCTCGGAACTGCTGCGCAATGCGTGATACGACACGAGGCCGAACGCGACGACCACGAGCGCCGACACGGCCAGTCCGACCAACGTACCGAGCGGCAGCACCCGACGGCGGCGATAGTCCTGTTCGGTCCTTGCGGCGGCTGCTGGCATGGCGGTCATGGTCGGAGATGGCGGCGTGCCGGGTACGCGCGCACGGAGGGCTGGAATGATAAGTCCTCCATTCGACGCTTCCGACGACCCGCGTCGCCGAGCGCCTTCTCATGAATCGCCCACGACCGTCGATAGTCGAGAAACCCGCCGTCTTCGGACCGAACGCGCGCGTCCGTCCCACCATGACTCTCCTCGACCACACGTATCGCTCGACCCCGTTGCTGCTGTCCGTGCTGATCGGCGCCTCGACGTCGTTCGTGGCGTTCGAGCTGCTGCGGCATCTGCGCACCGAGGATCGCGCCGCCGCGCCGCGCTGGTTCGTCGGCGGCGCCTTCGTCATCGCGACCGGCCTGTGGGCGATGCAATGCACGGCGCTGCAGGCACTCGTGCTGCCCGTCGAGCTCGACTACGACCGCGTGTCGCTGATCGCGTCCGCCATCGCGGCGCTCGCGACGGCGTCGATCGCGCTCACGGTCGCGTCGCGACCCGTCACCATCAGAACGCTCGCGGTCGGCAGCGGGCTCGCGGGGTTCTGCCTCTGGGCGATGGCGTACATCGGCATGGCGCCGATGGTCGCCGAGTCCGGCATCTCATGGCATTGGGCCGGGCTCACGGCCATGGCGGTGCTCGCGCTCGCCGCCGCGGGCATCACGCTGTCGCTGCTGGGACGCGTCTCCACGCGCTCCGGGCGCAAGCGACTCGACCGTGAGATGGCCGCCTCGCTCGCCATCGGCGGCGTCATCGTCGCGGTGCAGTGGATGGGCCTCGCGTCCTCGCGCTTGCCGGTCGACGCCGTGTCG
>CAZZWS010000183.1:0-8306 GCA_964657795.1 Beijerinckiaceae bacterium
CGGCGAGGTGCGCGTGAAGCTGTATAAGGGCAACGTCATCGCGGCGGGCCGACGGTGCCTCAACTCCGAAAGGAACACTTCATGGCTGACGTGGCCGCCGGCGAAAAATCCGGCAAGGTGGTGATCCGCAACGTGGGCCTGATGCTGTCGGGCGATCTCGAGCGACCGATCCTCGACGCCGACACCGTGGTCGTCGTCGACGGGCTGATCGTCGCGGTCGGCAAGGCAGGCGACTGCGACATCGGCGAGGCGAAAACCGTCATCGACGCGCGCGGCACGTGCCTGTGCCCGGGCCTGATCGACAGCCACGTGCATCCGGTGTTCGGCGACTGGACGCCGCGGCAGGGTCAGCTCGGCTGGATCGACTCGACGATGAACGGCGGCGTGACGACGATGATCTCGGCCGGCGAGGTGCACCTGCCCGGTCGGCCGAAGGACATCGTCGGCCTGAAGGCATTGGCCATCACCGCGCAACGCGCGTTCCACAACTTCAGGCCGGGCGGCGTCAAGGTGCTGGCCGGTGCGCCTGTGGTCGAGAAAGGCATGGTCGAGTCGGACTTCGCGGAACTCGCGGCGGCCGGCGTCGGGCTGCTCGGCGAGATCGGCCTCGGCTCCGTGAAGGGCGGCACGGAGGCGGCGACGATGGTGAAGTGGGCGCGTCGGCACGGCATCCAGAGCACGATCCACACCGGCGGCCCGTCGATCCCCGGCTCGGGCCTGATCGACAAGGACGTCGTGCTCGAAGCCGACGCCGACATCATCGGCCACATCAACGGCGGCACCACGTCGCTGCCCGAACGCGACGTCTGCGAACTGTGCGAGCGGTCGAGCCGCGCGATCGAGATCGTCCACAACGGCAACGAACGCGTCGCGCTCGCGGCCGCGCGCGCCGCGCTCGACCTCAAGTGTCCGCACCGCGTCATCCTCGGCACCGACGGACCCGCGGGTTCGGGCGTACAACCGCTCGGCATCCTGCGCATGATCACGATGCTGGCCAGCATCGGCGGCATCCCGGCGGAGGTCGCGTTCTGCTTCGCGACCGGCAACACGGCGCGCATCCGTGCGTTGAACTGCGGGCTGATCGAGGTGGGCCGCGATGCGGACTTCGTCTTCATGGACCGCGCGCAGCATGCGCCGGCGTCGAACCTGCTGGAGAGCGTCGGTCACGGCGATCTGCCCGGCGTCGGCATGGTGATGATCGATGGCCTCGTGCGTTGCGGGCGCAGCCGCAACACGCCGCCTGCGACCGAGGCACCGGTGGTCGTGACGCACTGAATCGCAGCGCCATGCGATCCCGCATGGCGCGCGACCCTCGTTCGCCCGGTACCCGCACGAGCGAACCGTTGCACGGGATCGGCTTAGACTCGATACCGTCCCCGACCGCTTCTCGCCCACCGCTTCTCGATCACGTGCACCGTCGCTGCATCCTCCTCCCGGCAAGCCCATGAACGTCGCCGCGACCCGCGCGGCTTCGGCCGCGGCATCGATCGCCCTGACAGCGTGCATCAACCTCGCTCCACCGCACCAGCGGCCGGCATCTCCTCTGCCCGCGACGTGGGCAGCGCGTGGCGCGCTCGATGATGAAGGCGCGAGCGCCGACTACGGCCGCGACTGGCAGGACTTCATCCACGACGAGCGCCTGCGCCGCGTCGTCGCGCGCGCGCTCGTCCAGAACCGCGACCTGCGCGTCGCGGTCCTCAATGTCGAGAAAGCCCGCGCGGCCTATCGCGTCCAGGACGCGGCGCGACTGCCCTTCGTCGACGCGACCGGCACCGGGACGCGGACACGCAGCGACGGACTGACGACGACCGCCTACGCCGCCCCGCTCGACGCGAGCTACGAGATCGATCTCTTAAGCCGCGTCCGCAACCTGAGCGACGCCGGACTCGCGCTCTACTTCGCCGCGCGCGAGAACCGGCGCGGCGCCGAGCTGGCGTTGATCGCCGAAGTCGCCAACGCCTGGCTCGCACTCGCCGCGGACGACGAGCAGCTGGCGCTGGCCCGCCGCACGCTCGCCAATCGCGAGGCCAGCTTCTCGCTGACGACTAAGATCCACGACCTCGGCGGCACGACCGGCCTCGTCGTCGCGCAGGCCCGCAGCATCTTCGAGTCCACGCGCGTGCAGCTCGCCGCCGTGCGCACCCAGGTAGCGCTCGACCGCAACGCGCTGGAGTTGCTGATCGGTGGCCCGTTGCCCGATGGCGACGGGCCGGACGTCACCGCGGACCCCGTGCTGACGATCGATGGAAGCGCCCTCTTCGACGTGCCGGGCGACCTGCCGTCGTCCGTGCTGATCCATCGTCCCGACGTGCAGGCGAGCGAACGCGGCCTCGTCGCGGCCAACGCGACCATCGGCGCCGCACGGGCCGCGTTCTTTCCCCGCATCGTGTTGACCGGCAGCGCCGGCACGCAGAGCTCGGCCCTCGACCAGATCTTCCGGCGCGGCAGCGCGCTGTGGAGCGTCGGCCCGTCGATCACGCTGCCGATCTTCGACGGCGGCGTGAACCGCGCGACGCTTGACAACGCGGTCGCCGATCGCGACATCGCCGTCGCCACGTATCAGAAGACGCTGCAGACCGCGTTCCGCGAGGTCGCAGACGTGCTCGCCGCGCGTCGGACGCTGGCCGACCGACTGGCCGGCCAGCGCGCGTTCGTCGACAGTTCGGCCACCAGCCTGCAACTGTCCGATGCGATTTTCCGGCAAGGCGGCAGCGGCTATCTGGCCGTGCTTGATGCGGAGCAGTCGCTGTTCGGCGCGCAGCAGTCGTTGATCGCGCTGCGGCTCGAGGAGCAGACCACGCGGATCGCGTTGTACCGGGCCCTCGGCGGCGCGTGGAAGGACGAGGACGGGTTGCGATGACGGGCACACGCCGCGGCGGGCCGCGCCGGTCCGCCGTCATCGTCGTCCTCGTAGTCGTCCTGATCGGCATCGTCGCGATCGCGTGGTGGTGGACGCGCGAAGCGCCACCGCCGCCCGTCACCACGGCGCCGGTGACGCGCGAAGACATCGAGGACGGCGTGCTCGCGACCGGCACGATCGAAGCCGCGAAGCTCGTCAGCGTCGGAGCGCAGGTGACCGGCGTCGTCAACAAGCTCTATGTCGCGCTCGGCGACAGCGTGAAGAAGGGCCAGCCGATCGCGGAGATCGACTCCTCCAACCAGCGCAACGACCTGCAACGCGCCGAGGCCGGCGTGCTGAGCGTGCGGGCGCAACGCGCGTCGAGGATCGCATCGCTGACGCAGACGCGGCTCGCGGCGCAACGGCTCCGGGCGCTCGTCGCGATCGACGCGGGTTCGCGCGCCGACCTCGAGACCGCCGAGGCGACGCAGGCCACGACCCAGGCCGACATCGCCGCGCTCGATGCCCAGCTCTCGCAGGCGCAGATCGCCGCGAACACGGCGCGCGTCAACATGGGCTACACGCATGTCGTCGCGCCGATCGACGGGACCGTCGTCGCGGTCCTCAACGAGGAAGGCCAGACCGTCAACGCCGCGTTCAACGTGCCGGCCATCGTCAAGCTCGCGCGCCTCGACACGATGACCGTCAAGGCGCAGATCTCCGAGGCCGACGTGCCGCGCGTGCGGCCCGGCATGCCCGTCTACTTCACGCTGCTGGGCGATCCGGAACGACGCTACGAGGCGACGTTGAAGCGCGTCGAGCCCGGACCGACCACGCTCGCCACCGACGCGAGCGGCAGCGGCGGCGCGGCGGCGGCCACCACGGGAGCGGCCAAGGCGATCTACTACAACGGCATCTTCGACGTCCCGAACCCCGACGGCAGCCTGCGCATCGCGATGACCGCGCAGGTGACGATCGTCGTCGCCACCGTCAAGGACGCGTTGGCGATCCCGAGCGCGGCGCTCGGCGCGCGGGAAGCCGACGGACGTTATCGCGTCCGCGTCGTGCAGGGCGCGAAGGTCGAGGAGCGCCTCGTGCGCATCGGCCTCGACAACCGCGTCCGGGCCGAGGTCAAGGAAGGCCTCGCGGCCGGCGAGCTGGTCGCGACGAGCGAGGCGGCCGCCGGTGCCACGGCCCGCTGAGAGGATCGACGAACCGCCCGCGTCGATGGAGGCGGGCCGCGTCGACGCAGGCACCCTGCTCGTCCTGCACGAGGTCGCCCGCAGCTACGTCGCCGGCGACCAGACCGTGCATGCTCTGCGCGGCGTGTCGCTGGGGATCGCGGCCGGCGAAATGGTCGCGATCATGGGGTCGTCGGGGTCGGGCAAGTCCACGTTGCTCAATATCCTCGGCTGCCTCGACCAGCCGGATGCCGGGAGCTATTGCGTGGCCGGCGAGTCGACCGGCTCCATGTCGGCCGATGAGCTGGCGCGATTGCGACGCGAGCACTTCGGCTTCATCTTCCAGCGCTATCAACTGCTCGACGACCTGAGCGCGCTGCGCAACGTGGAGATGCCGGCGCTCTACGCGCGCATGGCCGCGGACCGGCGCCACGAACGCGCGACGAGCCTGTTGACGCGGCTGGGTCTCGCGGATCGCCTCGCGCATCGGCCGAACGAGATGTCGGGCGGTCAGCAGCAACGCGTGTCGATCGCGCGGGCGTTGGTCAACGGCGGCCAGGTGATCCTCGCCGACGAGCCGACCGGCGCGCTCGACGCCACGAGCGGCGCCGAAGTGATGCGCATCCTGCAGGAACTGCATCGCGACGGACACACCGTCATCGTGGTCACGCACGATGCGGCGGTGGCCGCGCATGCGCAACGGGTCATCGAGTTGCGCGACGGGCTGGTCGTCGCCGATCGGAGGACCACCTCGCCGCCTGCCGCGTCGGCAGCGGCACGTCCGCTCGTGGCCGTGCCCGCCGGACGGCGCTGGATCGAGTGGCTGGGGCAGATCGGCGAGGCCGCCGTCATGGCCGCACGCAACATGGCCGCCCACCGGATGCGCACGCTGCTGACGATGCTCGGCATCGTGATCGGCGTGACCTCGGTCGTGTCGGTGACGGCCGTCGGCGAAGGCTCGCGTCGCCAGGTCATGACGCAACTGCAATCGCTCGGCACCAACACCATCGATCTCAATCCGGGGCGCGGCTTCGGCGACCAGCGCGCCGGCACGAAGAAGCCGCTGACCGAAGGCGATGCGCGGGCGATCGCCGGACTCGACTACGTCGACAGCGTGTCGCCAGTGGTGGCGACGACGAGCGTCGTGCGGCGAGGCAACGTCGAACGGACGGCCACGATCCGCGGCGTGGGCGCCGCGCACTTCCACGTGCGGGGCTTCGCGATCAGCGCGGGCAAGGCCTTCGATGCGCGGTCTGTCGCGACGCAGGCACAGGACGCGGTCATCGACGAACAGACGCGACTCGCGTTCTTTCCCGACGGCTCGTCGCCGCTCGGTCAGCCGATCCTGCTGGGCAGCGTGCCGGTCCGCGTCGTCGGCGTGGTCCAGAGACCGAAGTCACCGTTCCTCGACAACGGGCTGGTGATCTACGTGCCGTACACGACCGCGTTGACCCGGTTATCCGGTGCGGGCGCGCTGTCGAGCATCACGATGCGCATCAAGGACGGCGTGCCGACGAAGGTCGCCGAGGCGGGCGTCCAGAATCTCGTCAAGCAGCGCCACGGCTCGCTCGATTTCTTCGTCAACAACACCGAGAGTTTCCGGCAGGCCGTCTCGCAATCGGAGGGCGCGTTGTCGTTGCTGATCTCTTCGATCGCGCTGATCTCGCTCGTGGTCGGCGGCATCGGGGTGATGAACATCATGCTCGTCACCGTCAGCGAGCGGACCCAGGAGATCGGCATCCGCATGGCGGTCGGCGCGCGACGGGCCGACATCCTGCAGCAGTTCCTGATCGAGGCCGTGCTGGTCTGCCTGCTCGGAGGAACGGTCGGCATCGTGCTGTCGGTCGGCATCGCGGCGGTGACCGATCATGTGGCGCGCGCGTCGAGGATGCCGCTCTCCGGCACCGCGATCGCGGTGGCCTTCATCGTCTCCAGCACGATCGGCATCGTCTTCGGCTACCTGCCGGCCCGCAAGGCATCGCGCCTGAATCCGATCGAGGCGCTGGCGCGCCTGTGATCGGGTCTGTCGACGTGCGGTCAGCCGGCGGCGGCGATCCGCAACGCGACGGCCTCGGCCACCTTGATGCCGTCGATCGCCGCGGACAGGATGCCGCCCGCGTAGCCGGCGCCCTCGCCCGCCGGATAGAGGTTCGCGGTGTTGAGACTCTGGAAGTCGGCGCCGCGCGTGATCCGCACCGGTGACGACGTGCGCGCCTCGATGCCGGTCAGCACGGCTTCCGGATGGTCGTATCCCCTGATCTGACGTCCGAAGACCGGCAACGCCTCGCGGATCGCGCCGACCACGAAGTCCGGCAGGCAGAGCGCCAGGTCGGTCGGGCGCACGCCGGGCTTGTATGAAGGAACGACTTCGCCGAGCGATGTCGACGCCCGGCCGTCGATGAAGTCGCCGACCGTCTGGACCGGCGCGTCGTAACTCGCCCCGCCGGCCTCGAACGCGAGCGCCTCCCAGTGACGTTGCAAGGCAATGCCCGCGAGCGGATCGCCCGGATAGTCGCGCGCCGGATCGATGCCGACCACGAGGCCCGAGTTGGCGTTGCGTTCATTGCGCGAATACTGGCTCATCCCGTTGACCACCAGCCGGCCGGGCTCCGAAGCCGCCGCGACGACCGTGCCGCCTGGACACATGCAGAAGCTGTAGACCGTTCGGCCCAGATTGGCTTCGGATGCGCAGTGATGCGACAGCGTGTAGGCCGCGGCGCCGAGATCGGGATGGCCGGCGCAAGCGCCGAAGCGGGAGCTGTCGATCCACGACTGCGGATGTTCGATGCGGACACCGATCGAGAAGGGCTTGGCTTCGAGATAAACGCCGCGATGGTGCAATGCGTGGAAGGTGTCGCGTGCGCTATGGCCGACGGCTAGGATCACGTGCTCGGTCGGCAGGTACTCGCCGCTTTCGAGATGGAGGCCGTGCAGGCGACGCGAACCGTCTGCCGCAGGCGCGATGTCGAAGTCGTCGACCTTCTGCTCGAATCTGTATTCGCCACCGAGCCCTTCGATCGTCCGACGAAGATTCTCGACGACGGTCACGAGGCGGAACGTGCCGATGTGCGGATGCGCCTCGACGAGAATTTCCGCCGGCGCACCGGCATCGACCATTTCCGTCAATACCTTGCGGCCGAGATGGCGCGGATCCTTGATCTGGCTCCACAGCTTGCCATCGGAAAAGGTGCCGGCACCCCCTTCGCCGAACTGTACGTTCGATTCGGGATGCAGTACTCCCTGCCGCCATAGTCCCCAGGTATCTTTGGTCCGCTCGCGGACGACCTTTCCGCGATCGAGGATGATCGGACGCAAGCCCATCTGCGCGAGAATCAGCGCAGCGAAAAGACCACAGGGCCCTGCACCGACCACGACAGGACGGCTGCACGAACCGCTGGCCACCCGCGTGACGAATCGATAGTGGGTATCGGGCGCGCGCCTGACCCGCGAGTCGCCGGCCAAGCGGGCGAGCACGGCGTCTTCATCACGCACCTCGACGTCGACCGAATAGACCATCACGATCGCCGATTTCTTGCGCGCGTCGTTCGCACGTCGGGCAATACGCGCCGATACGAGATCCTTCTTCGGGATACCCAGCGCGCGAATCACCGCCTCATCGATGGCTTCGGCCGGATGACTCAGCGGCAAGCGAACTTCGCTGATGCGCAACATGATTCTTGAACGGCAGCGGTAGAGGATCGATCAGATCGACACGATCGGCGTACGACCAGGGACGATCGACGCCGTCACAGAGTAGGCATGATCGCAGGGCTTATCAACATCGTTGGACGCACCAACGCGAGAGATATGTCGTCGCCGATTCGCGCGGACAAAAGAAAAAAGCCCAGACCTTTCGGTCTGGGCTTCTTATAGAAGCCTGACAATTACCTACTTTCACAAGCGCATTGCTCACTATCATCGGCGCAAAAGCGTTTCACGGTCCTGTTCGGGATGGGAAGGAGTGGTTCCACCTTGCTATGGTCATCAGGCATGACTTGTAAATCTTCTTGCTCGTGAGCGCACTACAAATACGCCCACGTCAAGAAGACCAATCTGGGAAGAAGCAAAGCTTTGTCTATTTCGTTTAGCGAGCGTGACTGTGTCAACTGGATATCGATCGATTGAGACCGATACAGCGGCACTCACACATACTCAATTCCATAACTTGATCAGAGTTCGGCAAACTGCGCCATCAAAGTTATAGAGTCAAGCCGCACGGGCAATTAGTACTGGTTAGCTTAACGCATTACTGCGCTTCCACACCCAGCCTATCAACGTCCTGGTCT
>CAZZWS010000184.1:0-7046 GCA_964657795.1 Beijerinckiaceae bacterium
GGACCACCGGGCGGAGGCGGGCCACCGTGATGCACGTCACATGTGTCCTCCCGGCGAAGGCCGGGACCCGAGTCTGTGCCACCGTGCGAACAACAGATAAGGCCCCGGCCTTTGCCGGGGCGACGGTCTCGTGTGGTGAAGCGGCGCGCATTCGATGAATCCCTCACGTCCCTTCATCCTCCGCCCCGTCGCGACGTCCCTCGTGATGGTCGCGATCCTGCTGGTCGGGATCGTCGCGTACCGGCAGCTGCCGCTGTCCGCGCTGCCCGAGGTCGACTATCCGACCATCCAGGTCGTGACGCTGTATCCCGGGGCGAGTCCGGAGGTGATGACGTCGTCGGTCACGGCGCCGCTCGAACGCCAGTTCGGCCAGATGCCCGGCCTCAAGCAGATGTCGTCGACCAGTTCCGGCGGCGCGTCGGTCGTGACGCTGCAGTTCGACCTCGCGCTGTCTCTCGACATCGCCGAACAGGAAGTCCAGGCCGCGATCAACGCCGGCGGCAACCTGTTGCCCGGCGACCTGCCCAATCCGCCGATCTACAGCAAGGTCAATCCGGCCGACACGCCGATCATCGCGCTCGCCGTCACGTCGCAGACGCTGCCGCTGCCGAAGGTGCAGGACCTGGTCGACACGCGGATCGCGCAGAAGATCTCGCAGCTCCCCGGCGTGGGTCTCGTCACGTTGTCCGGCGGCCAGCGGCCGGCCGTGCGCATCCAGGTCAATCCGAAGGCCATCGCGTCGCTCGGCCTCGCGCTCGACGACATCCGGACCGCGATCACCAACGCCAACACCAACCAGGCGAAGGGCAGCTTCGACGGCCCCGCACGCGCGTCGACGATCGACGCCAACGATCAGCTCAAATCGGCCGGCGAGTACGGCGCGATGATCGTCGCGTACAAGAACGGCGCACCGATCCGTCTCTCGGATGTCGCCGACATCGTCGACGGCGCGGAGAACACGCGGCTCGCGGCATGGGCCGACGACAAGGCCGCGATCATCGTCAACGTGCAGCGCCAGCCGGGCGCGAACGTGATCGACGTCGTCGATCGTGTGAAGTTCCTGCTGCCGCAACTGCAGGCGTCGTTGCCGGGCTCGGTGCAGGTGACGCTGCTGACCGACCGGACCACCACCATCCGCGCGTCGGTCGACGACGTGCGCTTCGAGCTGCTGCTGGCCATCGTGCTGGTCGTGATGGTGATCTTCGTGTTCCTGCGCAACGTGCCGGCCACGATCATCCCGAGTGTCGCGGTGCCGCTGTCGCTGGTCGGCACGTTCGGTGTCATGTACCTCGCCGGCTTCTCGATCAACAACCTGACGCTGATGGCGCTGACCATCGCGACCGGCTTCGTCGTCGACGACGCGATCGTGATGATCGAGAACATCTCGCGGTTCATCGAAGGCGGCATGAAGCCGTTCGAGGCCGCGCTGAAAGGCGCCGAGCAGATCGGCTTCACGATCATCTCGCTGACCTTCTCGCTGATCGCGGTGCTGATCCCGCTGCTGTTCATGGGCGACGTCGTCGGCCGCCTGTTCCGCGAGTTCGCGATCACGCTGGCCGTCTCGATCCTGATCTCGGCGTTCGTGTCGCTGACGCTGACGCCGATGATGTGTGCGCGACTGTTGCGGCACACGCCGCCGGAGCGCGAGCCGAGATGGGCCCGCAAGACCAACGCGCTGTTCGAGAGCGTCATCGCGCGCTACGGCCGCGCGCTCGAGTGGGTGCTCCGCCATCAGCCGGCCACGCTGCTGGTCGCGCTGGCCACGCTCGCGCTGACGGTCGTGCTGTACATCCTGATCCCGAAGGGCTTCTTCCCGATCCAGGACACCGGCGCGATCCAGGGCATCACCGAGGCGCAGCAGTCGATCTCGTTTCCCGGGATGGCCGAGCGCCAGCAGCAGATGGCGAAGATCGTGAGCGCGGATCCGGCCGTCGAGAGCCTGTCGTCGTTCATCGGCGTCGACGGCACCAACGCCACGCTCAACAGCGGCCGCATGCTGATCAACCTGAAGCCGTTCGGGAGCGGCGACGGAAGACGCGATGTCAGTGCGAGCGACGTCATTCGCCGCCTGCAGCGTTCGGTCGACAAGATCGTCGGCATGACGATGTACATGCAGCCGGTGCAGGACCTGACGATCGAAACGCGCGTGTCGCGCACGCAATACCAGTTCAGCGTCGAGGACGCCGATCCCGACGAGCTCGCCTCGTGGGTGCCTAAGATCACCGATCGACTGTCGCGGCTGTCGTCGTTCTCGGACGTCGCGAGCGACCTGCAGGACAAGGGACTGCAGGCGTTCGTGCAGATTGATCGCGACGCGGCGGCGCGCCTCGGCATCACGCCCGCGGCGATCGACAACGCGCTCTACAACGCGTTCGGGCAGCGGCTGGTGTCGACGATCTTCACGCAGTCCAACCAGTACCGCGTCGTGCTCGAGGTCAAGCCCGAGTTCGGACGCGGGCCGGTCGCGCTCGACGGCATCTACGTCTCGGCCACCGGCGTGGCGTCGACGACGGGCCAGGGCACGCAGGGCGCGGCCGCGCAGAAGAACCTCGTCACCACCACCACGACCACGCAGGCGATCACCTCGACGAGCAACCAGGTCCCGCTGTCGTCGATCGCGACCGTCATCGAGAAGCCGACGTCGCTGGTGATCAACCACATCGGCCAGTTCCCGTCGGCCACGGTCTCGTTCAATCTCGCGCCGGGCGTGTCGCTCGGCGAAGCGGTCAAGGCGGTGCGGCAAGCGATGACGGACCTCGGCTCGCCGGCCAGCGTCGCCATCAATTTCCAGGGCGCGGCGCTCGCCTTCCAGGCCTCGCTCGACAACACGCTGCTGCTGATCCTGGCCGCCGTGGTCACGATGTACATCGTGCTCGGCGTGCTCTACGAGAGCTACATCCATCCGATCACGATCCTGTCGACGTTGCCGTCGGCCGGCGTCGGCGCGCTGCTGGCACTGATGATCGGCGGCGAGGACCTCGGCATCATCGCCATCATCGGCATCATCCTGCTGATCGGCATCGTCAAGAAGAACGCGATCATGATGATCGACTTCGCGCTCGACGCGGAGCGCCAGCAGGGCATGAATCCGCGTGACGCGATCTACCAGGCCGCGCTGTTGCGCTTCCGTCCGATCCTGATGACGACGATGGCCGCGCTGCTCGGCGCGTTGCCGTTGATGGTCGGCGGGGGCGTCGGCTCCGAACTGCGCAGGCCGCTCGGCATCGCGATGGTCGGCGGTCTGCTGGTGTCGCAGGTGCTGACGCTGTTCACCACGCCGGTGATCTACCTCGCGTTCGACGGCCTGGCGCGCCGCTTCAAGCGCTGGCGCGGCCGGCACGGGCTGGTCGACGAGCAGAACGAACGCATCCCCGATCCCGGCCACGTCGACGAGCCGCCACCCGGCAGCGTGATCGTTTGAACCCGTCCCGCCTCTTCATCGAGCGGCCGGTCGCGACGACGCTGCTGACGATCGGCATCGCGCTGGCCGGGATGATGGCTTACGCGCTGCTGCCGGTGTCGCCGCTGCCGCAGGTCGACATCCCGACGATCTCGGTCAGCGCGTCGCTGCCCGGCGCGAGTCCCGAGACGATGGCGGCCACGGTCGCGACGCCGCTCGAACGCGCGCTCGGCCGCATCGCCGGCGTGACCGAGATGACGTCGTCGAGTTCGCTCAGCTCCGCCAGCATCACGCTGCAGTTCGAGTTGAACCGCGATATCGACGGTGCCGCGCGCGACGTGCAGGCCGCGATCAACGCGGCGCGCAACCTGCTGCCGACCGGCCTGCCGAGCAACCCCACGTATCGCAAGGTCAACCCGGCCGACGCGCCCATCCTGATCCTCGCGATGACGTCGGCCACGCTCACGCAGAGCCAGATGTTCGACGCGGCCGACACGATCCTCGCGCAGAAGATCGCGCAGGTCACCGGCGTGGGCAACGTCAACGTGGGCGGCGGCGCACGGCCGGCGGTGCGGGTGGAGCTCAATCCGGGGCAGCTCAACAGCGCCGGCATCGACGTCGAGTCGGTCCGCAACGCGATCGCGTCCACTAACGCCAACCGGCCGAAGGGCGTGCTCGACGACGGCGAGCACTCGTGGCAGATCTACGCCAACGACCAGGCCAAGACGGCCGTCGAGTATCGGCCGCTGATCGTCGCGTACCAGAACGGCGCGCCGGTGCGGCTGCAGGACGTGGCGACGGTGGTCGACTCCAATCAGGATCTCCGCAACGCGGGCCTGGCCAACGGCAAGCCCGGGGTGATCCTGATCGTCTCGCGGCAGCCGAACGCCAACATCATCGAGACGGTCGACCGGGTCAAGGCGATGCTGCCGATCTTCCGCGCGTCGATCCCGTCGGCCATCGACCTGCAGGTCCTGATCGATCGCACGCCGTCGATCCGCGCGTCGTTGCGCGACACGAAGACCACGCTGTTCCTGTCGGTCGGCCTCGTGATCCTGGTCGTGTACCTGTTCCTCGGCAGCGCGCGCGCCGCCCTGATCCCGAGCGTCGCGGTGCCGGTGTCGCTGATCGGCACGTTCGGCGCGATGTACCTGCTCGGCTATTCGCTCGACATCTTCTCCCTGATGGCCCTGACGATCGCGACCGGCTTCGTCGTCGACGACGCCATCGTGGTCCTCGAGAATTCGCAGCGGCACATCGAGGACGGCATGAAACCGCTGGCCGCGGCGATGCGCGGTGCGCAGGAGGTCGGCTTCACGGTGCTGTCGATGAGCATTTCGCTGATCGCCGTGTTCCTGCCGATCCTGCTGATGGGCGGGCTCGTCGGCCGGCTGTTCCGCGAGTTCGCTGTGACGCTGTCGGTGGCCATCCTGGTCTCGCTGGTGGTGTCGCTGACCACGACGCCGATGATGTGCGCGTATCTGTTGCGACCCAGGGAAGAGCGAATGGGCACACGCCCCCCACTGCGTACGAGTGCGTGGCGTCGTGCGATGGCCGGCTTCGATCGTCACGTCATGCAACGCGTCGCACGCGGCAGCGCACGCGTCATCGACGCGTCCACGCGCGGCTATGCGAGGAGCCTGGGCTGGGCGCTCGCGGTCGCGCCGTTGATGATCCTGATCCTGCTCGGAACCATCGTCCTCAACGTGTACCTCTACGCCGTCGTGCCGAAGGGCTTCTTCCCGCAACAGGACACGGGGCTGATGGGCGGCGCCGTCGTCGCGGACCAGGCCATCTCGTTCCAGGCGATGCGCATCAAGCTGCAGCACTTCGCGGACATCGTGACCGCCGACCCGGCGGTGACCAGCGTCGTCGCGTTCACCGGCGGCGGCCAGCGCAATTCGGGCAACATGTTCGTCGCGCTGAAGCCGCTGTCGGCGCGCAAGGAGTCGATCGACGCGGTGATCGCGCGGCTGCGCGGCAAGACGGCCCGCGAGCCCGGCGCCACGTTGTACTTCCAGGCGGCGCAGGACGTGCGAGCGGGCGGCCGTGCGGGCAACGCGCAGTACCAGTACACGCTGCAGGCCGACGACCTCAACGAACTCAGGGCATGGGAACCGAAGATCCGCCAGGCGTTGACGACCGTGCCCGAGCTCGAGGACGTCAGCAGCGACACGCAGGACAAGGGACTGCAGACGTCGCTCGTCATCGACCGCGACGCGGCGTCGCGTCTCGGCGTCAACGCGATCAACATCGACACGACGCTCAACGACCTCTTCGGCCAGCGTCAGGTCTCGACGATCTACAACGCGCTCAATCAGTACAAGGTCGTGATGGAAGCGGCGCCGCAGTACTGGCAGAGCCCCGACCAGCTGCGCAATGTATACGTGGCCGCGGCCGGCGGCTCGATTCCTCTGTCCAGCTTCGCGACGTACTCCACGACCAACACCGCGTTGCGGGTCAGTCATCAGGGCGAGTTCGTCGCGTCGACGATCTCGTTCAACCTGCCGATCGGCGGCACGCTGTCGGAGGCCACCACCGTGATCGAGAGCACGATGGCGCGGATCGGCGTGCCGTCGTCCATCCACGGCAGCTTCGCGGGCACGGCCAAGACGTATCAGGACTCGCTGTCCAACGAGCCGATCATCATCCTGGCCGCCCTGCTGACGATCTTCATCGTGCTCGGCATCCTCTACGAAAGCCTGGTGCATCCCATCACGATCCTGTCGACGTTGCCATCGGCCGGCGTTGGCGCCCTGCTCGCGTTGCTGGTCACCAACACCGAGTTCTCGATCATCGCGCTGATCGGCGTCATCCTGCTGATCGGCATCGTCAAGAAGAACGCGATCATGATGATCGACTTCGCGGTCGCGCGTGAACGCGAATTCGGCATGACGCCGCGCGATGCGATCCTCGAAGCGGCCACGTTGCGCTTCCGTCCGATCATGATGACGACGATGGCCGCGCTGTTCGGCGCGTTGCCGCTCGCGCTCGGGGTCGGCGACGGCGCAGAGATCCGTCGACCGCTCGGCATCGCGATCGTCGGCGGCCTGCTGGTCAGTCAGGTGCTGACGCTCTATACGACGCCGGTCGTCTACCTCTACCTCGATCGCGCGAGCCTGTGGGCCAAGCGTCGCGGTGTCGCCCGTCGCGCCCGTCGCGAGGCGCGCATCGAGGCGCGTAATCGTGTCGCAGACACCGCACTGCCACGGCCCGCGTGATGAGCCTGCCGTCCGATCCACCCCGCCTTCGACCCCGCATGCCCATGACGAGATCGACTCTCGCCCTCACCGTCGCCACGGCCCTGATCACGACGCTGCTCGCGGCCTGCACGGTGGGTCCCGACTACCGGCGTCCCGACGTCGAGACACCCGACGCCTTCAAGTCCAGCGCGGGCTGGACGCCCGCGACGCCGGCCGACGAGGCCTTGCGCGGCCCGTGGTGGACGGTCTACGGCGATCCCGATCTCGATGCGCTCGAGGAGCAGGCGGTCGGCCGCAACCAGACCATCGCGCAGGCCGAAGCCAGTTATCGTGCGGCCCGCACGCTGGTCGACCAGGCGCGCGCGGGGCTGTTCCCGACGATCGGTGCGAGCGTCGGCGCCAGCCGCGGTCATTCCAACACCAACGGCACCGACCGCACGGTC
>CAZZWS010000184.1:7056-8306 GCA_964657795.1 Beijerinckiaceae bacterium
GCGTCGTTCACGCGGTCGGCGAGCGGCCGCGCGAGTACTGGTGGCGGCGTCGGCAACTCGCGCACCGTGGAGTTGACGGCGTCGTGGGAGCCCGACCTGTGGGGCAAGGTCCGGCGCCAGGTGGAATCGCAGCAGGCGAGCGCGGACGCGAGCGCTTCGGACCTCGCCAACACCGCGCTGTCGACGCAGGCGACGATCGCATCGGACTACTTCCAGTTGCGTCAGATCGACACGCAGATCCAGTTGCTGAGCGATACGTCGCAGGCCTATCAACGGTCGCTCGACGTCACGCGCAATCGCTATGCCGGCGGCGTGGCGGCGCGCGTCGACGTCGCGCAGGCCGAGACGCAGTTGAAGCAGACCCAGGTCCAGCAGATCGATCTGGGCACGTCGCGCGCGCAGTACGAGCACGCCATCGCGCTGCTGCTCGGCCGGCCGGCGTCGTCGTTCTCGATCCCGGTCAAGCCGTGGCAGGCGTTCAACGACAAGCGGGTGCCGGTCGTGCCGGTCGACGGCCTGCCATCGACGTTGTTGCAGCGTCGTCCCGACATCGCCAGCGCCGAGCGCCGCGTCATCGCGCAGAACGCGCAGATCGGCGTCGCGAAGGCCGCGTACTACCCGGCGCTGACGCTCAACGGGCAGGGTGGCTTCTCGGGCTCGGCCGGCTCCGAGCTGTTCTCGATTCCGACGCGCTTCTGGTCGATCGGTCCGCAGATCGCGCAGACGCTGTTCGATGCGGGGCTGCGTCGCGCGCAGACCGCACAGGCGGTCGCGACGTACGACGCCGATGTCGCGGCCTATCGACAGACGGTGCTCGCGGCATTCGCGGACGTCGAGGATCAGCTCGCGGCGTTGCGCATCCTGGAGCGCGAGGGTCTGGCGCAGGACGACGCGCTGGCGTCCGCGCGCGAGTCGCTGGCGTTGACGCTCAATCAGTACAAGGCGGGCACGGTGAGCTATCTGAACGTGGTGACGGAGCAGGCCACCGCGTTGCAGAACGAACGCAATGCGGTGTCGATTTTTGGGAGTCGGATGATTTCGAGTGTGGGGTTGGTGAGGGCTTTGGGAGGTGGCTGGTCTGACGGACGACCGCCGCCTCCTTGAAGGCGGAAGGCGTGTGTTCCCCATTCGATGCCAGTTACTTTCTCGAACCGCGACGGAGATGATGGAGGAGGGGGAAGGCGTATGTCTTCCTTCGATGCCAGTTTCTTTCTTGAATCGTCACGGAAATGATTGAGGAGGGGGAAGGC
>CAZZWS010000185.1:0-8144 GCA_964657795.1 Beijerinckiaceae bacterium
CTTTTTCTCCACGCCGGCCGACGTGCTCATGCGGGTCGCGCGCGAAGTCGTCGGTGTGGAGGAAGAACGCGACGCGGCCGCCGGTCGGGTTGCCGACCGCGGCCCGCTGCGCGTCGCCCGATGCGCGGGCCAGCAGCAACGCGACGTGTCCGTCGCCGCGCGGTGCGACGCGGACCCAGCGTTTGCCTGCGTCGTGGAATCCTGTCATGGCGGTGTCCTCGAGCAATTCGAAGTCGAGCACCTGCGTGTAGTACGCGATGGCTTCGTCGTAGTCCCTGACGAGGAGCGTGACGGCGACGAGGGTCTGCTTCATGTGCCGGGATTCCGTCAATGCGCGTGGGGCGCGTGCAGGTCGGCCGAGAGTGCGGCCTGATAGTCGGCGTCGCTGACCAGCACGCCCTTCTCGAGATGCACCATCCGTCGCGCGCGTGCGGCGGCGCGCGGGTCGTGCGTGACCATCACGATGGTCTTGCCGAGTTCGGCGTTGAGCCGGTCCATCAGGTCGAGGATCTCGCCGCCGGTGGTGCGGTCGAGGTCGCCCGTGGGCTCGTCGGCGACGATCAGCGTCGGGTCGGCGATCAAGGCGCGCGCGATCGCCACGCGCTGCTGCTGGCCGCCGGACAGCTCGTTGGGATAGTGGTCCGCGCGGTCCGACAGCCCGACCATCTGCAACGCGACCTCGACGTGCTCGCGACGGTCGCGGCGCGACAGGTTGGTCAGCAGCAGCGGGAGTTCGACGTTCTCGGCGGCGTTCAACACCGGCATCAGGTTGTAGAACTGGAAGATGAAGCCGACGTGCGCCCCGCGCCAGGCGGCGAGGTCGGCGTCGCCGAGATGCGCGATGTCCACGCCGTCCACCACGATGCTGCCACCGGTGGGCTTGTCGATGCCGGCGATCAGGTTGAGCAGCGTGCTCTTGCCCGATCCGGACGGGCCCATCAGCGAGACGAAGTCGCCGCGCGCGATGTCGATGTCGATGCCGAGCAGCACCGGCACGGCCTGCTCGCCCCGCACGTAGACCTTCTGCAGCTTGCGGATGGCGACGAGCGGCGGGCCGTCGATCAGGGCTTCCCGTTCCGCATTGCTATCGATGTTCACCGCGCTTGCACCGCCACCGGCGTGCCGTCGGCGATCTTGTCGGTCGGCTTCACGATCACCTTGTCGCCGCTCTTGAGGTTGCCCAACGTGATCTCGGTCGCGTCCGGATAGACCGCGCCGGTGGTGATGACGACCGACTCGGCCGTCGTGCGGTCGCCGTCGGTCTTCAGTCGATAGACGAGCGACTTGCCGTCGCGCTTCACGACCGAGTCGGGCGACACGGCGAGCGTCGGCCGGTTGGCCGCGGCGTCGACCCTCTTCGACAGGAAGCTGACCTTCGCGCTCATGTCCGGCAGGATGCGATCGTCTAGCTTGTCGAAGCGGACCTTCGTCGTGACCGTGGCCTTCGCGCGGTCGACCGTCGGCACCATGCGGCTGACGCTGCCGGAGAACCGCATGTCGGGCAACGCGTCGAGCAGGATCTCGCACGGCTGGCCGACTGCGATCTTCGACAGGCTGGATTCGGAGACGTCGGCCTCGACCTCCAGCGTCGACAGGTCGGCCATGTTGACGACCGCACCCTTCGAATCCACGGCCGACGAGAACGGCGTCACGATGTCGCCGACGTTGGCGCTCTTCGTCACGACGACGCCGTCGAAAGGCGCGCGGATCTCGGTGAAGTCGACCGCGACGCGCGCGTTCTTGGCGTTCGCGATCGCCGCCTGCAATGCGGCTCGGGCGTTGTTGGTCGCGGCCACGGCGCGATCGTCGCGCGCCACCGACGCGTCGAGCGCGGACGCCGAAACGAAGTGCTGCGCGACGAGGTCGCGGCTGCGCGTGAGTTCGACCGCCGAGTTGCGCTGGTCGGCCTCGGCCGATGCGATGGCCGCGCGCGCGACCGCGACGTTGGCCTTCGCCGCTTCGAGCTGCGCCTGCACGTCGCGTGCGTCGATGCGCGCCAGGAGGTCTCCCTTCTTGACGCGACTGCCTTCCTGCACGTCGAGCTCTTCGAGCCGGCCCGTGGCCTTGGTCGCGACCGCGGCCTTGCGCTGTGCGACGACGTAGCCGGATGCGGTGAGCACGGTCACCTGCTGCGCGGGATAGCGGGTCACGACCGATGCGGTCTGCACCGCCTGCGGATGCGGCATGAGCGCCATCGCGATGACGACGATCACGATGATCGCGACGATCACCATCCACCAGCGGATGCGACGACGTCTGCGCGGTGCGGCGCTGCCACGGTCGATCTTGAGCTTGCCGATGTCGTTTGCGGCCATGCGGGGTGAAGTAACTTTGGGATGCGCCGATCGGCGAGCGGCTTGCGAGGCGAGACCGATGATACCGTCGGACCTTCCGCGATCCGCTCCGCCGCGTGACCACGGCCCGAACAAATCACATCGCGGATCGATCGGACGACCGAAGTCTTCGCCCACCGACGTGTGTCGTTGACGTGCGCGTCGTCGATCTCTACTGTCGCGGCATGGCCCGGCTGCTCGGTTACGCAGCGGGGGACGGCGCGGCGCGCCGGGTTGTACGCGCGTTGCCCGACCATTGACCAAAATCTGGTGGTTCACGACGCTGGCATGGGACGCAGACGAAGAGACTCGGGTCACGGCAACAAGCTCGACGACGACTCGTCGGGCTGGGGGATGCTCGTCATCGTGGCCGTCATCGTCGTGGCGATGGGTATCGTGCTGCTGGTGGTCTGGACGAACGCCGAGTGAACAACTCCAACGAAGTCCGTTGGGCAGACGTTCCCGCCGCCGACGCCTCGTCCCGTTCGGCCCTCGTCGCGCTCGCGATCACGCCGCCGCCCTGAGAGACCTCGCAACCGCGGACTCGGGCCTCGGCCTTCGCCGCGTCGAATTGCGCCTGGACGTCGGGTGCGACGATGCGCGCCAGTTGGTCACCCTTCTTCACGCGCCTGCCTTCCTGCACGTTGAGCCCTTCGAGCCGTCCTGTCGCCTCGGTCGCGACCTCGTCGTTGGCGATCCGACGGTAGATATCGGTCGAATCGGTGCCTGGTCCAAACTGCGGCTGCAGCGATTGCCGACAAGAGTCGTACCGACCGCTCATGAACTTCCGCTACCGAGTACGACGATGATCCGAATCGTGACGCCGTTATCACAGATGACCTGGGCCCGGACCGCAGGCATTGCGCTTCTGCTGATCATTCTGTGCAGCGCATTCAGCAACGACCTGATCGTGGCCGGCGACGCGGCTGCCACTGCAAGAAACATCGCAGCGCACGAAACGAGATTCCGGATCGGCATCGCTGGCGAATTGCTGATGCTCAACGGCGACGTGGTCCTGGCGGTTGCTCTCTACATGCTTCTCAGGCCAATCGAACGCGGCCTGGCGCTGCTGGGCTCGTTCTGGCGCCTGGCGAACGCGTTGCTGCTCGCGGTAGGCGTCGTCGTCAGTCTCGTGGCCGTGGATCTCCTCGACGACCCGCGCTATCTCGCTGCATTCAATGCCGAGCAGTTGCAGGACCTGGCCCGAGCGCTGTTCGATATCCACGGTACCGCGATGCTCGTGGGTCTGGTGCTCTTCGGGCTGGGCGCTTCGATCCACGCCTCTTTGCTCTGGAGATCCCGATATATCCCCAGACCATTGTCGGGCGCCTATGTGGTCGTTGCGATCGTCGTCGTGACCGGGAGCGTCGGCATCATGCTGGCTCCGGCGCTCGATGCATGGATCGACCCGTGGTTCATCCTGCCCGATGCATTGATCGAGTTGTTCGTCGCGTTGTGGCTGATCGTCAAAGGTGCCGATGTCGACGCGTTGCGACGATCCGAGCATCGAACGATCGCCGTTCAGTGAAAGTGGTCGCGTGATGCGAGTCCGCGATCAGGTTCGGACGTCGAGATGCATCGGCGTATCGGCGATCAAACCGATGTGGCGGGCAAGAACGCTCCATCCGCGACCTGCGCGATGTGGTCGTCGTCCGCCGCGATGATGCCGCCTCCGAGGCACACGTCGTCCTTGTAGAGCACTGCCGATTGGCCGGGCGTGACGGCCCACTGCCGTTCATCGAACGCAAGGGCGCAGCGGTCGCCTTCGCGCGTGATGCGACACGACGCGTCGGTCTGGCGATAGCGCGTCTTCGCGGTCAATGTCGTCGCCGATGACGGCGGCGATCCCGCGACCCAGCTCGCGTCGTCGAACACGACGCGCGTCGTCATCAGCCACGGATGATCGTGCCCGCGCACGACCCACAGCGTGTTGGTCGCCATGTCCTTGCGCGCGACGAACCACGCGCCTTCGGTCGCAGGCTCGTCGCCTGCGGGCCGGACACCGCCGACGCCGATCCCTTTGCGCTGCCCGAGTGTGTAGAACGCGAGTCCCACGTGCTCGCCGATGACGCGATCGCCGGTCGCCGTCGGCGTGCGGATCGCCCCCGGCTGCGTCGGCAGATACCGATTGAGGAATTCACGAAACGGCCGCTCGCCGATGAAGCAGATGCCGGTCGAGTCCTTCTTCTTCGCGTTCGGCAAACCGATGCGCTCGGCCAGCGCGCGCACGTCGGTCTTGTGCATCTCGCCGAGCGGGAACAACGCCTTCGCGAGCTGCGCCTGCGTCAAGCGATGCAGGAAGTAGCTCTGGTCCTTCGTCGCGTCGACCGCCTTCAGCAACGCAACGCGCCCGTCGTCGTCGTGCCGCAGCCGCGCGTAATGCCCCGTCGCGATGTGATCCGCGCCGAGCCGCATCGCATGATCGAGGAACGCCTTGAACTTGATCTCGGCGTTGCACAGCACGTCCGGGTTCGGCGTGCGGCCCGCCTCGTATTCCGCGAGGAACGTTGCGAACACGCGGTCCTTGTATTCGGCCGAGAAGTTGACGGCCTCGATGTCGATGCCGATCACGTCGGCGACCGACGTCGCGTCGATCAGGTCCTCGCGCGTCGAGCAGTATTCATCGTCGTCATCGTCTTCCCAGTTCTTCATGAACAGGCCGACGACGTCGTAGCCTCGTTCTTTCAACAGCCACGCCGAGACCGCGGAGTCGACACCGCCGGACAGGCCGACCACGACGCGTCGCGGCGACGTGCTCATACCAGCAGCGCGCCGAGCGCCGACGTGTCGGTGTAGAGCACCGACAGCGGCACCAACGGCTTGCCCGACGCGTGTTCCTCGGCACACCGCATCACCATCGGACTGCGATGTCGGGCGCGGCTCGCACGTAGGTCGGCTAGTGACATCCACAGCGTGCGCACGATGCCGTCGTCGAGCGCGCGTCCCGCGATCGCCTCGCCGACCGTACCGACGAACGTGAATCGCAGATAGGTGATTGGCTCCAGCGGCTCGCCGCGTCGCGTCTTCATCGCTTGCGACAGGTAGATGCCGAGCAGGCCTTCGGGCGTGAACTCGTGCGCGGTCTCTTCGAGCGTCTCGCGCACCGCCGCGTCGATCAGGCTTTCGTGCGGATCGAGATGCCCGGCCGGTTGATTGATGCGCAAGCCGTCGCGCGTCTCTTCCTCGACCATCAGGTAGCAACCCGCGTGCGTGCCACGGCCTTCGATCACGGCCGCGACGGTGACGTGGGGTTTCCACACTTCAGACATGGAGGTCCATGCGCCTTCGCGGGAACGACGTGCATCTGTAGACGTGCATGCATCAACCCCGCAGCGCGGCCAGCACCTCTTCGAGCATCTTCTTCGCGTCGCCGAACAGCATGCGATTGTTGTCCTTGTAGAAGAGCGGATTGTCGACGCCCGCGTAGCCCGAGGCCATGCTGCGCTTCATGACGATGGAGGTCTTCGCCTTCCAGACTTCGAGCACCGGCATGCCGGCGATGGGGCTGGTCGGATCGTCCTGCGCGGCCGGATTGACGATGTCGTTGGCGCCGATGACCATCACCACGTCGGTCGTCGGGAAGTCGTCGTTGATCTCGTCCATCTCCAGCACGATGTCGTAGGGCACCTTGGCTTCGGCGAGCAGCACGTTCATGTGACCGGGCATGCGACCCGCCACCGGGTGAATGCCGAAGCGCACACCGATGCCCTTGTCGCGCAGCAGCTTCGTGATCTCGTAGACCGTGTGCTGCGCCTGCGCGACCGCCATGCCGTAGCCCGGCACGATGATCACGCTCTTCGCTTCGCGCAGCATCTCGGCGGTTTCCACCGCGCTGATCGGTGTCACCTCGCCGACCGGCTCGGCCGCGCTGCCCCCCTTGGCCGCCGGCGCGCCGCCGCCGAAGCCGCCGGCGATGACGCTGAAGAAGTTGCGGTTCATCGCCCGGCACATGATGTACGACAGGATCGCGCCGGACGAGCCCACGAGCGCGCCGATCACGATCAGCAGATCGTTGCCGAGCATGAACCCCGTGGCCGCCGCCGCCCAGCCCGAATAACTGTTGAGCATCGACACGACGACCGGCATGTCGGCGCCGCCGATGGCCATCACGAGATGCGCGCCGAACAAGAGCGCGATGACGGTCATCACCAGCAGCGGCGTCAGGCCGGCCTGGATGTCGGGCGCATGCAGGAACTGGCGCCCGAACCAGATCACGAGCAGCAGGCCCACGAGGTTGAGCAGATGCCGTGCGGGCAGCAACAGCGGCTTGCCGCCGATCTTGCCGGACAGCTTGCCGAACGCGATCAGCGACCCCGAGAACGTGACGGCGCCGATGAAGATGCCGACGTAGATCTCGACTTCATGGATCGCACGCTCGGCCTCGGTCGAGAAGACCGTGGACGTGTCGACGTAGCTCGCGAAGCCCACCAGGCAGGCCGCCAGGCCGACCAGGCTGTGCATCAACGCGACGAGCTCGGGCATCTGCGTCATCTGCACCTTCTTCGCCGCGAAGAGGCCGACGAAGCCGCCGACGGCGAGCGCGCCGACGATCCACGGAATGCCGGCGGGCGTGACGCGCGGACCGAACACGGTGGCCAGCACGGCGATGACCATGCCCACGATGCCGAACAGGTTGCCCCGGCGCGCGCTCTCGGGATTGGCGAGGCCGCCCAGGCTGAGGATGAAGAGGATGGTGGCGCCGATGTACGAGACGGAGGCCAGGCTGGAAGTCATGGGTGCTGCCTTGTTATTTGCGGAACATCGCCAGCATGCGACGCGTGACCGCGAAGCCGCCGAACATGTTGACCGCCGTGAGCGCGAGCGCGAAGACGGCGAGGCCGAGGATCAGCGTGTTCGGTCGGTCGACGGGTCCGCTGAACGCGTCACCTGTCAGCGGCGGCGCCACCTGCACCAGCGCGCCGATCGCGATGATCGACGAGATGGCGTTGGTCACGCTCATCAGCGGCGTGTGCAGCGACGGCGTCACGTTCCAGACCACCATGTAGCCGATGAAGCAGGCCAGCACGAACACCGTGAAGTGCGACAGGAATTCGGCCGGCGCGTACAACCCGACGAGCAGGAAGAGCAGGGCGCCGATGCCGAACACCGTGGCCAGCGACTTCACCGACATCGGCGCGCTGGCGCCGTGGCCGTGACCCTTGCTGGCGGCAGTGGATGAATTCGCGGGCGCGGCGACCGGCTTCGCAGGCGGCGCCGGCAACTTGAGCGCAGGCGCGGGCCACGTGACGACGCCGTCCTTGACGACGGTGAGGCCTCGGATGGCGTCGTCGTCCATGTTGACGTCGATCACGCCGTCCTTCGTCTTGCACAATTCTTCGGCCACCCGGAACAGGTTGGTCGCGTACAGCGTGCTCGACTGCGTCGCGAGGCGGCTGACCAGGTCGGTATAGCCGACGATCGTCACGCCGTGCCGGACCACGGCCTCGTTGGGAACCGTCAGTTCGCAGTTGCCACCCTGCTCGGCCGCCATGTCCACGATCACGCTGCCGGGCTTCATGCTCGCCACCATCTCGGCCGTGATGAGCTTCGGCGCAGGTTTGCCCGGGATCAACGCCGTCGTGATGATGATGTCGACTTCCGCGGCCTGCTGCGCGTACATCGCGCGCTGCGCCGTCTGAAAGCCCTCGCTCATCACCTTCGCGTAACCGCCGCCGCCCGCGCCTTCTTCCTCGTAGTCGACCTTGACGAACGTACCGCCCAGCGAGACCACCTGGTCGGCGACCTCGGCATGCGCTTCGCCGCCGGCGACCACCCCGGGGACGCGGCTGGTCGTGCCGATGAAACCGGCCA
>CAZZWS010000186.1:0-799 GCA_964657795.1 Beijerinckiaceae bacterium
CCGCGAGCGGCGGGCCATCATCATGCATGGCCGACAGCAGGATCGCCGACAGCAGGGCCACGCCGATCGCGCCGCCCAACGATCGGGAGAACGCGGTGCCGGCCGTCGCCACACCGAGCTGCGAGCGCGGCACCGCGCTCTGCACCGCGACCAGCGACGACGGCATGACGATGCCGATCGCCAGGCCCACGACGCTCATCAGCAGTCCCGTGGCGAGCCAGTGCACCGGCGAGACGAAAGCGAGGCCGAGCAGGCCCAACGGCACGCAGGCGGTACCGACGACCTGCTGCGGACGATAGCGGGCGGTGACCAGCATGATGCGGCCGCTGATGAACGCGCCGAGCGGAATCATGAACGTCAGCGGCAGCAGTCGCCAGGCGGCCGTGTCGGCCGTGGAGCCGGCCACCATCTGGAAGCGCAATGGAGACAGGGACCCCAGCGAGACGAGCTGGAAGAAGCACAGGAACAGGATGCCGCACGACCCCGCGACGAGCGGGATGCGGAACAGGTTGATCGGAATGATCGGCTCCGGCGTGCGCATCTCGTGGAACAGGCACAGCCCCAGGACCGCGACGGCGACCGCGAACAGGAGGGCGTTGTGCAGGTCGTTCCACGGCACGCCCTGGCCGATGCGCGTGATGGGAATCAGCAGCGTCGTCAGGCCGATGACCAGCAACACGGCGCCGAGATAGTCGATGCGTCGGCGCACGCCGGCGACCGGCAGGTTCTTCAGCGCGCGACGCGAGACGAGGAACGCCGCGAGGCCTATTACTCCGACATTACTTACGGCACCAACAAC
>CAZZWS010000186.1:809-8098 GCA_964657795.1 Beijerinckiaceae bacterium
AACGCCGCGAGGCCGAGCGGCAGGTTGATCCAGAAGATCCAGCGCCACGACAGGTAGTGCGTCAGCAGCCCGCCCACCACAGGCCCCGCGACGCTCGCCACGGCGTAGGTGGCGCTGATGTAGCCCTGGTAGCGGCCGCGTTCGCGCAGCGGCACCACGTCGGCGACGATGGTCTGCGAGATCGAGATCAGGCCGCCGCCGCCCAGACCCTGCAGGACGCGCGCGACGATCAGTTCGGGCATGGTCTGCGCGAGCGCGCAGCCGATCGACGTCAGCAGGAACACGACGATGGCGACCGACAGCAACAGACGCCGACCGAACAGGTCGCCGAGCTTGCCGTAGATCGGCGTGACGACGGTCGACGCGACGAGATAGCCGGACACGACCCAGGCGATCAGCGAGAAGCCGTCGAGGTCGACGGCCATCCGTGGCAAGGCGACGGCGACGATGGTCTGGTCGAGACCGCCGAGCAGGATGGCCAGCATCAGGCCGGCGATGATGTTGCGCCGCTCGGTGTGCGAGAACAGCGTCGACGAGTCGAAGAACGCGGACTTCGGGTCAGTGGCGCCGGGGACCGCAGCCATCGCCTCCGCGGCGCTGGGCACCGCGGCCATCGCTTCGTTGGCGGTTCCTGGCGCCGGTGAGACGGCGGTGGACGATGACGCGGACGAATCTTTCAATGCAGATGGGCGCGCGGCGCCTCGTTCTCTTCGGGCAATTCCGCATGCACGAGGTCGCCGACCGGATCGGCGAACAGCGGCGCGCCGCAGTCGTCGCAGAACTCGAGCGGGAAGCCCTGTTCGAGCGACACGATGTCGGTCAGGCCGTTCTCCCGCAAAAGCTCGGCCAGCTGCTCCTCCGGACCGCCGGCTTCGGGACCTTCCTCGCGACCGAACAGCGGCCACACGACACCGTGCACGACATCCGGATTGCGGGCGAGCGTGAAGCCGACGCGATACTCCTCGGGCCGCTCGTTGCCGAAGCCCGCGATGACCGCACGCAGTTCCTGGGGCTTGACCTCGAGCGCGCCTTCGAGAAACGCGATGGCCGCGCGGATGGCGTACGGACGGATCGCACGGTCGGACTCGCGCGAGGCCACGTGATAGCCGTCGGGAATCAGCAGGTCGAGCACGCAGCCGGGCATCAACGTGCCGAGCGTGGGCAGCCCCTGGTCACGCCAGCGTTCGAGAGACTGCTCGCGGTTGAACTCGCGCCGCTCGCTGCCGCGGGCGTCGGGCTGTTCCTGCCAGCGGAAGATCGGCCGTCCCGGCTTCGCGCTGAACGCCGCGAGCAGGTAGCGAGTGTCGGCCAGCAGCGGCGCCGTCTCGGGCAGACGCCTGGTCGACGCCTTCTTCTCGTCGCGGCCCAGCGCCCGCTGGCCGAGGCCACGGGCGAGGGCGTGGACGTCCGAGAAGTCACGCGGCAACTGGTCGATCGAGTACAGGTAAGGCGCGAGCGCGACCTTCGCGTCGACGCCAGCGCAATGCGCGGCGAGCTGGGTCTCCAGCGTGCGGGCGGCTTCGGCCTTGATCGGTCCCGACGGCACCTCGTAGCGCGACCAGGCCAGGATCGGCGCGGCGACGAGCAGCACCTGCCACGATTCGCCATCGGCCTCGACGGTCGCGGTCTCGGCGTGCGTCTCGACGACCTCGATCAGCGCGTCGAAGCCAGCCGGCAGCGTGGCATCGAGATGATCGAGCGCGGTTTCGATGGCGGCATCGGCGCCGTGTTCGAGCAGCCGCTCGACGTCGCGCCCGAGCAGTGTCTGCCAGTAGGCGTCCTCGATGCGGCTGCCGGACGCCGACAGGCTCTGCGCAAAAGCCACCAGCCGTTCGCCGTCCCGCGACAGGCGGGGCAGGGCGGACTTGATGCGGGATCTTTTGGTGGCCATGTTCTTCGTGTTGCGGACGGAACAGAGCCGTGACGCGATTGCGGGGGATTGCAAGGATAGCAAACCGACGAGTGCGTCAGCGCTCGTCGCCCCCGCGAAGGCGGGGACCCGGTGTCGTTTGTCATTGCGTGAACCGAGCAACGACGCCGGGGCTCCGACCGCGATCGGCATGCCGATCGAGACCCCGGCGAAGCGCCCGCCTTCGCGGGAACGACTAAATCGCGTGGAGCGCGAACGCCACCGGGAGAAGTGAACGACGCACCCCGCCGATCAAGCCGCCAGCAACTGCCGCAACACGAACGGCAGGATGCCACCGTGCTGGTAGTAGTCGACCTCGATCGGCGTGTCGATCCGCAGCAGCACGGTGACTTCCTTCTTCTTGCCGTCCTTCGTCGTGACGACGAGCTTCACGTCCATCTGCGGCTTCAGCGCGTCGCCGACGATCACGTCGAAGCTCTCGTCGCCGGTGATGCCGAGCGACTCGGCCGACTCGTCGTTCTTGAACTGCAGCGGCAGCACGCCCATGCCGACCAGGTTCGAGCGATGGATGCGTTCGAAGCTGCGCGCGATGACCGCCTTCACGCCGAGCAGTTGCGTGCCCTTCGCCGCCCAGTCGCGCGACGAACCCGTGCCGTATTCCTCGCCGCCGATGATGATCGTCGGCGTCCCTTCGGCGATGTACTTCATCGCGGCGTCGTAGATCGGCATCTGCTCGCCCGACGGCTGCAGCAGCGTGATGCCGCCTTCGACGCGCGAGCCGTTGGCGTCCGGCGGCACCATCAGGTTCTTGATGCGGACGTTGGCGAACGTGCCGCGCATCATGACCTCGTGGTTGCCGCGCCGCGCGCCGTAGCTGTTGAAATCGAGCTTCGTGACCTTGTGGTCGATCAGGTACTTGCCGGCCGGCGACGTGTCCTTGATCGATCCCGCCGGTGAGATGTGGTCGGTGGTCACCGAATCGCCGAACACGCCGAGCGCGCGCGCACCGGACACGCCGAGCTTGCCGACCACCGGCTCCATCGTGAAGTCCTCGAAGAACGGCGGCTCGGCGATGTAGGTCGAGCTCGGCCAGTCGTAGACCTGGCCCGACGCCGACGCCACCTGGCTCCACAGATCGCCTTCGGTGGTGAGCTTGCCGTAGAGCTTGCGGAAGGTCCTGCCGTTCATCGCCGACGCCAACAGCGCGTCGACCTCTTCGGTGGTCGGCCAGATGTCGCCGATGTAGACGTCGCGACCCTTCTTGTCCTTGCCGATCGGGTCCTTCATCAGGTCGATGCGGACCGTGCCGGCGATGGCATAGGCCACGACCAGCGGCGGCGACGCGAGGAAGTTGGCCTTGATGTTCGGATGGATGCGCGCCTCGAAGTTGCGATTGCCCGACAGCACGGCCGCGCAGATCAGGTCGTTCGTGACGATGGTCTCGTTGATCGGTGGCGTCAAGTCGCCGGCGTTGCCGATGCAGGTCGTGCAGCCGTAGGCGGTCACGCCGAAGCCGAGCTGCGTGAGGTAGGGCAGGAGGCCGGTCTTCGTCAGGTAGTCGGTCACGACGCGGCTGCCGGGCGCCAGCGAGCTCTTGATCTGCGGACCGACGGTCAGGCCGAGCTTGACGGCCTTCTTGGCCAGCAGGCCGGCGGCCAGCATCACGCTCGGGTTCGACGTGTTGGTGCAGCTCGTGATGGCCGCGATCAGGATGTCGCCGTTGTGCAGGTCGACGCCGTCCGACGTGGTGTAGGTCTGCTCGAGCTGATCGACCGGCTTGTTGAAGCCGTTCTGCGCGTTGGGCTTGCTGAACAGGTCGTCGTAGGTGGACGCGACCGCGCCGAGTTCGATGCGGTCCTGCGGACGTTTCGGGCCGGCCAGCGACGGCGCGACGGTGCGGAGGTCGAGCGACAGTTCGGTGGAATAGTCGATGTCGCCCTGTTTCGGTACGCCGAACATCTTCTGCGCCTTGAAGTACGCGGCGAACGCGTCGATTTCTTCGGGCAGACGGCCGGTGCCGGTGAAGTAGTCGACGGTCTTCTGGTCGACCGGGAAGAAGCCCATCGTGGCGCCGTACTCGGGCGCCATGTTGGCGATGGTCGCGCGGTCGGTGACCGACAGCGACGCGGTGCCGGCACCGTAGAACTCGACGAACTTGCCGACGACCTTGGCCTTCCGCAGAAGTTCGGTGATGGTCAGCACGAGGTCCGTTGCAGTGACTCCTCCCCGCAGCTTGCCGGTGAGGTTCACGCCCACCACGTCGGGCGTCAGGAAGTACACCGGCTGACCGAGCATGCCGGCCTCGGCCTCGATGCCGCCGACGCCCCAGCCGACGACGCCGATGCCGTTGATCATCGTCGTGTGGCTGTCGGTGCCGACCAGCGTGTCGGGGTAGTACACATCGCCCTTCCTGTGCACGCCGCGCGCGAGATATTCGAGGTTGACCTGGTGGACGATGCCGATGCCCGGCGGGACGACCTTGAACGTGTCGAACGCCTGCATGCCCCACTTCATGAACTGATAGCGTTCCTTGTTGCGCTGGAACTCGAGCTTCATGTTGAGATCGAGCGCGTCGGGCTGGCGATAGAAATCGATTTGCACCGAGTGGTCGACGACGAGGTCGACCGGCACCAGCGGCTCGACCTTCTTCGGGTTCTGGCCCATCTTGTCGGCGACGTTGCGCATCGCGGCCAGGTCGGCCAGCAGCGGCACGCCGGTGAAGTCCTGCAGCACGATGCGCGCGACGACGAACGGAATCTCCTCGGTCCGCTCGGCCTTCGGTTTCCAGTTGGCGAGCTCGCGCACGTGCTCCTCGGTCACCTTCTTGCCGTCGCAGTTGCGCAGCACCGACTCGAGCACCAGGCGGATGGAGATCGGCAGGCGCGCGACGTCGATGCCGAGCGACTTGCCGAGCGCCGGCAGCGAATAGAACTGGCCGGAGACAGCGCCGGCCTTGAAGGACTTGCGGGTCTTGAATGCGTTGTCGGGAAGAGTGGGCATGGAAAGCCTTTCGAATGAGGCGGGCGAGCGTTAGTGGGCTTTGGGCACGATGACCTTGAGCCCCTTGAAATAGTCTCGGAAGAAACCGGCGTCGCGCGTGATCAGCGCGTCGCATTGGAGCAGAGCATGCGCGCCGACCAGGAAATCGGCGACGGTCCGTCGGATGCGCGGCGCTTCGCCTTGACGCACGAGGCGTTCCTTGTAGCGGCGCTGCATCTCGCCGGCCCGGATCGCGGAACGCAGTTCGAGCGGCAGGTAATGGATGCCCATCTCCTCGATCGCGTCGGCCATCTCGGAGCCGTGTCCGAGCCCGGCCGTCACTTCGCTGATGACGACATCGCTGACCGCGACCGGACCGCTGTCGAGCGCGACCCGCAGGCTGGCCTCGGCCGCGTCCGCGCGGGCGTCGTTGCCGAGCAGGTCGATCAGGACGGAGCTGTCGAGCGCGATCATTGGGTGATCAGACGTCGATCGGGTCTCCGGGTGCGCGACCACGCAGCTCGCGCATGATGTCGTCGGTCGTCACGCCTTCGGGCATCGGGAAGCGTCCGCGAACACGGGACAGCGCGTCCTTCACGTCTTTCCGCAGCACGATGCGGCCACCATCGAGTTCGACCTTCAGGACCATGCCTTTCGTCAGCCCGAGCGCATCGCGCACGGCCTTCGGCAACGTGATCTGACCGCGCTCGGCGACAGTGGCTTCCATGACGACCTCCGAATCTTCAGTACGGACTCCAGTATACATACTTGGTAATCCGTACTCAATCTTTCTGCACGTCGATTTCAGCGACGCTGCTTCAGATCACGTAGAGATCCACGTACTCGTGCACCGGCATCGCTTCGAGCTTCTCCTGATCGAGCGACACGTCGAGAATGGTCTTCTGCTGCTTGGCCGGAAAGCTGCGCGCGAGATTGATCCTGAACTTCGCTTCGAGCAGCGGAATGCCGTCCTTGCGACGGCGCTTGTGACCGATCGGATACTCGACCACGACCTCGGGCAGCGTGCTGCCGTCGGTGAACTCGACCGTCAGCGCGTTCGCGATCGAACGCTTGTCCACGTCGTGATAGTCCTTCGTGAACTGCGGGTCCTCGACGCAGACGATGCGGTCGCGCAACCCGTCGATGCGCCTGCCCCACAGCGGATCCTGCGCGATCGAGTCCTCGTAGTCGCCGGCCGTCAGCCGCCCGAAGATCAGCGGCACCGCGACCATGTACTGGATGCAGTGGTCGCGGTCGGCCGGATTGGCCAGCGGGCCCTTCTTGTCGATGATGCGGATGCAGGCTTCGTGCGTGCGGATCGTGACCTTGGCGATGTCCGCGGCGGTCTTGCCCAGCTTGACCAGCTCGCCCCACAACGTCATCGCGGCCTCCACCGCGGTCTGCGAATGGAACTCGGCCGGGAAGCTGATCTTGAACAGCACGTTCTCCATCACGTAGCTGCCGTACTTGCGCTGGAACGCGAATGGCCTGCCCTTGAAGAGCACGTCGTAGAAGCCCCAGACCGGTGCCGTCAGCACCGACGGATAGCCCATCTCGCCGGTCTTCGCGATCAGCGCGAGGCGCACGGCGCGGCTGGTCGCGTCGCCGGCGGCCCAGCTCTTCCGCGACCCCGTGTTGGGCGAATGACGATAGGTCCGCAGCGACTGGCCGTCGACCCATGCGAGCGACACCGCGTTGATGGTCTCCTCGCGCGTCAGCCCGAGCATCTGCGCGACGACGGCGGTGGACGCGACCTTGACGAGCACCACGTGGTCGAGGCCGACCTTGTTGAACGAGTTCTCGAGCGCGATGCAGCCCTGGATCTCGTGCGCCTTGATCATGCCGGTCAGCACGTCCTTCATCGTCAACGGCTTCTTGCCCGCGGCGACCGCGTTGCGCGACAGCCAGTCGGCGGTGGCGAGGATGCCGCCGAGGTTGTCCGACGGATGACCCCACTCGGCGGCCAGCCACGTATCGTTGAAGTCGAGCCAGCGGATCATCGCGCCGATGTTGAACGCGGCCTGGATCGGGTCGAGCTGGAACTGCGTGCCCGGCACCTTCGCGCCGTTGGGCACGACCGTGCCCGGGACGATCGGTCCCATCAGCTTCGTGCAGGCGGGATATTCGAGCGCTTCGAGGCCGCAGCCGAGCGTGTCGATCAGGCAGTTGCGCGCGGTGTCGTAGGCGAGGTCGCTGTCGATCCGGTAGTCGAGGACGTAGTCGACGATGTCGACGAGAACCTGATCCGGCTCGGGTCTGACGTTGGAGATGGGTGCGGACATGGGGTCGATGAGGAGCCGGTCGGCTCGCTGAAGAAGGATCGTTTGAAAGGGTCGCCGCTTGCTCGTGCAGCGCGGGCAGAAGGATACGCCGGTCAGGCGGCGCGGGCCGCGCCGGAATGCCGCGTCGTCGAGCGACGTCAGCCGGTCGCCGCAGGACC
>CAZZWS010000187.1:0-1932 GCA_964657795.1 Beijerinckiaceae bacterium
GGCGTCTCCGCGTGAGCCGAGCTCAGCGCCAACGCGCTGACCAGTGCACCGATCACCGTGAACATCGTCGACCACGACAATGCCGCGAGCAGCCAGCGGTAGCGGGTTCCCTTCATCGGTTGAGCTTCCGGATGCGCTCGGACGGCGTGATGATGTCGGTGAGGCGGATGCCGAAGCGTTCGCCGACGACCACCACTTCGCCCTGCGCGATCAGGCAGCCGTTGACCATCACGTCGAGCGGCTCGCCGGCGAGGCCGTCGAGTTCGATCACCGAGCCTTGCGAAAGCTGCAGGATCTTCTTGATCGGCACGCGCGTGCGGCCGAGCTCGACCGTGAGCTGCACCGGGATGTCGAGGACGAGCTCGATGTCGTTCCTCGCGTTGCCTGCGGGCGCGTCGCCGAACTTCTCGAGCAGGCGTTCGGTCGCGGCGCTGGCCGGCTGGTTCATCGCGGCGGTCCAGCCACCCGCTGCGGCTTCGGTGTTATCGGGGCTGTTCGACATGGCTGACTCCGTGAGAATTCGGGTGATGCTTCAGTAGCCGCTCGACGGCGCGATGACTTCCTCGACGCGAATCGCGTAGCGGCCGTCCGCGTTGCCATAGCGACAGCGCAGGACCGGAATGCCGTCCGCGCTCGCGATGATGCTGGGCTTGATGTCGAGGACGATGACGTCGCCGACCTTCATCTCGAGCAGTTCCTTGCAGGTGACCGGCACCGACGCGAGGGCGGCGACCAGCTCGATCTCCGCGGCCGCGACCTGTGCCGCGAGGCGCTCGCTCCAGCGCGGATCGACGACCGCCGTCTGCTCACGCACTTCGCGCATGATCACGTCGCGGATCGGGTCGATGCCGTCGCACGGCATGCAGATCTGGAAGCGTCCGCTCGCCGTGCCCGACTGGATGGTGAAGCCGTACAGCAGCACGGCGTCTTCCGGGCCGACGAGGTTGACGAAGCGCGTTTCCGACTCCGACCGCAACAGCTCGAACTGCATCGGATGCACCGACTCCCATGCCTTCTGGTAGTCGACGAACACGATCTCGCACAGGCGGTTGATGAGTCGCTGTTCGGTCGTCGTGAAATGACGGCTCTCCTTCGTCGCGGTCATGCCGCCGGACCCGCCGAAGAGGCTGTCGATCACGAAGTACAGCAGGCCGGCGTCGAAGACGAACAGCGCGTTGCCGAGCGAGCCGCTCATCCGCACGATGTTGATGCTGGACGGCGTCGGCAGTCCGCTGGTGAAGGCCGCGTACTTCGTGACGGTGATGGGCTCCGCGGTGACCGTGCAGGCCCGGCCGGTGAACTGCTGCAACGACTTGTCGAACGTCTCGATGAAGCGTTCGTTGACCAGCGCCAGCGTCGGCAGGCGACCGTTGTTGAAGCGGCCCGCGTTGGCGACGTCGAACGATCCGGTGACGGCGCCGATGCCGTCGAGCACGTTGCGGGTCGAGGCGCCGCGGGTCGCCCAGGCCGGCGTGTCGTCCTCGGCTTCCGGCGCCACGCCGTCGAGCAGCGCGTCGATCTCGTCCTGTGAGAGCTGGGCTTCGGACATGGAGGTCTGGGTGGAGTGATGCGTCGCGTGAGTGCAGTGACGTGTCGCTTACTGGATCAACATCGAGCCGAGCAGCACGGCCTGGACGTTCTCGCCTTCGGCATGCAGCGGCTCGCGGGCATCGACGAGGACCTCGTCGATCAGCTTCTTCTTGCCTTCCGGGGTCTGCAGGTCTTCGACGGTTTTCGCGGACAGCGTCAGCAGGATGCGATTGCGGATCTGCGGCAGATAGCTCTTGACCTTCTCGGCGGTCTCCTCGTCCTTGACCTGCAACACGATGCCGAGCTGCATGAAGTGGTCGCCGCCGGCGAGGTTGACCACGAAGTTTTCGAGCGGGTCGAACACGGGCGGCTTGCCGCTCTCGGCCTTCTTCGCGGGCTTGC
>CAZZWS010000187.1:1942-8070 GCA_964657795.1 Beijerinckiaceae bacterium
TTCGTCGGAGGCCGCTGCCTCGGCGGCTGCGGCGGCCGCTTTCTGATGGAAGAACCACGCCGCGCCGCCTCCGCCGCCGGCGAGCAGCGCGAAGACGACGACGAGGATGAGGAGAAGCTTGCTCTTGCCTTTGGGAGCTGCTTCGGCGGGGAGGGCGGCGGCGGAGGACATGGGTCGGGTCTCGGTTCGGAGGTCGGATCTGCGTGCGGGTCGCGCATCGAAATGCCGGGCGTCACCGCCCGGCCGGGTCGCCTGTCGTGCGACTCCGTTCGATGGAATGCATTATCGAAAGCGGCCGCTGCCGCCGATGCGCGGAACAGACCGCCGAAACGGAGCCTGCTCGGACCTTTGCGAAAGCCTGCGGACGAACGGCGGCGACAGGCTCCCGAATGGCGTCCCGCGCCGTGCCGGGCTCGTGCATCAGCGGGCCGACGCCCGCCGACGTGGCCGGCGAATGCGTCAGGCGAACGTGTCGACGAGACCCAGTGCGCGCGCGATGCGGCTCGTGACGGTCGTGACCGTCGCGTCGCCGGCCGAGCCGGCATCGTCGCCGCTCCAGCGATTGCCGCCGTCCCGACGCGATGCGTCCGCGGATGCGTCGCCGCGCGCGGTGGAGCCGTCGTTCGATCCACCGCTCGACCCGGCGCCGACCGACACGTCGCCCATCTTCAATCCCTGACTCGTGAAGAGCTGGTCGAGCGTGCCGCGCGACGCTTCGAGCGCCTGGCGCGTATCGACGTGGGTCGCGCTGAACGCCAGGTGCGCGACGCCATTGTCGACCCGCACCTGCACGTCCAGCGGGCCGAGGTGTTCGGGGTTGAGACGAATCGACGCCGACTGCAGGTCGTTGGCGGCCATCCGCAGCGTGGCCTGGCCGACCTCGTGCGACCACGCGGGCGAACCGACCGGCTCCTTCACGAACGCGAACGCCGCCGGCGACGACGATGCGGACGATGCGGACGCCACCGCTGTCGTGCTCGTCGCGCCGGTGGCGCCACCGACGTTCGACACGTGGGCCGCGAGGCGCAGCGCGAAGGCATCGCCGTTGGCCGTGGTGTCGACTTGCGTCGTCGTGCCGGCGCCGGCGAGCGACGCCGCGTCGAGTGCGGCGAGCGCCACGTCACTCCGCGTCTTGGCGTCATCGTCCTTCGCCGCGGCGACGAGCGGATTGCCGGTCGGCGCCCGGTCGTCGCGCTGACGCGTGTCGCCGTTCGACGTGTCGGTGGATGGCGTGGGCGCCGCTGTCGTGGCGCCCGCATCGGCGGTGATGGGAAGCCGGCGTGCTTGCGCCGCATCGTCCTTGCCCGGCGTCGTGCGGTCCTTGCCGGGCAGGGACTTCACGTCGAAGCCGCCTTGAGATGCGGCGGTCACGGCGGTCGCGGTCGCGGCCACGGCGGTGTTCACGGCCGCGCCCTGCGGGGTCGCGGCGACCGGCTGCGCGACGCCGGTCCACTGCGAGGCCAGGGCGAGCTGTGCGGCGAGGTCGCTGCCGGCATCGCCGTCCTGCGTGCGATCGTCGTCGAGCCGACCCTTTCGCGATGCGCCGTCACGAGCGCCCTGCAATGCGCCGGTCGCGGAGCCGGAGGTCGTCGTCGCGGAAGCCGATGCGGTCGCCAACGTCGGAAACAGGTCCAGCGGCACGGCGACGCCGAAGCCGCTCTTCGCGTTGACCGCCGGCGCATCCGCTTCGACCGTGCCCTCCGTGTCCTGCGGGCGCTCGTCGATCGGGTCGTTGCCGGAAATATCGACGGCGCGAACTTTAAGCTCGGGGGCCACGTTCCCGGGCTGAACGACGGTGGCAGTGGTGGCGGTGGTGGCAGCGTCGCTCAGCGCATCGTCGAGGTGCTTCGACAGCAGCGATCCGAAGCCGGGCGCCGACGTCGCGCCGTTGGCGACCGGCACGTCGCTCCCGCCCGGGTCTGGAAGGATGTGGCCGGTCATCGGCCGGTCGGGACTGACGACCGGGGGCGTCGGAGCGGTCGGCATGGTGGCCGGCAAGGTGATCGACGATGCGCTGGAGGTCGCTGACACGATGTTCATGACGATGGTCCTGATCGGATGGGGCTCAAGAGCCGCTGTGGCTCTGGGCGATGTTGCGCGACGCGAACTCGTCGCTGGTCTTCTGCAGCCGTCTTTCGTCCTTGCGGCGCTCGACACGATCGGCCTGTTCGGCCATCACGCGGAAGCCCTGGCGACGACGTTCCGTCTCCTGCCATACGCGCTGCACGGCCTCGCAGTTGGCGCGGCGTCGGGCGACCTCGAGTTCCTGCTGACGGATGGCGTTCGCGACGTTCTGCATGAAGCGGTGATGGCCGCGCAACGTGTCGACCGTGACCGCGTCCTCGAGCTTGTCGGTGAGCTGGTCGTGATAGCCCGACTCGTAGCGCTTCAGCAGCACGAGCTGGTCCTCGGCCTGGTTGAGCGAGGCTCGCGCCTTTGCGAGTTGCACGGCCTGGAGTTCGCTCTTGTCGGCGGCGAGCTTTTCGAGGAAATTGAGTTGTCTGGCTTCTGGCATGGCGGTGGTGACGACGCTTGAGAAAGGTCCCGTCGGGTCAGGCGACGATCTGGGCGAGCTCGGCGGCGCTTGTGCCGAAGCTGATGCTTTCGCGCATGTTCTGCTGCAGGAAGGCTTCCATCCGCGGATGCAGCGCGATGGCCTTGTCGAGCACCGGATCGCTGCCCGGTGCGTACGCCCCGATGTTGACCAGGTCGCGGTTGCGGCTGTACCGCGCGTAGAGCTGCTTGAACTTCTTGACGCGGTCGAGCGTGAGGTCGTCCACCAGCGAATGGATCGCGCGGCTGACCGACTGCTCGATGTCGATGGCCGGGTAGTGGCCCTGGTCGGCGAGGTCGCGCGACAGCACGATGTGGCCGTCGAGGATGGCGCGCGCCGCGTCGGCGATCGGGTCCTGCTGGTCGTCGCCTTCCGTCAGCACCGTGTAGAACGCGGTGATCGAGCCGCCACCGGCGACCCCGTTGCCGGCGCGCTCGACGAGCTGCGGCAGCTTCGCGAACACCGACGGCGGATAGCCCTTGGTCGCCGGCGGCTCGTGGATGGCGAGCGCGATCTCGCGCTGGGCCATCGCGTAGCGCGTCAGCGAGTCCATGATCAGCAGCACGTTCTTGCCCTGATCGCGGAAGTACTCGGCGATGGTCGTCGCGTAGGCCGCGCCGTGCAGTCGCATCAGCGGCGGCGTATCGGCCGGCGCGGCCACCACGACCGAGCGACGCAGCCCCTCTTCGCCGAGGATCTGTTCGATGAATTCCTTGACCTCGCGGCCGCGTTCGCCGATCAGCCCGACCACGATGACGTCGGCCTTCGTGTAGCGCGCCATCATGCCGAGCAGCACGCTCTTGCCGACGCCGCTGCCCGCGAACAGGCCCATGCGCTGGCCGCAGCCGACGGTGAGCAATGCGTTGATGGCGCGTACGCCGACGTCGAGCGTCCGCGAGATCGGCTCGCGATCGATCGGGTTCAACGGCCGGCTCGCGATCGGCGCCTCGGCTTCGTAGACCAGCGGTCCGAGCTTGTCGAGCGGTCGACCCGCGCCATCGAGGACACGGCCGAGCAGGCCGCTGCCGACCGGCATCTTGCGGGCCTTGTCCTCGCTGCGGCGCCAGACCTTGAGCTTGGTTCCGAACGACGGCGCCGGCGGCCGCGGATCGATCGCCGAGACCTTCGCGCCCGGCGCGAGTCCGTGGATGTCGGTCGTCGGCATCAGGAAGATGCGGTCGCCGGCGAAGCCCACCACCTCGGCCTCGGTCGGCCGCTGGCCGGGCTGCTCGACGAGGCACGTGCTGCCGATCGGCAGCCGCAGGCCGGCGGCCTCCATCACGAGTCCGGAGATGCGCACGAGACGGCCCTGACGCTGGATCGGATCGATGCCCTGCGTCGCGATGCCGCAGTCGGCGAGATAGCGGTTCCAGCCGGCGAAGGAGTCGCCGCTGGGCTCGGTGAGGCCCAGGCCGAGGCCGGAGACGATGGCGCCGGCGTTTTGATCAGTCGAGCCAGGCATCGTTGCGCTCCAGTTGGGACATCACACGCGCCCAGCGTGTGGCGACGGTGGCGTCGACCTGACCACCGGTGAATTCGAGGCGGCAGCCGCCGCGTTCGACGCGTTCGTCGGCAAAGGGCTTCCAGCCGCCGTGCGCGAGCGCATCGCCGAGCCGTTCCTCGACCAGTGCGAGGTCGGCCGGGTTGACGTAGAGGCCGCCCGGGTCGGCGCTGCGGGCGAGTCCGGACAAGGCTTCGGTGACGACGGGGACCAGCATCTCGGGTCGGGCCGCGATGCTCTCGCGCACGACCTGCCGCGCGAGATCGATCGCCAGCTTGACGAGCGACTGCGCCATCTCGCGCTCCATCCGTGCGACCGAGGTGCCGACGCTGCTCAGCAACTGGGCCACGCGCTGGTTGCCTTCACGCGCTTCCGCGAGGCCGGCGCGATGGCCTTCCTCGCGCGCCTGGCGTTCGATGTCCGCGACCTCGTCGACGGTCGGCAGGTGCTCGGCCCTCACGCGTGCCGCCTCGACGGGCCGGTTGTTGTCGACCGCATCGAAGCCGCCGATCGTCCAGCGCTGCAGGCCGACCACGCGGTCCGCGGCGATCACCCGATCGGAGCCGGCCTGCGGTGGCGACGGCGCGCGCTCAGACGAAGCCATCGTCGCCTCCCTTGCCGCCGAGCTGGATCTGGCCGTCGTCCGCGAGGCGGCGCACCGTCTTCAGGATGGCCTTCTGCTCGGCCTCGACCTCGGACAGCCGCACCGGTCCCTTGCCTTCGAGGTCTTCCTTCATCATCTCGGCCGCGCGCGACGACATGTTCTTGAAGATCTTCGTGCGCAGCTCTTCCGACGCGCCCTTCAACGCGATGATCAGCGACTCGGACTGCACTTCGCGCAGCAGCAGTTGAACGCCGCGATCGTCGATGTCGAGGATGTTGTCGAAGATCACCATCGCATCCATGATCTGGTCGGCCAGCTCCGGATTGCTCGATCGCAGGTTCTCGATGATGATGGCCTCGGCGCCCGGACCGACCTGGTTCAGGATCTCTGCCGCCGCGCGCACCCCGCCCACATCCGACCGCTTGACGCGACCGCCGCTCGCGACCAGCTTCTCGAGCGCATGGTCCAGTTCGCGCATCGCCTGCGGCTGGATGCCGTCGAGCGTCGCGATGCGATAGATCACCTGGCCCTGCAGGTTCTCGTCGCCGAGCGCCGCGATGACGGATGAAGCCTGGCCCCGGTCGAGATGCGCGAGGATCGACGCGATGATCTGCGGATGTTCGCCCTTGATCAGGTCTGCGACACTCTCCGCGTCCATCAGCTTCAGGCCGTCGATGCCGCTCGAACGATCCTCCTTCAGGATGCGGTCGCACAGCACGCGGGCCTTGTCGGGACCCAGCGATTTGTTGAGCACCGCGCGCACGTAGTTGTCGGCGCCGGCGTCGATGGCGGGCTGGTCGGCCGACGCGCCGGTGAAGCGTTCGAGCATCGTCGTCAATCGGTCGCGCGAGACGTTGCCGAGCTTGGCCATCGCCTCGCTGAGCCGCGCGACTTCGGACGCGCCGAGATGACGGAAGACCTCGGCGGCCTCGTCCTCGCCGATGGCGAGCATGAGGATCGCGCTGTCTTCGATGCCGACATCGCTCATTCGGCGGCCACCCAGTTGCGGACCAGACCGGCGATCGCCTTCGGATCGCTGCGCGCCAGTTCACGGGCGCGCTGCAGATGTTCCGGGTAGGCGAGGGCGGGCTGCGGCGTGGCCTCGATGGACTGCTGCGTGACGGGCGTAGTGGTCGGCTCGCTGCTCGCGGTCGACGCCGTGACGCGGCGGATCGCGGGACGCAGCACGCCGAACAGCAGGTAGGCGGCGATCAGCGCGAAGCCCACGTTCTTGCCGACATCCTTGGCCGTCGACAGGTTGTCCGGGTCCTTCCAGATCGGCACGTCGGTCGGCGGCAACACTTCGGGTTGCGTGAACGACGCGTTGACGAGGTTCAGCGAATCGCCACGCTTCTCGTCGAAGCCGAGCGCCTCGCGGGCCAGCGCCGTGATCTGTTCGAGCTCTTCCTTCTTCAGCGGCTCGGACGTCGTGGCCGGCTTCGCATCCTTGGCATCGGCCTTCGCGTCCT
>CAZZWS010000188.1:0-7818 GCA_964657795.1 Beijerinckiaceae bacterium
GCTGCCGCGTCATCCGTCGCAACTGTACGAAGTGCTCGGCGAAGGCGTGCTGCTGTTCCTGCTCGTATGGATCTTCGCGCGGAAGCCGCGGCCTCTCGCCGCCGTGTCGGGTGTCTTCCTGATCGGCTACGGCATCGCCCGCTTCTGCGTGGAGTTCACGCGCGAGCCCGACGACTTCCTAGGCCTGCTGACGTTCGGCCTGTCGATGGGTCAGTGGCTGTCGCTGCCGATGGTGCTGTTCGGGATCGGCGTGCTGGTGTGGGCCTATCGCCGCAACGGAGTGGCCGCGCCTGTTCGGGCGTCGGCATGATCGTCCGCTGCCGCGGATCACGATGAAACGCATCGTCGTCGCCATCACCGGCGCCAGCGGCGCCATCTACGGCGTACGGCTGCTCGACGTCCTCGCGGGCATCCCGGACATCGAGACCCACGTCGTCGTCTCGGCCTCGGGCGCGCTGACGGCGTTGCAGGAACTGGACCTGAAGCGTGCCGACATCGAGGCGAAGGCTTCGGTCGCGCACGGCATCAGGGACATCGGCGCTTCGATCGCGAGCGGCTCCTTCGAGGCCGACGGCATGATCGTCGCGCCGTGTTCGATGAAGACGCTGGCCGCCATCGCGCAGGGTTATGCGGACAACCTCGTCGTGCGCGCGGCCGACGTGATGCTCAAGGAACGGCGCCGGTTGGTGCTGCTGGCCCGCGAGACGCCGCTGCATCTCGCGCACCTGCGCAACATGGTCGCGGTGACGGAGATGGGCGGGATCGTCATGCCGCCGGTGCCGGCGTTCTACCAGCATCCGAAGACCATTGCCGACCTCGTCGACGACACGGTGGCGCGGGCGCTGGCGCTGGTAGGCGTCGACGTGCCGGGGATCAGGCGCTGGGCGGGCCTGGAGATCGAACGCGGGGCCATGCCGGACGCGTGAGCCCGGACATCTGACCGGGCCGATTCGTAAAGAGTCTTTACATCGACCGCGATGGCGCCACGCCGTGCCTTCACCGGTGGCCGTCCAGCGCGTGGGTACCCTTCCTGCACGTGGCGATTCACCGGTCGTACCAGTATCGTCGATGGCTCTCGCGATACCGGTCGATCGTGATCCCGGCAGGCCCCATCACGACGGTGATCGCCCCGTCGCGGTCGTTGCGCAGCACCGGGATGCCGTGCGCGTCGTAACGCGCCAGCACGTCCGGCCGCGGATGCGCGAAGCGGTTGAGATAGCCGGCCTGCACGATCGCGAGCGACGGATGAACGGCGTCGAGGAAGCCGTCGGTCGACGACGTGCGGCTGCCGTGATGCGGCACGAGCAGCACGTCGCTCGCGAGCAGGGCCGGCATGCGTTCGACGAGCGTGCCCTCGTCGCGCTTCTCGATGTCGGCGGTCAACAGCATCACGTGTCCGGCGGCCTCGACGCGCAGCACGCAGCTGTGTGCGTTGGGTTTCGCAGCGGGCTTGCCTTCGCGCGCCACATAGACGTCGGACGGCGGTGCGAGCAGGTCGAAGCGCACGCCGTCACTGACCCACGACTGCCCGACGGTGCAGCGATGGTGATTGGGCGATGCGACGACGATCGGACTCGCGAATGCCAGCGAGCTGCGCACCTCGGTGACGGGCATTGCCGCGAGGACCGACAACGCGCCGCCCGAGTGATCGTTGTCCTTGTGCGAGACCACCATCGTGTCGAGATGGTCGATGCCCCGGGCGCGGAGATACGGCACGATGATGCGGTTGCCGGCATCGTTGCCGGGCCCGTATTCCGGACCGGTGTCGTACAGCACATCGGTCCCGTGCGTCTCGATGGCCACCGACGTGCCCTGGCCGATGTCGAGCGCGGTCAGCCGGACGCTGCCTGCGGGCGGGCGATCGAGCGTTGCCGTGAACAGCGGCAGCATCCACAACGCGCCGGTCCAGCGACCGCGGACTCCACGCGGCGCCAGCCACCATGTCACGCCGATCATGGCCGCGACGAAGGCCCACGTGCCCGGCGCAGCGCCCGACCACACTGCGATCGACGAGCCGCTCAGCCATTGCAGGAAGACGGCGAGCAGCGCGACCAGGCCGTGCGCACCGTGCAGCATCCACGCGCCGATGAAGCCCGGAAGCACCGCACCGGCCAGGGCGAGAGGCGTCACCACGAAGCTGACCAGCGGGATCGCGATCGCGTTGGCGAGCGGGCTGACGATCGACGCCTGATAGAAGAACAGCAGCGTCAGCGGCGTCAACGCGAGCGTGACGGCCCACTGCACGCGCGACGCGGCCTTGATCGCGGCCCCGATTCTTCGCCATCGCGACGCCTGTGACACGTCGTACGCGAGGCGGCCCGCGGACACGTAGAAGATCGATGCGACGGCCGCAAACGACAGCCAGAAGCCCGACCCGGTCACGGCCCACGGATCGATCACGACGACGATGACGAGCGCGATGCACAGCACGCGCGACACCGAACTCAGGCGGCCCGTCCACAGTGCGAAGCCGACGGTGCCGATCATGTACAGCGTCCGTTGTGCCGGCACGCCGAAGCCCGCGAGCAGGCAGTAGATCAAGGCGACGGTCGTGCCTGCTGCCGCGGCCGCCTTGTGCGCGGGCAGCCGCGCACACCAGCCGGGTCGAAGCTGCCACGCCCGGAACACGAGCCACGCGCCGAGCGCGGCGAGCATGCTGACGTGGAGGCCGGAGATCGACACGAGGTGGCCGATGCCGGTGCGGTTGAAGACCGTCCAGTCCGACTGCGCGATGGCGCGCTGATCGCCGACGACGAGTGCGACGATGACGCCGGCGTATGGCGCGTTGACACGGATGTCACCGCCGTCGGCCAGCACGGTCGTCACGCGATCACGGAGCAGCGCGCGGGTGCGTTCGACGACGTTGTTGGCGGACCAGACGAAGTCGGCGAGCTTGCGCGTGGAGGTTGATCCGGCGTTCGACCGGTCGCCTGCGGAGGTGCCGTCGTCGTTCTCTTCGTCGCCTTCGGCATCGTTCGCATCGACCCCCGGGCGCACGTAGCCGGTGGCCCGCAATCCTTCTTCGAGCAACCAGTATTCATAGTCGAAGCCGTACGGATTGGCGCTGCCGTGCGGTCGCTTGAGCCGGACCGTGAGCCGCCAGCGTTGGCCCGGCTTCAACTCGGGGACGGCTGCGCTGCCCGTCGCGCCGCCATGCCCCGGTCGGTACCAGCCGAGGGCGAGGTGCGCGGGAACCGCGAGCGGCCTGCCGTCGTCGTCGCGTGACAGCACCCGCGTCACGGTGAACTCGAAGCGCGTGCCGCGCGGCTCGACCGCCGGGAGCACCGCGACCTCGCCGACCACGACGACATCGCGATTCTCGAGCGCGTGCGGTAGCGCGTCGGCCATTCGGACGTCGGCACGCCAGGTCGCCCAAAGGAAGCCCGTCAGTACGGCGACGAGGACGATTCCAAACGTCGCGGTCCAGCGTGCCGCGACCAACGGGTAGCGACTGCGTTCGACCACGGGCTTCGAGCGTCGATGCCCTTCGGCGCCGACCGCACCATCGCCGGCTCGCCCGTCGACCGTCGCGATGCGGGGAGCGACATCGTCGTCGACCGCTCGAAGTCGTTGGTGACGATTCGCAGCCAGACGTCCGGCCACGACATCCGCGACCAGCGTCATTACCAGCGCCGCCACGCTCCATGCGGCCAGCATCCGCTCATCCGGCAAGCCTGCCTGCTGCTGCAGCCACCAGGCGCCCGCGACGAACGCGAGGCATGCGAGTCGCACGGCGCCCGCCGCGATCTCGGGACGCGGTCGTCAGTGCCTGGCCGCCAGCGGAACGTCGACGAACGACTCGGACAGACGCGGAAGTGCGGCGCACGCGTTGTGCGTCGTCGCGGCGGCGAGCATTGCGAGACTCGTCCCGCGCAACGCCGCGATGGTCTCGGCGATGCGGCGCAGCTCGGCGGGCGCGTTGCGACGCAGATGGCCCTGGTCGTCACGCAGCCAGGTCGGCGAGATGTCCGGCGCATCGGTTTCGAGCACGATGGCCTCGAGCGGCAGGTCGCGCGCGAGGGCGCGGATGCGCAGCGCACGCTCGAACGTGCACGCGCCCCCGAAGCCGAGCCGGAAGCCGAGAGCGACGTAGTGGTCGGCCTGCTGGCGACTGCCGTTGAACGCGTGCGCGATGCCGGTCGCGTCGCCCATGCGTCCGCGACGAACGCGCCGCAAACCCGCGAGTACCTGATCCTGCGCGCGGCGCACATGCAGCAGGACCGGCAGATCGAAGTCGCGCGCGACCCTCAGTTGCTCATCGAAGAACCAGGTCTGCCGTTCGACGGCCTCGGGCGTGGTCAGCGACGGCACGAACAGATCGAGGCCGATCTCGCCGATGGCCACGAAGCGCGGATCGTCGAGCGCGGCCTCGACGGCGCGTCGCAACGCGCCGATGTCCTCGCGCGCCGCGAGCGGCGTCAGCAGCGGATGGATGCCAAGAGCGTAGCCGCCTCCGACGGTGCCATGCGCGAGCCGCGCGACCGCGTCGAAGTTGGACAACGCGACGGCCGGAATGACGATGCTGCCGATCCCTTCGGCCACGGCGGTCGCCCGCACGTCGTCACGATCGCGATCGAATTCCGCCGCGTCGAGATGGCAGTGGGTGTCGATGAGGAAAGGCGGCGCCGACATGGGTCGATTGTCGCATTGCACATGCTGGAAGCCGCACGTGCCGCCGGGCGTGGAGGAATCGAAGTGGATGCGCATGCCGCAGCGTGTTCGCTCATGTGCGATGGCGCATCGACCATTCGAATGACTCCTGGTGATTGACAGGGCCTGGCCGAGCCCGCGTAATCCTCGTCATTTTCAGGGAGCCTTCGCATGCGCATGTCGCCCATCGCCGCGGTCGCATTCTTCACGTTGTCGATGGGCACGTCCCCGGCCGGCGCTACCGAACCGGACTGCGTGCCGCAGACCGAAGTCGACGTCACGAAGATCGACGCATCGGTGATCCTCATCGGCGAAGCGCATGGCACGCGAGAGATTCCCCGCTTCACGGCCGGGCTGGTCTGCAGCCTGCTGCGTGCCGGTCGCTTGGTCGTTCTCGGTCTTGAACATAGCGGCGAGCAGCAAGCCTCGTTGAATCGCTATGTGGTTTCGAGCGGTGATGAAGAAGCGAGAGCGGCTCTGCTACAAGGCATCGACTGGCGGAAATACTCGGACGGGCGCGGTAGCGAGGCGATGTATGAACTGGTCGATTCGATGCGGCGCCTTCGTCTTCAAGGTCAACCGGTCGGTCTCCTCGCCATCAACGGCAACGAGAACCTCGATGTACCAATGACGAGTGCCGTCGCTGCCCGGGTCGCCCCAGCGGACAACGCAACGTTGAATCGCGTCGGCAATGAAGCGATGGCCCACAACGTCCTCCGTGCGATGGTTGAGTACCGACCCTACGTCGTCGTCGTTTTATCCGGGTATACGCACACGTCGACCCTCGAGGATCAATCGAACAATCCGATGTTTCTGACCTACCGACCGATGGGCCAGGTCATCGCCGCGGAAGTGCCGGTGTTCACCATCGGGATCGAGACGAAGGGCGGCGAACACAGCGGGACCGGCACGGGTGGCAGCAAGGTCTACGCGCTGGAGCCCGGACCTCTTTACGTACCCGGGGTGCGCATCGATGCGACGGTGCGCATCGATCGCCTGACCGCGTCGATGCCGGCAAGGGACAGCTTGAAATGACGCTGTCTCGGCGGCACAGCGGCGACGTTCGTACCGCTTGCATTTCGTCGTTCCCGCGAAGGCGGGAACCCAGCGTCGTTTGCCGTTGAGCAGGACACGCAGGACATCGGAGAAACCTGGGTCCCGGCCTGCGCCGGGACGACGTGATTGGGAGACGAGGTCCTGCACGACGCCGCTGGATTCCCGCCTTCGCGGGAACGACGAAGCTGGATGCGGTGCTAGCTTGCTGTTGCCAACACTCCATCCGTCAACGCCAACGTCCTGCCCATCTTCTCCGCCAGCCCCAGATCGTGCGTCACCACCACGAAGCTGGTCCCGAAGTTCGCGTTCAACTCCATCATCAGCGCGAACACTTCCGCCGCCGTGCCGCGGTCGAGGTTGCCGGTCGGCTCGTCCGCCAGCACGCAGGCCGGTCGCGTGACCAGCGCGCGGGCCAGCGCCGCGCGCTGGCGTTCGCCGCCGGATAGCTCACCGGGCCGGTGATGCAGCCGATGCGACAGGCCGACGCGGGTCAGGATCTCGGCCGCGGTCTTGCGTGCCACGTCGCTGGGCTCGCGACGGATGCGCAGCGGCATCGCGACGTTGTCGAGGGCACTGAACTCCGGCAGCAGATGATGGAACTGATACACGAAGCCGAGGCGCTGGTTGCGGACCGTGCCGCGCGCGACTTCGGACAGCGACGAGAAGTCGCGGCCGTCGATCGCCACGCGGCCCGACGTCGGCGTGTCGAGGCCGCCGAGCAGATGCAGCAGCGTGCTCTTGCCGGAGCCCGACGCACCGACGATCGCGACCGTCTCGGCCGCGTGGATCGCGAGCGTCACGTCGCGCAGCACGTGGACAGCGCCGTCGCCGCTGCCGAACGACTTGGCCAGCGCCTCGCTTTTCAGGACCGGCGTACCGACCGGGACGTCACTCCGCAGTTCACTCATAACGCAACGCCTGCGCCGGTTCGATGCGCGCCGCCCGCCAGCTCGGATAGAGCGTCGCGAGCAGCGACAGCAAGACCGACACGCAGCCGATCGTGATCACGTCGGACCACTGCAGGTCGCTCGGCAGCTCACTGACGAAGTAGATGTTCTGCGGCAGGAACGCGACGTGGAACACGTGCTCGATGGCGCCTACGATGCTGCCGACGTTGAACGCGATGACGATGCCGAGCGCCACGCCCACCAGGCAGCCGAGCAGCCCGATCAACGCGCCCTGCACGATGAAGATCGCCATCACCGACTTCGGCGCGGCGCCGAGCGTGCGGAGGATCGCGATGTCGGCCTCCTTGTCGCGCACGCTCATCACCAGCGACGACACGAGGTTGAACGCGGCCACCGCGATGATCAGCGCGAGGATGATGAACATCATCCGCTTCTCGAGCTGGACCGCCGCGAACCAGCTACGGTTCTGCGTGGTCCAGTCGCGCACCAGCACGTCCTGGTTCAGCGTCCGCACGAGCTGCCGCGTGACCGCCGGCGCGGCCTGCATGTCGTGCAGCTTGAGCCGGATGCCGGTGTAGTTCTGCTGGCGATAGAGCTTGTCGGCGTCGTCGATGTCGATCAGCGCCAGCGTGCTGTCGTATTCGTAATGGCCGCTCTCGAAGATCCCGACGACGGTGAACGTCTTCATCCGCGGGATCGGTCCGGCCGGCGTGAACGTGGCCTGCGGCGCCAGCACGTTGACCTTGTCGCCGGGTCGCACGCCGAACGATCGCGCGAGCTCGGAGCCGAGCACGATGCCGAAGCTGCCGGCCGTGAGATCGCTCAGTCTGCCGGACTTCATCTCGGTCGCGAGGTCCGAGACTTTCGCTTCCTCGGCTGGCTCGACGCCGCGGATCAACACGCCGCGCACCACGTCGTCACGGGTGATCATGCCCTGGCCCTGTACGTAGGGCGCCGCAGCCTTGACCTCGGGAATGCGTTCGGTCTGGGCCGCGAGCGCGTGCCAGTCCGGGATGCCGGTGTCGGGGTTGTAGACCTCCACGTGCGCGAGCACCGACAGCATGCGGTCGCGGACTTCCTTCTGGAAGCCGTTCATCACGGAGAGCACGACGATCAGCGCGGCGACGCCGAGCGCAATGCCGGCCATCGAGATGGCCGCGATGAACGACACGAAGCCGTCGCCGCCCTTGCCGTCGCCGACCTC
>CAZZWS010000189.1:0-2403 GCA_964657795.1 Beijerinckiaceae bacterium
AGGTCGAGCAGTTCAATCAGTTGGGACCGCGATGGTTCCTGTCGCTGACGTTGCCGAATGCCGTGATGAACGCGATGACGGCCGAGGTCAACGCGCGCGAGGCGGAAGCCAGACAGAAGCGGCAGGATGAGCATGATGCACAGGAAGCGGCCAAGCGGGAGTCCAAGACGCCGAGCAAGCCCGGTGACGACTTGGTGTTCAGCTATCACTTCAGCGTCTTCGACGACAACCTCTCGCGACTCTTCGATCAGGACGAGTTGCGCGATGCGTACCGCAAGGCGAAGACCATCGCGAGCGCCGATCGGGACAAGACGAAGAACCGGATCGCGTTGATCGAGCACATCGCCGCGCGCGGGTCGTACCGGAAGAACAACCTGCCCCGCGACTGGAAGGCGCCCCTTGCGTCGTTGCGCGAGTCGTTCACGAATTTCGGCCGTGTGATCGATGTCATCGAAGGGGAACTGACATTGGCGGAGAAGCGCGGTAACGCGTCCAGCATCGCCATCCCGCCGTTGCTGCTGAACGGTCCGCCGGGCTGCGGCAAGACTTACTTCGCCGAGCGGTTGGCGAAATTCTTCGACACCAGCTTCTTGCGCATCTCGATGGAGACGGCCCAGTCTTCGAGCGCGCTGGCCGGGTCGGCCGAATTCTGGTCGAACACGCAACCCGGCCGGCTTTTCGACCGATTGATCGATGGCGATCACATCAATCCGGTGGTGCTGCTCGACGAGATCGACAAGGCCGGCGGTAGCGAGTACTACCGCGCCGACAAGGCGCTCTATGGTCTTCTCGAACGCGAGACGGCACGCACATGGTCGGATCTGTCGTTCCCCGCACTCAGGCTCGACACCAGCCGCGTCATCTGGATCCTCACGTCCAACGAAGCCATGCAGATCGCCGCGCCGCTGCGTTCACGGATGCAGCGGTTCGACATCGCGCCGCTGGATGCCGTCGCGGCGCGCCGACTGGTCAGGACGCTGTACCGGGACGAGGTCGAGAAATTTCCGGAACTCGATCTCGACACCGAACTCGCGATCGCCCACTGCGACGTCATGCGCACGTTCTCGCCACGCGAAATCGTTCGTCTGTGCCATGCGTTGGTCGCCCGGTTGGCACTGGCGGGGAGACGTCAGATCAATCTCGACGATCTCAAGGCGACTGGCGCGCTCGATGGGCAGTTGGTCGACTTCGAGCGCCACCTTCGGAGGTTCGAACGTCTGATGGGGCTGAGCGTCAAGTGGCGGCGACAGTGAAGGCGTCATACAACGCTGACGGACCTTCCGGCGAGCCGCCACCCGACACGGAATCCAAGCAAATTCTCGTGATGGATAGTTTGGCGAGACAAATGCAACGCCATGATTAGCATGACGATAATTCTTTGAAGGTGCCTGTTGCATTCCGTCCAATCGAACTCGCAAATTGCTAGGTCGATTAGATATTTCCGCTTGACGATGAAGGCTCCATTAACAACTTTCATCTGATCATGACTCATACGAAAACAAACTCACCAGTCAGCACGTGGGACGTCAAAGCGTTCATGTCCGACATCAACGATGCAGGCCGGAACAACCCCAAATCGCTAACGTCGGAGAAAGCGGCCCTCCTCGAGATCCTCGCAGCAGGCAGCCCGGAGGTCTTCGCAACAACGAAGAAGCAGCTCCTGACCTACTTCAGGAAGTCGTCGCAATGCGAGGCACTGCAGAAGTCGTTCCGCGAGGCGGTCGACAAGCTGGCGTTGGCCCGTAAGAATCGCCCGGTGCCAGCTGAAATCGAGCGCGTGACGGAAGCTGGGATGTTCACGTGGTCCCCAGAAGAGATCGGCGTCGCCAGAAAAGCGATTGAGCATTTTCGTCGCTCTGCCGGTGTGGACCAAGACGAGCAGTCTGCAGAGGCATGAGATCGAGCACCGCCGAGGCACCGTCCCGTTTCGCCAATCAGCCGTGGAACGCCATCCTCCGCTAACGACCTACATCTCGACCGTCGAGGCGGCTGCATACCTCGGCGTGTCGAGGCAATTTCTTGAGCAGGACAGAACTGGACGTCGTCAGATCCCGTATTTCAAGTTCGGCGCTGCGGTGCGCTACCTGCGTTGCGACCTCGACGAGTGGGCGAATAAGCAGCGCCGGGACGCCTATCCGCTTGCAGATCATTTTCGCGCGTAGAAGCACGAACGGCACTGAAGTTCGGCGGTGTCGACGGCTATGGTCGATTGAAGCCGACCGCCGAAGAGGGTCACCGGTATATGCCGTTCGGCAGTGTGACCCCGGTGTGACCCCGCCAAAACAAAAGGGGTTAGCATCTCTGCTAACCCCTTGATTTAAATGGTGGGCCGTGAGTGGCTCGAACACTCGACCTACGGATTAAGAGTCCGCTGCTCTACCAACTGAGCTAACGACCCACGGT
>CAZZWS010000189.1:2413-7805 GCA_964657795.1 Beijerinckiaceae bacterium
TGCTGTACTGCCGTGCTGTACTGCGCGGTGCGGATGTTCGGTGTGGCTGTGATTCGGTGCTGCGTCAATTGGTAGGCCGTGCGGGGATCGAACCCACGACCAACGGATTAAAAGTCCGCTGCTCTACCAGCTGAGCTAACGACCCAAAGAGGCGCGATTATAGGAAGAGCCGGGCTCTCGGTCAAACGAAGGTCTTCGCCAGACGAAAAGGCCGACGCCACTCGCGAATGTCGACTGCCGTTGCGATCAACGCAACGTGACGATCCGCTCCCGCGCGGTCGCCGCTGCAGGCGCGTCGGGGAACTGCTTGATCAACGCTTCGAGCGTGGCACGGGCCGCCTTCTTGTCGCCCATGTCGGTCTGGCTGCTCGCGACGTTGAGCAGCGCGTCGGCCGCGCGCGGGCTGGTGGGGTAGTTGCGAACCACCTGCTGCTGTGCGGCGATGGCGCCCTTGTAGTCGCGCTGCGCGTAGAGGCCGGTGCCGATCCAGTACTGCGCGGCGGGCGCGTAAGCCGACTGCGGGTAGCGCGTCAGGAAATTCTGGAACGACGCGATCGAGCCCTTGAAGTCGCTGGTCTTGAACTGCGCCAGCGCGGCGTCGTAGGCCTTCTCTTCGGTCTGGTCGACGGTGGCCGTCTGGCCGTCGACGGTGACCTGCTGCGGCTCGACCTTGCGCAGCCGCCCGTCGAGGTCGACGTAGAAGTCCTTGTTGCGCTTCTGCTCGTTGGTCAGGTCGTTAGTCAACGACTCGATCTGGCCGCGCAGCCTGGCGATGTCCTGCCGCAACGCGTCGATCTGGTTCGTGACGTCGGCCTGATTGCGTCGCTGCAGTTCGAGCTGACTCGCGATGTCGCGCTGGTTGGCGTCCGACTTGGCGCGCAGGTCGAGGATGGCCTTGCGGGCCTCGTCGTCGTCGAAGATACCGGCGGACGCCGGGCCGGTCGCCAGCATCAGCGACGCCGCGAATAATGCCGCCGGCAGCGCCGCGAACGGCGCCGCGAACGCGACGACCGACCGCGAGCGCCGGTCGATGCGTGAGCCGCCCCGCAACATCACGGCGCCTGATAGACGAAGTCGGCGCGACGATTCTCGGCCCAGGCGGTCTCGTCATGACCGTCGTTGCGCGGCTTCTCCTTGCCGAGGCTGACGGCTTCCATCTGACCTTCTGGTACGCCGACCAGCGCGAGTTGCTTGCGGACGGCTTCGGCCCGCTTCTGGCCGAGGGCCAGGTTGTACTCGCTGCCGCCGCGCTCGTCGGTGTTGCCCTGGATGATCAGCTTGCGCGAACGGTTGGCCGACAGGAAGCGGCCGTTGGCGTCGATCGTGGAGCGATACGAGTCCTTGACGGCGAAGCTGTCGTAGTCGAAGAAAATGCTCTTTTCCATCAACGCGCGGGCGGCCGCGTCGAGTTGCGCGCCGTCGGCGTTGACCGTCGGGATGCGACCGGTGTCGCTGGTGGCCGGCGTGCTGCCGCTGTTGTCGACGACCGGCGCCTTGTTGTCGAGCTTGGTACCGGAACTGCAGGCGCCGAGGACGGCGAGTGTGGCTGCGATCACGCTGTAGCGAATGCCGAGCTTCATGGGGTTGCTCCTGGAGGGAAGGGATGGTGCCGGCTTGTTGCCGGAGTTACACCGTTTGTATCGCAGATGTTGCGATGTCTGTCGATCGGACGGCATCCGACTTCGTGCGCATGCTTGCTTTCCGCAAGCGGGCGCACGAACACGACGAGAGCCGCCATCCGGTCTCGACCATGAAACTCACGACGGGTAGGTCACGCAACGTCACGGTCGCGGGTCACGGAAGGAAAGGCCCCCAGGTCGGCTCGCGCACATCGCCGCCCTGTGCCGTGGTGATGCGCTGCTTGATGCGGCCGTCGGTCGAGACCACGGCCAGCACGCCGCGCCCGCCGAGTTCGGTCGCGTAGAGGATCTGCCGGCTGTTCGGCGCGAAGCTCGGCGACTCGTCGCGCGACGAATCGGTGAGCAACGTTTCCTGCGTCGACGTGAGGTCGAGCGCGTAGAGCTGGAAGCGGCCGCCGCGACGGGCGATGTAGGCCAGCGTCTTGCCGTCCGGCGACACGCGCGCGCTGATGTTGTAGTCGCCCTTGAACGTCACGCGCTGCACGTCGCCGCCGCTGATCGGCATCCTGTAGATCTGCGGGCCGCCGCCACGGTCGCTGGTGAAATAGAGCGTCTGGCCGTCGGGCGCGAACGTGGCTTCGGTGTCGATGCCGCTCGACTGCGTGATGCGCCGCGCGTTGGAGCCGTCGGCGTTGATCATGTAGATCTGCGAGTTGCCGTCGCGCGTCAGCGTGATGGCGAGCTGGCGACCGTCGGGCGACCACGACGGCGCGCTGTTGCTGCCCTTGAAGTTCGCGACCGGGATCCGCTTGCCGGTGGCGATGGAGTGCACGTAGATGACGGGCTTCCTCGCCTCGAACGACACGTAGGCCAGTCGCGTGCCGTCCGGTGACCAGGTCGGCGAGATGATCGGCTCGAGCGACACCAGCGCGTCCTGCGGGTTGAAGCCGTCGGAGTCCGCGACCTGCAGGCGATAGTTCTTCGCGCCCTGCCGCAGAACGTACGCGATGCGCGTCGAGAACACGCCCTTGTCGCCGGTCAGCTTCTCGTAGATGTAGTCGGAGATGCGATGCGCGGTGAGCCGCAGGTTGGGCTGCGTCGACGTGAAGGCGAGACCGGCCAGGTCCTTCTGGCCCGCGGTGTCGTAGAGCTTGAAGCGCACGTCGTAGCGACCGTCGGCGAGGCGATCGATGCTGCCGGTGGTGACGTAATCGGCGCCGCGCGACTTCCAGTCGCCGTAGACGATCGGCGTGGTCTCGGAGATCGGCGTCGCGCCCGGGTCGACGTTCTTGAAGAGTCCGCTGCGCGTCAGGTCGTCGCGAACGATCTGCGGGATGTCCTGCGGCGGATTGCCGTTGACGGCGAAGTTGGCCGTGGCGATCGGGATCTGGTTGCCGCCGGTGCCGGAAATCGTGAACGTGAGCTGCGCGTGCGCGAGACCGGTGGCCGCGACGAAGGTCAGCGCGCCGATGGCGACGTGAGCGACGGCGCGACGCCACGTCGTCGGAAAAATAGTTGTCATGTTAAGTAATCGATCCTCTGGACTCGTTGATCCAAAACGAATGGATGCATCGGGGTCGGTAGTCAGTTCTTCTCGTACATGTCGTAGTGCAGATCGAGCTGCCGCTCCACCTTGCCCTGCTCGTCACGGGGTAATGGCGATGCGGCGCGGATCGCGCGTTCGATCGCGTCGTCGAAGGCCGGTACGCCGCTCGGCCGCGTCACCGTCACGTTGACCACCTCACCGTTGGGCAATTGCTCGATACGCACCATGGCGTAAGGATTGCCGGTGGCGCTCGCCGGATAACGCATCTGCGATCGAATGGCTGCCTGCAGTCGGGCGGCGTAGCCCGCGTTACCGCGCGGTCCGCTGGTCTGCTGGTCCTTGCCGGTCGACGTCGGCGCTCCGTTGGCCGAAGCCATGATCGATGCGAGGTCGGACGGTGGTCGCACCGGCGCTTCCTTCGGCGGCGGCAACGGCTTCGCCGGCTGCGGCTTGGCCTCGACCTTCGGCGGGATCGGCTGCGGCAGGGGTTTAAGCACCGGCTTCGGCGCCTCCACCTTGACCGGCTCCTTCTTCTTCGGCTCGACCTTGGGCGGCGCGCGCTCGACGATATCGGCCTTCGGGACGGGGGGCTCCGGAGCGGGCTTGGGCTCGGGCGTCGGCGCCTCGACCTTAGGCGGCGGCGGGATGCGCTGCGGCGGCGGTGCGGCGGTCTGCGGTGTCGCGCTCCACAGTTCCGCCTGGATCACGGCCGGCGGACTGCTTTGCCAGCGGACCCCCAAGAACAGCAGCGCACCGAGCAGCGCGTGGACCGCGACGGCCAGAACGATGGCGCGACCGCTGCCGCTCCCTCGCGGCACGGCATGGGGTCGATGGATCGCGGCGGTCGCACTCATCGCGTGAGATCAGGTCCGCGGCTGGACCGCCAGCCCGACGCGCTGGATGCCCTGCTGCTTGAGCCCGTCCATGATCTGCAGGATGGCGTCGTATTCGACCTTCTTGTCGCCGGAGATCACGACGGGCCGGTCGGCATCGCCGCCCTGCATCTGCAGGACGATGCCCGGTACTTCGCTCATCTTCGCGCTGCGCTCGGTGCCGTTCTTGATGTCCTTGACGGACACGCTCTTGTCGGCCTTGACGATCACGCTGATCGGATCGGTCTTGGCCTGCGAACTCTTCGCCACGCTCGGCAGGTCGATATTGCCCGGCGTCGTCAGCGGCGCCGCGACCATGAAGATGATCAGCAGCACCAGCATCACGTCGATGTACGGCACGACGTTGATGTCGGCCATCGCGCGACGGCCGCGGCCGCTGCGCATCGAACCGCGTGAGACGGAACTCATTACCGGGCCTGCCTCTGCAGGATGTTGGAGAACTCCTCGATGAAGTTCTCGAAGCGCACGGCCAGCCGATCGGTCTCGTGGATGAAGCGGTTGTACGCGATCACCGCAGGAATCGCCGCGAAGAGGCCGATGGCGGTCGCGACCAGCGCCTCGGCAATGCCCGGGGCCACGTGCGCGAGCGTCGCGGCCTGCACGTTGGCGAGGCTGCGGAACGCGTTCATGATCCCCCACACCGTTCCGAACAGGCCCACGTACGGGCTGACCGAACCGACCGAGGCCAGGAACGACAGGTGCGCTTCGAGGACGTCCATCTCGCGCTGGAATGCGGCTCGCATCGCACGACGGGCCGCGTCGAGCTGCGACGCGCCACTGTCGCTCTTGTGCTGCTTGAACTTGAGGAATTCGCGCATGCCGGCCTCGAAGACCCGGCCGAGGGCACCGGCCTGCTCGCGACGGTTGTTGACGCGGCCGTAGAGATCGTTGAGATCGCCGCCCGACCAGAAGTCCTCCTCGAAGCGCGTCGTCTGACGCTGCGCGCGCTTGACGTCGAAGTACTTCTTGAAGATGTACGTCCAGCTCATCACCGAGACCAGCAGCAGCAGCGCCAGGACGATCTGGACGAGCACGCTCGCGTTGGTGACGAGCGAAATGATCGACATGTCCTGCGAGACGTTCATCGGCGCTTCGTTGGTGGATTGAAAGGAAGAGACGGACTGCGACGGCGGGCCTCGGACCGCTGTGTCGACCGGTCCGGACGACAGAGGTTCAAAGTTGCCGGGTCGGAGCCATCCATCCGATGCAACGCGCGACCGGCCTCAACGGATTACCGCGCATCGAAGATCGCCCGGATCGCCTCGGGCACCGGCGACGGCTTGAGCGCGTCGCGCGACACGCACGCGACCTTGATGCGCCCGACGGCGACCAGCTGCTGAACGCCCTCGCGGGTCACGAACGCCTCCTGATGG
>CAZZWS010000190.1:0-7699 GCA_964657795.1 Beijerinckiaceae bacterium
TTCCTCGTCGCGGCGTCGATGAACACACGGGCGCGTCGCACGGCGAGATACATGTTGGACCCGACATCGATGCGAAGTTCATCGAAGCGCTCGCGCGGCACTTCGACTTCGAGCGGCTTGCCGTCGGTGACGTCGCTGGCTTCGATGCGCACCGTGGAACCGAGCTTGACGACGTGCTCGACCTTCGCGGTGAAGCTCGCGAGCGCCGGGTCATCGACGATGTCGAGGTCGTGCGGGCGGATGTACGCGGTGCCGGTCGCGTCGACGATGCCGGTGTACTCGGGCGACGCGATGCGCGCTTCGCCGATCTCGGCGACGCCGTCGCGGACGCGACTCGGCATGCGGTTGGCGTGGCCGAGGAAGCCATACACGAAGGCCGTGGCCGGATGGTCGTAGACCTCGTCCGGCTTGCCGACCTGCTCCACGCGGCCGTGGTCGAACAGCACCACGCGATCGGCGACTTCGAGCGCCTCTTCCTGATCGTGGGTGACGAAGACGCTGGTCAGCTGGATCTCGTCGTGCAAGCGGCGCAGCCAGCGCCGCAGGTCCTTCCGCACCTTCGCGTCGAGCGCGCCGAACGGCTCGTCGAGCAGCAGTACCTTGGGCTCGATGGCCAGCGCGCGCGCGAGCGCGATGCGCTGCCGCTGGCCGCCCGACAACTGATGCGGATAGCGGTCGCCGAGCCAGTCGAGCTGCACGAGGTCGAGCAGGCCGTGGACCTTCTGGCGGATCACGGCGTCGCTGGGCCGCTGCTTCTTCGGCTTGACGCGCAGGCCGAACGCGACGTTCTCGAACACGGTCATGTGCCGGAACAGCGCGTAGTGCTGGAACACGAAACCGACGGCGCGTTCGCGCACGTCCTTGCCCGTCGCGTCCTCGTCGTCGAACCAGATGCGACCCTGGTCGGGCACCTCGAGACCGGCGATGACCCGCAGCAGCGTGGTCTTGCCGGAGCCGGACGGACCGAGCAGCGCGACCAGCTCGCCGGGGGCGATCGTGAGGTCGACGTGATCGAGCGCCACGAAGTCGTTGAAGCGCTTGCAGACGTTCTCGATGCGGATGCTCATGAGGATTAGCGTGACGCCTTGAGGAAACGATGCTCGACGATCGTCTTGATCACCAGCGTGACGAGCGCGAGGAACGCCAGCAGCGACGCGCATGCGAACGCCGCGGCGAAGTTGTATTCGTTGTAGAGGATCTCGACGTGCAGCGGCAGCGTGTTGGTCACGCCGCGGATGTGGCCGGACACCACGGACACCGCGCCGAACTCGCCCATCGCCCGCGCGTTGCAGAGGATGACCCCGTACAGCAGGCCCCACTTCACGTTGGGCAGCGTGACGCGCCACAGCGTCTGCCAGCCCGACGCCCCGAGCACGACGGCCGCTTCTTCTTCTTCCCTGCCCTGCGCCTGCATCAGCGGGATCAGCTCACGGGCCACGAACGGGAAGGTCACGAAGATCGTCGCGAGCACGATGCCCGGAACCGCGAAGATGATCTTGACGTCGTGCTCCGAGAGCCAGGGCCCGAGCCATCCCTGCAGGCCGAAGATCAGCACGTAGATCAGGCCCGTGACGACGGGAGACACCGAGAACGGCAAGTCGATCAGCGTGATCAGCAACGCCTTGCCGCGGAAGTCGAACTTGGCGATGGCCCACGCGGCCGTGACGCCGAAGACCAGGTTGGCCGGCACGGCGATGGCGGCCGCCGTGAAGGTGAGGCGGATCGCGGCCAGCGCTTCGGGATCGGAAATGGCGGTGAAGTAGTTCGCGACGCCCTTGCGGAAGGCCTCGACGAAGACCGCCGCCAGCGGGATCAGCAGCGTCACCGCGACGTAGAGCAGCGCGATGACGATCAGCGTGATCGGCATCCAGCCGGCTTCGCGCAGAGGCTTGCGGGCCGGCGCGGTCCGGGCGGGAGGGACGATGACGGTGGACGCAGCGATCGAACGATCAGGCCCGTCCTTGACGATGACGGCGGCCATCAGACCGACCGCTCCTGCGCGTTGCGACGCCGCATCCAGCCTTGCAGCAGGTTGATCGCGAGCAGCATCGCGAACGACGCCAGCAGCATCACGACCGCGAGCGCGGTGGCGCCGGGGTAGTCGTACTGCTCCAGCTTGCTGATGATGACCAGCGGCGCGATCTCCGAGACCATCGGCATGTTGCCGGCGATGAAGACGACCGAGCCGTACTCGCCGACGGCCCGTGCGAACGCGAGCGTGAAGCCGGTCAGCAGCGCCGGCATGATCGTCGGCAGGATGACCTTGGCGAAGATCTGCAGCGGGTTGGCGCCGAGCGAGCGCGCGGCTTCCTCGAGCTCGCGCTCCATGTCCTCGAGCACCGGCTGGATGGTGCGCACGACGAACGGCAGGCCGATGAAGACGAGGGCCACGAGGATGCCGAGCGGCGTGAACGCGACCTTGATGCCGAGCGCCGCGAGCGGTGCGCCGAGCCAGCCGTTGGGCGCATAGACCGCGGTCAACGCGATGCCGGCGACCGCGGTCGGCAATGCGAACGGCAGATCGACCAGGGCGTCGACGATGCGCCAGCCGGGAAAGCGGTAGCGGACCAGCACCCACGACAGCAGCAGGCCGAAGACGGCGTTGACGGCCGCGGCGAGCAGCGCGGTGCCGAATGACAGGCGCAGCGACGCGAGGACGCGCGGTGCCGTGACGGTTGCGACGAACTGGCCCGAGGTGAGCGTGAACGTCTTGAGGAAGGCGGCCGACAGCGGGATCAGGACGATCAGCGCGAGGTACAGCAGCGTGGTGCCGAGCGCGAGATGGAAGCCGGGGAGCACGCTGGGGCGACGGAGGGTGATGCTCATGGGAACACTCGCGACGTCGCCATGGGATCGTGCTCGGTGGCGCTCACCGGATCAACCTTCATTTCGTCGTTCCCGCGAACGCGGGAACCCAGCGTCGTCGATGCCGGCACCGCATAACCACACCGGGTCCCCGCGTTCGCGAGGACGACGAAATGGACTGAGTGCGACATCGACCGCATCACCCCTTCCCATTGGCCGCCATGATCCTGTCGAACTCCCCGCCATCGTTGAAGTGCTTCACCTGCGCGTCCTTCCAGCTGCCGAACATCTCGTCGACCGTGAACAACTGGATCGGCTTGAACACGGCCACGTTGGCGGCCATCACCTTTTGCGAACGCACGCGCAGGTAGTGCTTCGCGGCGATCTCCTGCGCCTCGTCGCTGTACAAGAAATCGAGATAGCCCTTCGCCGCGACGGCCGTGCCTTTCTTCTGCACCACGCGATCGATCACCGCGACCGGGTTCTCGCACAGCACGCTGACCGACGGATAGACCGCGTCGACCTTGCCCGCGCCGAATTCGCGATCGACCTGCACCACCTCGCTCTCGAACGTGATCAGTACGTCACCGATGCCACGTTGCAGGAACGTCGTCGTCGCGCCGCGACCGCCGGTGTCGAGCACCGGCACGTTCTTGAAGATCTTCCCGACGAAGGCCGCGGCATCCGCGTCGCTCATGCCCTTCTTCTTCGCATAACCCCAAGCGCCCATGTAGCTGTAGCGCCCGTTGCCGCCGGTCTTGGGATTGACGATGACGACCTGGATGCCCGGCCTCGCGAGATCGTCCCAGTCCTTCACGCCCTTCGGGTTGCCCTTGCGGACCAGGAACAGCATCGTCGAATAGGTCGGCGACGCGTTGTTCGGGAAACGCTTCGACCAGTCGGCCGCCACGAGGCCGCGCGACGCGAGGAAGTCGATGTCGTTGGCCGAGTTCATCGTGACCACGTCGGCTTCGAGGCCGTCGGCCACCGAGCGCGCCTGCTTGCTCGACCCGTCGTGCGACTGGTTGACCGTGACGTCCTGGCCGGACTTCTGCTTCCAGGACTTCGTGAACGCCGGGTCGATCTCCTTGTAGAACTCGCGCGCGACATCGTACGAGGCGTTGAGCAGGACCTGCTGCTGCGCCTGCGCGCCGCTGACCGCGGCGAGCGACAACGCGATTGCCGCGACGAGCCTTCCGAGGATCGATGTCGATGTCATGAACGCTTTCTGGGGATGGTTCGGATGGACCGTGCGCCGATCATTTCGCGCCCGGCTGATAGATCTGGTCGAACACGCCGCCGTCGGCGAAGTGCGTCTTCTGCGCCTTCGTCCAGCCGCCGAACGTGTCGTCGATGGTGAACAGCGTCAGCTTCGGGAACTGCGCCGCATGCTTCGCCGCGACGGCCGCCGACCGCGGCCGATAGAAGTTGCGGGCGGCGATCTCCTGGCCTTCGTCGCTGTACAGGTACTGCAGATAGGCCTCCGCGACCTTGCGGGTACCGCGCTTGTCGACCACCTTGTCGACGACGGCCACCGGCGGCTCGGCGAGGATGCTCGACGGTGGATAGACGACGTCGAACTTGTCGGCGCCGAATTCCTTCTTCGCCAGATCGGCCTCGTTCTCCCACGACAGCAGCACGTCGCCGATGCCGCGTTCCGCGAACGTCACCGTCGCGCCGCGTGCACCGGAGTCCAGCACCGGCACATTCTTGTAGACGCGCGTGATGAAGTCGCGTGCCTTCGCTTCGTCGCCGTTGTTCTTCTTCAACGCGTAGCCGTACGCGGCCAGATAGGCCCAACGTGCCCCGCCGGACGTCTTGGGATTCGCGACGATCATCGCGTTGCCCGGCTTCGCGAGATCGTCCCAATCCTTGATGCCCTTCGGGTTGCCCTTCCGCACGAGGAAGATGATCGTCGACGTGTACGGCGTGCTGGCGTTCGGGAACTGCTTCGCCCAGGCGGGCGACAGCAGCTTCTTCTCGGCCAGGGCGTCGATGTCGTAGGCCAGCGCGAGCGTGACGACGTCGGCGTCGATGCCGTCAATCACGGAGCGCGCCTGCTTGCCGGAACCGCCGTGGGACTGCTGGATCGTCACGTTGTCGCCGGTCTTTTGTTTCCAGTCGGCGGCGAAGGCCTTGTTGAACTCCTGGTAGAGCTCGCGCGTCGGGTCATAGGAGACGTTGAGCAGCTTGATGTCGGCCGCACGCACCGAAGGGACGACGAAGATACCGCCCGTGATGACGAGCGTGGCGACGAGAAGATGGAGACCGCGCGAGCGTTGCGAGGCACGTTTGGACGAAGCAGGGGAATTCATTCTTTTCATTTCTCTCGAGGATGTCGATGCCGCGCGATGATGGCGCGTGACACGGGCATGGAGCACGACGCGGTCTTCCGGGTTACGGACGATTGCCGCGGCAGACTCGTTGCGAAGGGATTGGCGAGCGGTTGACGGCGAGGTCGGACTCACCGCGGGTCATGCGCGCCTACATCGTTCGCGAGCCCATACCGCCGCCGTTCGCGGCATCCGGAGCGCGGACGACGGCCGGACCGTCTTCATGCCGAGACGATCATGCCAGCCGCCACCGTGTGATTGGTCACCTCGTCGATGACGATGAACGCACCGGTCGCCTTGTTGTCGGCGTAGGCATCGACGAGCAGCGGATCGCGCAGGCGCAGTCGGACGCGCCCGATTTCGTTCATGGTCAACGAGGCATCCTCCGCATCGCGCGACTCGAGGCTGGCGACGTCGAGCTTGCTGACGACGCCGTCGATGATCGCCTTCGTCGTGCGCGTCGTGTGCTTGACGAGGTAGCGGCCGTTGCGGGCCATCGGTGCGGCATCCATCCAGCACACCATCGCCTCGATGTTCTTCGCGACCGCCGCCGGCGACGACGCGTGCGCGATCAGGTCGCCGCGCGAGATGTCGATCTCGTCGGCGAGCAGCAGCGTCACCGACTGCGGCGCCGCAGCTTCGCTCAACGTGCCGTCGAGCGTGACGATGCTGGCGACGGTGGTCTCGCGACCGCCGGGTTGCACGATGACGCGGTCGCCGACGCGTACCGTGCCCGACTCGATGCGACCCATGTAGCCGCGCACGTAGACCTCGGGCAGCCCGGGACGGCTGACGAGCTGCACCGGGAAGCGCCACGGCAGGCCGGTCGGCGGCGACACGTCGACCGCTTCGAGGTGCGCGAGCAGCGTGGGCCCGGAATACCAGTCGAGATGCGTGCCGCGCTCGACGACCATGTCGCCGTGCAACGCGGACATCGGGATGCAGCGCACGTCGTCGAGGCCCAGCCTGGTGGCGATGTCGACGATCTCCGCACGCAGGGTATCGAAACGCCGTTCGTCGTAGTCGACGAGGTCCATCTTGTTGATCGCGAAGACGACGTGACGGATGCCGAGCAAGGCGGCGATGGCGGCATGCCGCCGCGACTGCGGCAATACACCCTTCTTCGCGTCGACCAGCACGATCGTGAGATCGGCGGTCGATGCGCCGGTCACCATGTTGCGCGTGTACTGCTCGTGGCCCGGTGTGTCCGCGATGATGAACTTGCGTTCGGGCGTCGCGAAGTAGCGGTACGCAACGTCGATCGTGATGCCCTGCTCGCGTTCGGCGACGAGGCCGTCGGTCAGCAGCGCGAGGTCGACCGCGATGCCGTCGTCCATCAGTGCATCGACGTTGCCGCCGACGCCGCCGCGCCGCGCGGTGGTCCGCACGAGCGCGTCGTACTGGTCTTCGAAGATCGACTTGGCGTCGTAGAGCAGGCGCCCGATGAGGGTGCTCTTGCCGTCGTCGACGGAGCCGGCGGTGGAGAAGCGGAGGAGGTTCATCGAGCGGCCCCCGCGGAACAGTTGTCGCTCCGGCGCAGGCCGGGGCCCGAGTTCTTGGACGCGACCCGTCCGAATAATTGGGTCCCGGCCTTCGCCGGGATGACAAAGAGAACTGGGAGCGTTGCGCGTGGCGGCGTCATCAGAAGTACCCCTCTTTCTTCCGCAACTCCATCGCCGCGTCGGACGTCTGATCGTCCATCCGCGTCGCCCCACGCTCGGTGATGCGCGTCATCGCCGTCTCCGCGATGATCGATTCGACCGTCGTCGCGTGCGACTCCACGGGCGCCGTGCACGTCATGTCACCGACGGTCCGGAAGCGGACGCTCTTCTCGATCACCGCCTCGCCTTCCTTCGGCTGCACGAGCGTCGAAACCGGCATCCACGCATTCCCCCTGGCCATCACCGGCCGCACGTGCGCGTAGTAGATGCTCGGCACCGCGAGGCGCTCGCGGGCGATGTACTGCCATACGTCGAGCTCGGTCCAGTTGGAGATCGGAAACACACGCATGTGTTCGCCCTTGTGGACGCGTGTGTTGTACAGGTCCCAGAGCTCCGGCCGCTGGTTCTTCGGATCCCACTGGCCGAACGCGTCGCGAAACGAGAAGATGCGTTCCTTCGCACGCGCCTTCTCCTCGTCGCGGCGCGCGCCGCCGAAGCATGCGTCGAATCCGAACTCCTCGATCGCGTCGAGCAGCGTCACGCTCTGATGCGGATTGCGCAGCTCGTCGGGATCCTTCAGCCGCACGCGCCCGCTCGCGATCGAATCCTCGACCGAACGCACGATCAGACGCTCGCCCAGCTCCGCAACGCGCGCATCGCGGAACGCGATGACTTCCGGGAAGTTGTGGCCCGTGTCGATGTGCATCAGCGGGAACGGAAAGCGTCCCGGACGGAACGCCTTCTCCGCGAGCCGCAGCATCACGATCGAGTCCTTGCCGCCGGAGAACAGGAGCACCGGATGGGTGCACTCGGCCGCCACCTCGCGCATGATGTGGATCGCTTCGGACTCGAGGCGCGCGAGGTGCGGCTGTCCCGCGCCGAGGCCCAGCTCGGGGAGCT
>CAZZWS010000191.1:0-7691 GCA_964657795.1 Beijerinckiaceae bacterium
CCTCGACGCGCTGCGACAGATGCTCGACCAGCTGGCCCGCGAGATCGAACAGGTGGCCGACTGTCTGCTGACCGGTCGCAAGCCCGTCGCCTACGCGAGCCAGCGAGCCCGGCTCGCGACGCTCGCCTGGGCGACCGACGATGCGCTTCCCGTCGAACCCGGTCGTCCTTCGCCAGCGATGCTCGCGCGCGGTGTCGCGGATCGCGTCGGTCACATCGACGACGAGACCCTGCGCCTGATCGCGCTGGCGCGCGGCGACGCCGAGCCCGACCTGGCGCTGGTGCGTCAGTACTGGCAGATGTTCGTCAGCCCCACGACCTGGTCGATGCGGCCGTTCATGGCGCTGTGGCGCTGGGACGCGCCGCCGCTGCGCCACGCGATCCGCGCCGCGCTGGCGATCGCGACGGGCTACGTCGTCGCGCTGTCGCTGCCGTGGGGTACGCATCCCTACTGGGTGCTGCTGACGATCACCGTGGTCCTGCGCGGCAGCTTCGCGCAGACCATCGAGCGTCGCAACAGCCGGGTCCTCGGAACGCTCGTCGGCAGCGTCGTGGCCGGCGGCGTCATCCTGCTGTCGGGATCGCCGCTGGCGCTGGTGCTGATCGTCGCGGGCGCGCAGGGCGTGGCGCATGCGTTCGCGATCAGGCGCTACCTGGTCGCGGCCATCGCGGCGACCGTGCTCGCGCTCACACAGGCGCACGCGCTCAACCTTACGGTCAGTCCGGTGTTCGAGGCGCTCGAACGGATCGTCGACACGCTGATCGGCACCGGCCTGGCGTGGGCCTTCAGCTACGTGCTGCCGTCGTGGGAACGGACGCAGATCCCGGTGCTCGTGAAGCGGACGCTCGAAGCGCACGCCCGGCATGCGCGGCTCGCGCTCGCGCTGGGTCAGTTCGATGCGGTCGACAACGCACCGGGGCTCGAATGGCGCCTCGCGCGGCGCGAGGCCTACGACAGTCTCTCGGCCCTCGTGCAGGCCACCCAGCGCTCGCTGTCGGAGCCGCGCGCGGTGCGGCCGCCGCTGGAGCCGCTCGGTCACCTGCTGTCGCACAGCTACCAGTTCCTCGCGCAGCTCACGGCGGCCAAGACCATGCTGCTGGTACGCCGCGACCGGCTCGACGCGACGAAGCTGTCTTCGCCGCTGCAGGACGCCGGCGACGCGATCGCTCACGTGTTGATCGAAGCGGCGCCGACCGCAACGACGCCTCCGGCCACGGCGGCCGGTGACCGGACGATCGGCCTGCGGGAGCCGCTCGCACTGCCCGATCCGTTCCAGCACGACCTCAGCCCGTGGCTGTTGCGACGCCTGCACCTGGCCACCGCGCTGGCGACGCAGGTACGCAGCGATGCCGAGCGGGTCCTCGAAGCCTGATGTCCTGTGGCGTCGGGATCGTCCGTCGGATCGCGCTCGGATGATCGCGCCGCGACGTCGGCACTGCGCCTGACCGTGGCGCCCGCGATCGGCGGTGGGCCCGGCCCCGGTACGCCGTTACCGTAAAGCGGCTCGAACGACTCTGCGAGGCTTCATGAACGCGAAGGCATTGAAGGCGGTCCTGATCGACGTCGATGGCACGCTGCTCGACAGCAACGACGCGCATGCGCGGGCGTGGATCGAGGCCTTGCGACGTCACGGGCACGACGTGCCCTTCGCCAGGGTCAGGACATTGATCGGCAAGGGCGGCGACAAGCTGCTCGAGGAGGCCGTGGGTTTCGACGACGAGACCGATGAGGGCGAACGCATCGCCGACGCACGCCGCGAGATCTTCGTCGGCCGCTTCCTGAAAGACCTGAAACCGACGCGTGGCGCTCGCGCATTGCTGGCGCGCCTGCGCGACGACGGTCTCCAGCTCGTCATCGCGACGTCGGCCAGCGGCGAAGAACTGAAAGGCCTGCTCGAGCAGGCCGACGTCGCCGACCTGATCGACATCGCGGCCAGTTCCAGCGACGCCGACCACTCGAAGCCCGACCCGGACATCGTCCTGGCCGCGCTCGACAAGGCAGGCGTGCATCCCGACGAAGCGATGATGCTGGGCGATACGCCCTACGACATCGACGCGGCCGCCGAGGCCGGTGTCCGGACGATCGTCCTGCGCTGCGGCGGGGGCTGGCACGACGACGCGTTCGCCGAGGCGGCCGCGATCTACGACGATCCCGCCGCACTGCTGGCGGCCCTCGACGACTCGCTGCTGTCGCCGACGGGCGGTAGGTCGAAGCCACCCGACAGGTAGCCCTTCAGATTTGAAAGCAGCAGCCGATCAGCCTCTGTTGCCCATGTAGAAGAGGCTGGCCGATGCGACTGCGATCCTTCCGGGGTACCCCGCTTTCGTCGGCCGCGCTGATTGCCTTGTTGCTGATCGTGTCGGCGCCTGTCGCCGCGCAGACCAGCACGCGAAGCGACGAGGCCGCCAGTCGAACCGCGGCGCTCGCCGCGCGGCTCGGCGCGGCTCGTGTCGGCGCGATCGCGCGCAGTGCCCGCGACGTGGTTCGCTCGACCGCGGGCGACACTGCAGCGCTCGCCGGACCGCTGCCGACGCCCTACCGCTCGACACTCTCGCAGGACGCCGCACCGGGCGGCTTCGCCATGCGGCTGCCGGGCACGGGCCTCGACCTGACCAACGGCTCGCTCTCGATCCGTCACTCGAACGACGGCCGCTACGCCAGGGGCGTTCACTTCTCGATGCAGCTGACCTACTGACGCGTCGCACGCTCGCGTCGGGTAAAGAGGAGTCGCGGCCAGCGACCACGCGACCGCCCTCCGACGCGGCTCCACGGTTTCAGCGCGGCAATACGCGATCGATCAGGCCATGCGCATCGAGCGGCTCGCATCGCCGCAGAGACAGACGTGGCCGCGTCGGAAACGGTCCGCGACCAGGCGATCGATCGGCACCTCGATCGACTGCGAAGTTGGCCGCAACGTCAGTTGCCGGGGCACATCCGCGTGCGGTCCTCCCGTTTTGCCGGACCGCAAAGAAGGGAGCGTGGATGCGGTCGCAGGCACGGCCATCGCCCCGGCCGGATCGAGTCGTCGTCCTCTTCTGCGATCATCGTGCGCGGTCTCGGGCGATGAACCCTCGCGGCGGACCTTTCCATGCACGATCCTCTCGCAACCCTCCTCCACATAAAAATTCCATGAACACGAAAGCCTACGGCGCCAGGCAGGCCGACAAGCCCCTTGAAGCGCTCGCCATCGAGCGGCGCGCCCCCGGTCCGCACGACGTGCAGATCGACATCCTGTATTGCGGGGTCTGCCACTCCGATCTGCACACGGTCCGCTCCGAATGGGACGGCACGATCTTCCCGTGCGTGCCGGGTCACGAGATCTTCGGCCACGTGGCGGCGGTCGGTGACGCGGTCGCGACGTTCGCGGTCGGCGACACCGTCGGCGTCGGTTGCATGGTCGACAGTTGCCAGCATTGCAGCGCCTGCGCCGAAGGCCTCGAGCAGTTCTGCGAGAACGGCTTCGTCGGCACCTACAACGGCCCCACGCCCGACGCACCGGGACACACCTTCGGCGGCTACTCGCAGAGCATCGTCGTCGACGACAAGTTCGTGTTGAAGATCAAGCATCCCGAAGAGCAACTCGCCGCGGTCGCGCCGCTGCTCTGCGCGGGCATCACGACCTACTCGCCACTCAGGCACTGGAACGCCGGCCCGGGCAAGAAGATCGGCATCGTCGGCATCGGCGGGCTCGGTCACATGGGCATCAAGATCGCCCATGCGCTCGGCGCGCACGTCGTCGCATTCAGCACGTCGGAGAGCAAGCGGGCCGATGCGCGGAAGCTCGGCGCCGACGAGTTCGTCGTATCGCGCGACGCCGCCGCCATGCAGGCGCACGCCAACAGCTTCGACATGATCCTCGACACGGTCGCGGCCAGCCACGACCTCGACGCTTTCACGGCCCTCCTCAAGCGCGAAGGCACGTTGACGCTGGTCGGCGTGCCGGAACATCCGCATCCGTCACCGAACGTCGGCGCGCTGATCTTCAAGTGCAGGGCGATCGCCGGCTCGTTGATCGGCGGCGTCGCGGAGACGCAGGAGATGCTCGATTTCTGCGCCGAACACGGCGTCGTGTCGGACATCGAGATGATCCGCATCGAGGAGATCGACCAGGCCTACGAACGGATGCTCAAGAGCGACGTCAAGTACCGCTTCGTGATCGACAACGCGACGCTCGCGGCCTGAGCGCCGTTCCGTCGCGGGTTCGAGGACACCATGCCGCTCGCACCTACGCGTACGCGCCCGGGCCGACGTCGACCCTGACGGCCTGCCGCGGCGGGACGGCACGCGCAGGCAGGTCCCTCGTCGCGCGATCGGCACGGGCGACTTGGTGATCGTCAGGAAGGCGTTTCGTCCAGCCCCACCAACACCTGCCCGGTCGCCGACACGCAGACGCGACCTTGCCCGTCCCGGAGGTCTCCGACGAGATCGACGCGCTGGGCGGGGCCGCCCTTGTGCGGCTGCACGGCCGTCACGGTCCACGTCAGGATGACGGCCGCGTCCGCGAAGACCGGGCGCCGGAGTTCGATGCCGAAGGCGATGCCGACGACGGAGGTCGTCTTCGAGAAGTGCGAAGCCGTCAGGCCCATGAGCAGTGCCGTGGTGTGCGTCCCGCTGACGATCAACGCGCCATAGCGCGAGCGCGCTGCGACCACGACGTCGTGATGCAGCGGATTCGTGTCGCCCATCGCGAGCGCGAACGCGCTGACCTCGGCGGGAGTGAACCGGTGCGTTTCGGAAAACGTGGCGCCGATGACGGGGATCGACGATGACGGGGTCGGCTGCATCGCGGCACGTTATCACCGGGATGCGGCGAGGGATATCGCAACACCCGGCCGATGAGGACCTGTCGGAATCGCGACGCCGCAGACACGCGTCGTGCCGACCCCGCCCGCTTCAGCCGAGCAGATGCGCCGTCATGCAGATGAACGTCGTCATCGCGATCGCGATGCCGGCCGAACCGACCATCAGCACCCGCGTGTAGATTCGCTCGAAGCAGCGCATCGACGCGCGTCGGCGGCCAGGAGACATGCGGGCCGTCAGCCCGGGGGACTCCATCTGGTACAGCATCATCATTCTCCCGGGCAATTTGGGCGGAACACGTTTCGAACCGTCGCCCGCGTCTTCATGTGCATGGATCCGTCGATCGATCGTTTTCATCGTGCGGCTCCTTTCGTCGCTTCGGTAACCAACCGGTTCGACGAGCCGCAACGCCATCGTGAGGGCGGTGCGGCGGGATGGCTATCGGCGTCGTTTCCGAACGTGTTGTCGGTCGACGGCGCGTTCGTCGTCGACCGACGCCGTTCGTACTCGAAGCCGTGACGGGAAGACCGTGCGGGGACCGCGCGTTGCTCGTGCATGACGACTCCGGAGATCGCAGAGCCATCAGCATGTCGGTGCGCCGTGGTTGCCCGATGTCGTCGCCTTGCCGCTTTGTTGCACGACGCGTTCGAGCGTCACCAGTCGTAAGCGACTCGCCGGTCAGTCGCGCGTCACCGCCGGCACGAACATGTAGCCCTCGCTGCGCACCGTGCGGATCAGTTCGGCCGGCGCGTGCGGCGACATCAGCTTGCGACGCAGACGACTGATCTGCACGTCGATGGCCCGGTCGTACGTATCGGCGCCGTTGCCGCGCGCGTAGCTGAGCAACTGGTCGCGCGTGAGCACCCGGCGCGGGTGCTCGGTGAAGGCGCGCAACAGGCGGAACTCGCCATCGGACAACGCCACGGCCGTATCCGTCGGGTCGTAGAGCACGCGACCGACGAGATCGATCTTCCACCCCGCGAAGCGCAGGGTTTCTTCGTGATCGTCGCTCTTGCTCGCCGGTGTCGACGGCGTGCCGGCCGGCCGTGCAAGGCTGCGCCGCAGCACGGTACGGATGCGTGCGAGCAGCTCGCGCGGGTTGCAGGGCTTGGCGAGATCGTCCTCGGCGCCGAGTTCCAGACCGACGATGCGATCGATGTCGGTCCCCACGGCCGACAGCATGATGACCGGCGGTCCGCCGGCGCTGAGCAGCTTGCGCAACGCGGTAAGACCGTCCTCGCCCGGCATCATCACGTCGAGCACGATCAGGTCGTAGCGCTCGCGTGTCAGCCGCTCGCGCATGGCGACGGGGTCGGACGCGGTGTCGACCCGGAAGCCATGCTTGACGAGGAACGACGACACGAGGGTACGGATCCCTTCGTCGTCGTCCACGATGAGGATGCGGGTGGCGAGGTTCACGGGAGCGAGGATGGCGTTCATGCCGCATTAATGCCAGCCCGTTGTGCCGCCTGTTTTGCAGGGTTGCAATGTCCTGCAACAAGCCTCGCGTTTTGTGTCATCGATCTGCCGGTCTTCGCGACGGGCGCGTCCGCATTCGCGCCATGCTCGAACTTCATCGGCTGCCCAGGCGCGCTACAGGATGCAATCCGGCCGCAACGCGGTGCGCGCATCCTGCGATTCCGATCTCACCGACCAGCCGCTCGCACGCGTCGCCATGGCGTCCGCGAAACGCTCATGGCAGCATCACCTCATGGACTTCACGCCCGCAGGCCATCGCTGGTCGAGCCCTCCGCTGGCCTGGCAGATCGTCGGGCTGCTGGTCGGCGGGCTCGTGGTCGCGCAACTCGTCACGCTCGTCCTGACGCTGCTGCTGCCGCCCGCGCCGCAGAAGCAATACGACCTCAAGGACATCGCCCGCGCCCTGACCGGCGCGCAGGTCACGACGAGCACGGTCGAAAACCTGCAACGGGTCCTGCAAGCCGAGGCGCCGAGCCCGAGCGGTCCGGGATGGCTGACCTCGGAGAAGTCGCGCCATGAGCTGGCCGTGCTGCTCGGTCGCGGCGACGACGCCGTGCAGTTGTGGTTCTTCACGCCGCTGCCCTTCGCCGGCACGGCACGCGCCGGCGCGCGCGAGGCCGTGCTCGACCCCCGGCTGGCACGCCATCCCGCGTTCGCGTCACGCGACGCAGAGCCTCCTCGTCTCGTGCTCGTCGACTATCTGGTCGCCCAGGCGGCGCCCCCATCGCGTCCGCTCTCGGGCGGAGACCCGAACCGGGGCGGCATGTCGGCTCCCGGCAACGACGGGCCGCGCGGATCGCTGGACGGGGCGACCGGCTATCCCGGGACGATGCCGGGGCTGCGGACCGGACCACGAGCCGGCGTCGACCGCGCACTTTCACCGAACGATCAACCGGGCTCCGGATCGATCGGGACCGGCAGCGACAGCGTGACGAGCGGCGGCGACGCGCGGTCGCGCGCCATGTCGTCGACGGTGGGGGGATCGTCGGGAGCGGGGATCGGCGGTGGCCTTTCGACGCCGTGGCCGTCCCGGGAAGGACCGGGGGACGGAACGCCTGCGGCGCAGCGATCGTCCTCATTACAAACGTTGCAGCCATTGCAAGAGACACCCTCTTCGCTGCCTCCGCCGGCCATGCAGCCACGGCTCGTCACCCCGGGCAATACCCGCGTGCCGGGCGTCTCGGCGCCGGCGGACGGCAACGGCGGCGTGCTGACGCTGCCGAGCGGCGAGCCGACACCGGAGCTGCGGCTGACGCCGACGCCGCGCCCGTCGTCGACCACCGCACCGCGCGCATCGTCGGTGCCGACAGGCCCGCGCGCCTTCGATCCGCACGCATCGGCCGGCGAACATCCGGCGACCGCGATCGCGCCCACGGGACCATCGACCCCGGTTCCGTCGACCGCAGTTCCGT
>CAZZWS010000192.1:0-7683 GCA_964657795.1 Beijerinckiaceae bacterium
TCTCCGCCGGCGCCACCGCCGGCGCGCTGTTGCCCCAGCTGTTGCGCACGTAGGTCAGCACCGCGGCGATCTGCGCGTCGGTGAGCCTCTGAGCGAACGGCGGCATGCCGAACGGCCGCGGGTTGCCCGCGGTGCCCGGCGGCAGGCCGCCGTTGAGCACGGCGCGGATCGCGTTGATCGTCGAGTTCATGATGACGCCCGGATTGCGCGCGAGCGCCGGATAGGCCCGCGGCACGCCCTGACCCGCATCCCGATGGCAACCGACGCACTGCTCCGCGTAGACCCGCGCGCCCTGCTCCATCAGGTCCACGCGCATCGCGGCCGTCGTCTCCATCGGCGTCGCGTCGTCGGACGACTTCGCGGGTAGCGACTTGAGATGGATCGCCATCGCGCGCAGGTCGGGCTCGGTCATGTGCTGCGTGCTGTCGTGGACGACCTCGGCCATCGGACCGAAGACCGCGAAGCGATCCGTCACGCCGTCCTTCAGGAAGCGCACGACCTCGTCGACCTGCCAGTCGCCGAGACCGGCCTCGCGATCCGAGGTCAGCGACGGGGCGTACCAGTCCTGCACCGCGATCAGCCCGCCGGACAGCTCGTCGGCCCGCGCCGTGCCGCCCAGCGCGTTGCGCGGCGAGTGGCAGGCGACGCAGTGGCCGAGGCCGCTCGCGAGATAGGCGCCGCGGTTCCATTGCGCGTTCCGCGTCGCGTCCGCTTCGAACGTGCCTTCGCGGAAGTACAGCAGGCGCCAGAAGAACAGCAGGCCGCGCTGGTCGTAAGGGAACCGCAGTTCGTGCGGCGTGTTCGGACGCCGCACCGCGGGCAGCGACATCAGGTACGCGAAGATCGCATCGGCGTCGGGGCGCGTGATGCGCGTGTAGTTGGGATACGGGAACGCCGGATACAGGGACTCGCCGTGCTTGCCCTTGCCTTCGTGCAGCGCGTGCCAGAAGTCGTCCGCGGTCCACGCGCCGATGCCGGTCTCGCGATCCGGCGTGATGTTGCTGGTGTAGATGCGGCCGAAGGTCGTCGGCACCGCGAGGCCGCCCGCGAACGGCTGGCCGCCACGCGCCTGATGGCAGCCGATGCAGTCACCGGCGTCGGCGAGATAGCGGCCGCGCGCGATCGGGTCGGCGCTGGCGACGGGATCGAGCTTCAGGATGGACGCGTCGAGCGCGGCATCGACGACCGGAACGCGCGAGGTCGGCACCAGCCACCAGACGATCGCCGTCGCCGCGACGATCAGTGCGACGACCAGTGCTCCACGACCTTTCATGAACCGCAGGCGATCGGCAGAGGGCCCGAGCGCGGGCTCGGCTGTCGGTCCGGTTGCTGCAACGACAGCCACGTCGCGGCGGCCACGATGTCGCTGCCGCTCATGCGCCGGGCGATCTGCGCCATGCAGTTGGGTTCGGGGCTCCGGTGCGCGCCCGTCTTCCACGAGCCGACCTGCTCGATCAGGAAGTCGCGCGGCAGGCCGGCCAGGGCCGGGATCGCGGGCTCGTTCGTGCCGGCGAGACTCTGGCCGTGACAGGCCATGCATGGCGGCAGGTTCGCAGAAGATCTTCCGTCACGAACCAGCACGCGGCCTGTCTCGAAGACCCCGCGATCCAGCGGCTCGTCACGGCGCGCTTCGATCACGATCGGGTCGGGCGTCTGCCGCGAGAACCAGTCCGCGATCTCGGCGAAGTAGGCATCGCTCTGCCGGGCCATCAGGAAGTTCATCGGCGCGTAGGTCCGCACGCCGTCGCGGAACGCCTTCATCTGCGACGCGAGATAGGCCGCAGGCTGCCCGGCCAGTCGCGGGAACGCGGCACCCCTGACGCCGCCACCGCGTTCACCATGGCAGACGACGCAGGCCTGCATGCGCTGCTCGATCGTGTCCGCGAACGGCCGGGGCGCCTCGCCACGCGCGACACCGGCCGCGAGCACGAGGAGACCGCACACCAGCCCGCGAACGATCAAGCGCGGACCTCGACGCCTTTCCAGAAAGCGATGCGATCCTTGATTTCGGCCGCCGCGGGTTTCGGATCGGGGTAGTACCAGGCCGCGTCCTTGTTGACCTGATCGCCGACGACGACGTCGTGATAGTGCGCCGTGCCTTTCCACGGACAGACGCTGGTCCTGGTGGACGGCCGCAGGTGCTCGGCAGGCACCGCGTCCGCTGGAAAATACTGATTGCCCTCCACCACCACGCATCGATCGCTTTCCGCGATGACCGTGCCACTCCAGCTCGCCTTGACCATGTCGTGCTCCTCTGTCGTCGTTCGATGCACGATGAATACCACAACGCGCGTCCCGTTCGATCCGGTCGAACGATAGTTTGCCGCAACGCACCAAGGGCATGTATCATCGCGGTTGCGGCTTTTGCTCCAGTCCCCAGCCGCCGTCGCATCTCACCCATCGACGCGTCATTCAGACTCCGAAGCTCTTCGCTCGGTCTGTGACTGGCTCCGCGCCATGCGGAGACAGGCCTGCACTAAAAATCTCCTCATCATGTCTTTTACTGCCCTCGGCTTGTCCGAGCCGCTCGTTCGCGCTTGCGCGGACGCCGGCTACACCACGCCCACCCCGATCCAGGCCGAAGCGATTCCGCTCGTCCTCGAAGGCGGTGACCTCCTCGCCGGCGCCCAGACGGGCACCGGCAAGACCGCCGGCTTCGTGCTGCCGATCCTCGAACGCCTGACGCGCGCCCCGCTGGCGACGCCAGCGGTCGCAGCCAAAGGCAAGCCCGCCGTGCGGCCGTTGCGCGTGCTGATCCTGACGCCGACGCGTGAACTCGCGGCGCAGGTCGAAGCCAGCGTCCGGACCTACGGCAAGCACCTCAAGCTCAAGTCGGTCGCCGTGTTCGGCGGTGTCGGCTTCGGTCCGCAGGCGTCCGCCTTGCGCAACGGCGTCGACATCGTCGTCGCCACGCCGGGTCGCCTGCTCGACCATCAGCAACAGCGCACCGTCGACCTGTCGAAGGTCGAGATCCTCGTCCTCGACGAGGCCGACCGCATGCTCGACATGGGCTTCATCCACGACATCAAGCGCCTGATGGCCGTGATGCCCGCGTCGGTCAACGGCGTGCGCCGCCAGAACCTGCTGTTCTCGGCGACGTTCTCCGACGACATCCGCGCGCTGGCCGACAAGCTGCTCGACCATCCGAAGACGATCCAGATCGCGGCCCGCAACTCGACCGTCGAAGTGATCGCGCAGAAGGTCTATCCGGTCGACCGCGACAAGAAGCGCGCGTTGCTGACGCACCTGATCCGCGAGCACGACTGGCATCAGGTGCTGGTCTTCACGCGCACCAAGCACGGCGCCAATCGGCTGGCCGAGCAGCTCGATGGCGACGGCATCAGCTCGCTCGCGATCCACGGCAACAAGAGCCAGGGCGCCCGTACGGCCGCGCTGACGAAGTTCAAGGCCAACAAGCTGCAGGTTCTGGTCGCGACCGACATCGCCGCACGCGGCATCGACATCGACCAGTTGCCGCACGTCGTCAACTACGAGTTGCCGAACGTGGCGGAGGACTACGTCCACCGCATCGGCCGCACCGGCCGCGCGGGCGCGACCGGCGAAGCGGTCTCGCTGGTCTGCGTCGACGAGGGTGGCCTCCTGCGCGACATCGAACGGCTGATCAAGCGCGCCCTGCCCAAGGAGATCGTCGCCGGCTTCGAAGTGGATCCGCGCATCCGCGCCGAACCGATCCTGCGCGGTGGTGCGCAAGGTCGTGGCGCGCCGGGCCAGTCGCCGCGTTCGAACGGCTTCGCGAAGCCGCGCGGCGAAGGCTTCGCCGCCAAGAAGTCGTTCGGCAATGCGCCGCGTCCGTCGACCGGCGGCAAGCCGGCGGCGCACGGCGGTGCGGGTCGTCCGGCCGCGGCGCGTCGCCCGCGTCCGGCCGGCCCCAGCGCCTTCAGCGGCTCCGGCAACCGCTGATCGGCTGCGGTTCGAATGCCCTCCATTGGTCTTGCCGGTGGAGGGCGTTTTCATTGGGGCGTCGTCACAGGACGATTGGTGCGTGTCGCACGCCACAGGCTTTCGCCGGCGTACAGCGCCAGCGCCGTCCAGATCAGGCCGTAGCCGATCAAGGCCGGGCCGCCGAACGCCTCGTCGAACACCCACACACCGAGCAGCAGTTGCAAGGTCGGCGCGATGAACTGCAGCAGGCCGAGCGTCGTCATCGGCACGCGTCTCGCGCCGGCGGCGAACATCAACAGCGGCAACGCGGTCAACGGCCCGCTCGCGATCAGCAGCCAGCGCAGCGCCGGGTCGGCCGTCATCAGCGCGCTCTGGCCGTGAACGCTCATCCACGCCAGGGCGACGACCGCCAACGGAAACAGCAGCGCGGTCTCGAGCGCCAGCCCTTCGAGCGCTCCCAGCGGCGCGGTCTTCTTGGCCAGTCCGTAGGCGCCGAAACTGAGCGCGAGGATCAGCGCGATCCATGGCACGTGGCCGGTCTGGATGCTCAGCCACAGGACGCCGATCGCCGCGATGACGATCGCCGTCCACTGCACCGGTCGCGGACGTTCGTGCAGCACCAGACGTCCCAGCACCACGTTGATCAGCGGCGTGATGAAGTAGCCGAGGCTCGCGTCGAGCACGTGGCCGTTCTGCGTCGCCCAGATGAACACGAACCAGTTCACCGCCACCAGCACCGCGGCGGTGGCGTAGCGGCCGAGCACGCGCGGGTGTGCGACGACCTGTCGCATCCACGCCCAGCGTCGCCACAGCACGAGGATGATCGCCACCGTGACCAGCGACAGCACCATGCGCAGCATCAGCACCTCGAATGCCGGCACGCTGCGCAGCAGGCGGAAGTACAGCGGGAAGATGCCCCACAACGCGTAGGCCGTTGCGGCGAAGAGGATGCCGGGATTCATGCGACGCGCAGGATAACGCGCGACGCGCCGTGACCGCCTTCGGCCGGACGGCGTCGGTCGCGCCGGTACACTGCGCTCATCATGGACGAGCATCCCGCCGGTCTGACCGAAGACGAAGAAGACGCCATCGCCGATGCGCTCGCGCTGCAACGCGCGATGCAGGCCGACGACGTCGGTCGGGGCGAAACGAAGCCCGCCGCGAGCACGGGCCCGCATCCCTACGAGCGCCTGACGCCCGAGTGCGTCCTCGATGCGCTCGAATCGGTGGGTCATCGGGCCGATGGTCGCTTGCTCGCGCTCAACAGCTACGAGAACCGCGTCTATCTGATCGGCCTCGAAGACGGCAGTCAGGTCGTCACGAAGTTCTATCGGCCCGATCGCTGGAGCGACGGGCAGATCCGCGAGGAGCACCGCTTCGTCGACGCGCTGGCCGCGATCGAGATCCCGGCCGTGCCCGCGCTCGTCGATGCGTCCGGCGAGAGCCTGCACCATCACGACGGCTTCGCCTTCGCGGTCTTTCCGCGCAACGGGGGTCGCGCGCCAGAACTGGACCGCAGCGACACGCGCCAGTGGCTGGGTCGCTTCATCGGCCGGATCCACGCGCTCGGCGCGGCCAGGCCGTACGTCGAGCGTCCGACGTTGGATCGCGCGACGTTCGGCATCGAGCCGCGCGAGTGGATCGTGACGCATCGCGTCGTCCCGACGCCGCTGGACGCGGTGTGGGCCAGCATCGTCGACGAAGCGCTCGCGGCGATCTGCGCTTGCGACGAAGCGGCCGGCCCGTCGCGGCTGCTGCGACTCCACGGCGACTGCCATCTCGGCAACGTGCTGTGGACGGAAGGTGACGACGGACGCAGTGCCGGCCCCCACTTCGTCGACTTCGACGACAGTCGCATGGGTCCGGCCCTGCAGGACCTGTGGATGCTGCTGTCGGGGCGCCGCGACGAGATGACCCGGCAGCTCGCCGACCTGCTCGAAGGCTACGAACAGTTCTACACGTTCGATCCGCGCGAACTGCATCGGCTCGAGGCGCTGCGGACGCTGCGGATGATCCACTACAGCGCGTGGCTGGCGCGCCGCTGGGACGATCCGGCATTTCCCGCGGCGTTTCCGTTCTTCGGCAGCGAGCGTTACTGGCAGGACCAGATCCTCGCGCTGCGCGAGCAGATCGCGGCGATGGAAGAGCCTCCGCTCGCGCCCTGACGACCATGTTCGACGTGCTGCACGGCCAGCGCCGTGACCTCGGCGGCTTCTTCGTCGACCGCGTCCTGCCGGCGCCCCGCCATCGGTCCGTCGGACCATTCGTGTTCTTCGACCACGTCGGTCCCGCCGTGCTGCCCGCCGAAGGACTGCAGGTCCGGCCGCACCCGCACATCGGGCTGGCCACGGTCACGTTCCTGTTCGACGGCGAGATCATCCATCGCGACAGCCTCGGGACCGTGCAGGCCATCCGTCCGGGCGACGTCAACTGGATGACCGCGGGTCACGGCATCGTCCACTCGGAGCGTTCGCCGGACGTGCCGCCCGGCGAAACCAGGACGATGCACGCGATCCAGAGCTGGGTCGCGTTGCCGCTCGACCGGGAAGACGACGCGCCGTCGTTCGCGCATCACCCCGCCGCGACGCTGCCGACGTTCACGGTACCCGGCGTTCGCGGAACGTTGATCGCCGGCACGGGCTTCGGCCTCACGTCGCCGGTGGCCGTGGCGATGCCGACGCTGTATGCCAGCGCGACGATGGAGCCCGGTGCGGCGATGCGCTTCGACGCAGAGCATGAGGAGCGAGCCGTGTTCGTGGTCAGCGGCAGCGTGACACTCAACGATGCCGCCGTCGCCGCGGGCGGCATGGCCGTCCTCGACGACGACACCATGACGACGATCGTGGCCACCGGACCGTCGGTCGTGATGCTGCTCGGCGGCGCCCGGCTGGATGCGCCACGCACGCTCGAATGGAACTTCGTATCGAGCCGTCGCGACGCCATCGATCGCGCGCGCGCCGACTGGACCGCGTTCCCCAACGCCCGCTTCCCGCAGGTACCCGGGGAGATCGAATCCATCCCGCTGCCCCCACGACCGCGACCCGAACCCACCGCACTCTGATCAGGATCTCGACCATGACTCACCGACTCAGGACCGCCCTCCTCGCCGGGCTGCTGACGCTGCCGCTGCACGGCTACGCGCAGGACCGCGAGGTGCCGGTCGCCGACGTCCTCAACATCGATGCGACGGTGTCATCCGAGATCGTGCCCGACCTGGCCGTCATCACGTTCGCGATCGTCCGCGAAGGGCCGGACGTGGCGCCGCTGACGAGGGACATCAACGAAGCGCTCGCCAAGGCTTTCGCCGAGGCCAAGAAGACGGCCGGCGTGATCGCGTCCAACGGGGGCTACAGCACGGTTCCGCGTTACGACAAGCCGGTCCTGAACTCCGGGCCCGGACCACGCACCGGATGGCAGGTGCGGGCCGAGCTCGTGCTCAAGTCCAAGGACTTCGACGCGCTCGGCAGCCTGGTCGGCAAGCTGTCGCAGAACCTGCAGATCGCGCGGTCGGGCTTCGAGATCTCGCCGCAACTGAAGGCACGCGAAGGCGCCGCCCTGCTCGATCGCGGCGCGCAAGCGTTCCAGGACAAGGCGGCCGCCGCGGCGCGGGCATTCGGCTACACCGGCTATTCGATCCGGCAGGTGACCCTGGGCGATGCCCAGCAGAGCGGTGGCTTCATGGCCAAGTCCTTCGTCGCGGCCGCGTCCGACCGCAGCGCGGCGCCGCTGCCGATCGAGTCCGGTCAGGTGACGCTGACGCTGACCGTCAACGGCTCGTTG
>CAZZWS010000193.1:0-7661 GCA_964657795.1 Beijerinckiaceae bacterium
ACACCACCGCGCCGTCGTCCTTCAGCGACCGTACGATGCCCGCCAGCATCTCGCGCGGGTGATCGAACTCGTGATAGACGTCCACCATCAGCACGACGTCGAGCGCGCGTGACGGCAGGCGGGGATCGTCGGTCGCGCCGAGCACCGCCGTGACGTTCGCCGCGCCGTGTCGCTTCACCTCGATGGCGAGCCGATCGAGCATCTCGGGCTGCACGTCCACGGCAAACACACGGCCGGTCGTACCGACCTTCTCGGCCATGCGCCAGCTGTAGTAGCCCGTGCCCGCGCCGATATCGGCGACCTGCATGCCGGGCTTCAGCGCCAGTGCCTGCAACAGGAGGTCGGGACGCTCCTCGACGAGGCGCTGCGGACGTTCGAGCCAGTCGGCTGCCTCGTGACCCATGACCGCCGCGATCTCGCGACCGAGATAGACGATGCCGGTGCCGTCGGCGCTCGGTGCGATGTGGCCGTACGCTTCGACGTCCGCGGCGATCGTTGCTTTGTCAACCAGTCCGAAGACGAGGCATACGAGGATGACGCGCAAAACGGGCATCGTTGTTCGCATGGTGGTCGAGTCAGTCGATCGTGGTCGGTGCCCGTCGCTGGCGCAGGGTCTCGTAGAGGCACACCCCGCTGGCCACCGACACGTTCAGGCTCGTCACCGCGCCGTGCATCGGGATCGAGACCAGAAGGTCGCAGGTCTCGCGAGTCAGGCGACGCATGCCCTCGCCTTCGGCGCCGAGCACCCAGGCCACTGGCCCGGTCAGGTCGACGTCGTGCAGTGACGCGGCGGCGTCGTCGCTGGTGCCGACGATGCGCACGTCGCGTTCCTTGAGCTCGCGCAGTGTCCGCGCGAGATTGGTGACCGTGATGTAGGGCACTGTCTCCGCAGCCCCGCTCGCGACCTTCTCGACCGTCGCGCCGATGCCCGCCGCACGATCCTTCGGCGCCACCACCGCGTGCACGCCCGCGCCGTCGGCGACGCGCAGGCAGGCGCCCAGGTTGTGCGGATCGGTGATGCCGTCGAGGACCAGCAGCAACGGCGGCTCGTCGCCCGGCAACGCGTCCAGCACGTCGTCCAGACTCGTCGCCACCGCCATCGGCTCGGCCATGGCCACCACGCCCTGATGCGGCGCGTGGCCGGCCAACCCGTCGAGCCGCTTCGGGTCAACCGCGATCAGGCGGATGCCCAGCGACTCGACCTGCGCGGTCAGCGTGCGCATGCGCGCGTCGCGACGACTCGCATCGACATAGACCTCGCTGACGCTAGTCGCGTCGTGTCGCAGACGTGCCGCGACCGCGTGGAAGCCGTGCAATGCGCGCAGCTTTCCCACGTCAGCGCTTCTTCTGTCGGCCGTTCTTCTTGGCCATCGCGGCCTTGCGTCCGGCACGCGCGGCCAGCGCCGGGGACTCGCCGGACGGCGTCCGCTCGCGCACCGCCGTGGGCTTCGGCTTGGACGCGCTCTTGCCGTTGGACTTCGGCGGGCGCTTGCGATCGCCGTTGCCGTCGTCGGGCAGCACGCCGCGCATCAATTCCGAATAGCTGCTGCCGCGAACGAGACGGAACTCGATCTTCCGGGCCTCGAGGTCGACACGCGCGACCTGCACCGTGACGGCATCGGTGAGCCGGAAGCGCTGGCCGGTCCGTTCGCCGCGCAGCTCGTGCATCGCCTCGTTGAACTGGAAGTAGTCGGTGCCGAGCTCCGAGACGTGCACGAGGCCCTCGACGAACAGCCCGTCGAGCGTCACGAAGATGCCGAACGGCGCGACGCCGGTGACCGTGCCGCGGAACTGCTCGCCGACCTTCTCGCGCATGAAGTAGCACTTGAGCCACGCGAGCACGTCGCGACTCGCCTCGTCGGCGCGGCGCTCGTTGGCCGACGACTGCAGACCGAACTGTTCCCAGATGCCGTGGACATGCTGACGGTCGCCGGCATCGTTCGATGCGACGGTCGCGCGGTCTTCACCGCCTCGCGCGTCTCCATCCCTGTCCGGCAGGCGCGGCACGTAGGTCTTGCCGGTCATCAACGACTTCAGCACGCGATGCGTCGTCAGGTCCGGATAGCGACGGATCGGAGACGTGAAGTGCGTGTACGCCGGATAGGCCAGCCCGAAGTGGCCGCCGTTGTCCGGCGAGTAGATGGCCTGCTGCATAGAGCGCAACAACATCGTCTGCAGCAGCGGCGCATCGGGTCGCGCGCGGATGCGCTCGATGACGGCCGAATAGTCGCTGGCATGCGGCTCGTCGCCGCCGGCCAGCGTGAGCCCGAGCGTCTTCAGGAACGCGCGCAGGTTGGTGAGCTTGTCGACGGTGGGGCCGTCGTGCACGCGGTACAGGCCGTCGTGTTTCTTGCGCGTCATCAGGTCCGCCGCGCAGACGTTGGCCGCGAGCATGCACTCCTCGATCAGCTTGTGCGCGTCGTTGCGCGTGCGCGGCAGGATCTCCTCGATGCGGCCATCGGCATTGGCGACGATATAGGTCTCGGTCGTCTCGAAGTCGATGGCGCCGCGAAGCTTCCGGGCAGCCGAGAACGCGTGGTACAGCGCGTAGAGCTGCGTCAGCATGGCCTGCTTGGCCGCCGTGATCGAGGTGTTCGGCGATGACACGGGTGACGAGGCGGACGACGACGCGGACGACGAAAGCAGCGACCACACCTCGTTGTACGTGAAGCGTGCCGCCGAATGGATCACGGCGTCGTAGAACTGATACGCCGTGACCTCGCCTTCGAGGCTGACGACCATGTCGCATACCACCGCGAGCCGGTCGACGTGCGGGTTCAGCGAGCACAGGCCGTTCGAGATCTTCTCGGGCAGCATCGGGATGACGCGACGCGGGAAGTACACCGACGTGCTGCGTTCGAACGCATCGCGATCGAGCGACGTGCCGGGCCGCACGTAGTGACTGACGTCGGCGATGGCGACCAGTAGCCGCCATCCCTTCTTCTTGCCCTCGAGCGGCTCGCAGTACACGGCATCGTCGAAGTCGCGCGCGTCCTCGCCGTCGATGGTGACCAGCGGCACGTCGGTCAAATCGACGCGGCCCACCGCGTCGACCGGCCGCACGCCGTTGGGCAACGCCAGCGCCTCGGCGGCGGCGGCCTCGGAGAAGACGTGCGGCACGTCGAACTTGCGGACCGCGATCTCGATCTCCATGCCGGGATCGTCGATCTCGCCCAGCACTTCGTCGATGCGCCCGATCGGCTGCGTGTAGCGCGACGGCTGCTCGACGATCTCGACGGTGACGACCTGGCCCGGCTGCGCCTGGTTGGTCTCGCCCGGCGGGATCAGCACGTCGTGCTTGATGCGCTGGTCCTCGGGAACCACGACGAACACGCCGCGCTCGCTCAACAGTCGGCCGACGAGGCGCTTGGTGCGGCGCTCGGTGACCTCGACGATGGTGCCTTCGGGCTTGCCGCGATAGTCGGTGCCGTTGGGCTTGACCAGCACGCGGTCGCCGTGAAGCACCTTCAACATCTCCTTCGGAGCGAGCCAGAGGTCCGGTCCGCTGCGATCGTCGCGGATCAGGAAGCCGTAGCCGTCACGATGGCCGACGACGCGACCGGCGACGAAATCGAGCTTGTTGGCCAGCAGCAGCGTGCCTTTGCGGTTGGGCATCAATTGCCCGTCGCGTTCCATGGCGGCGAGGCGTCGATCGAAGCCGGGCCGCGCGTCCGGGCTGATGCCGAGTCGCGTCGCCAGCTCGTCGGGCATCAGCGGCATGTCGCAGTCACGCAGCTCCGCGAGGATCGCTTCGCGCTCCGGAATCTGGAATTCGAAACGCGGTGTTTCGCCGGGCGCCGCAGCCGCATCGCCGTTCGCGGGCTTGGCACGCGGCTGGCTGGTGCGGGCACGACCCGCGCGCGGCTTGAACTCCGATGACGGTTCGTCACGATCCCTGCCGGGCGCGTCCTCGGCCGAGACCGAGGCGCGGACGCTGGTCGGTGTCGGTTCAGCGGACATCGGTTCGGTCACGCCGGCATCGGGCGCCGGCATCATCAGTTGCGTCGGAACTTTGGTCTCGACCTGCTCTGCCGGTTGCGCGGAAGGCGCGGCGCTCAGCAGCGCCGCCTTGGTTCGCGAGCGGGTGCTGCGAACCGGTTTTTCGTTTGACAAATTGGTCTTTCTCTTTAAACTGCGCCACTCGTCAGAACGGTCGCAGATGGTGTTGCGTCCCCTGCCGCGCCCAGATGGCGGAATTGGTAGACGCACTAGGTTCAGGTCCTAGCGCCGGCAACGGTGTGGAGGTTCGAGTCCTCTTCTGGGCACCAATGATAAAGGGTCGCGTTCGCGCGGCCCTTTTTCATTGGTGCCCTGAACGAAGCGCCAACGCTTCGCCGGGAAGTCTACGCGGGGTTTCGAGATTCATGTGTCGCTGAGTAGGCGCAGAGCGCATGCAGGCGAGAGCCCGAAAAGGTTGCGCCTGTAAGCGCAACCGGGCGGCGCGCTGCATGAGCGAGTCCTCTTCGTGGCCCCGATCAGGTTCGCAAAGCGAACCTCACTCCATGCGTCATCATAAAGGTTCGCTCGGAACCTTCGTGCGTCGGGGTCCAGCTTCTGACCCACGCCATCCAGGTTCAGCCCTTCACCGCCATCAAGTTGGAGGAATAGACGCCATCCCCCTCGTTGACCCCCGCCTGAAGTCCCGCTTCACGCAGCACTTGAGCAAGGTCCATGCGCCCATATCCTTCGCGCCAGTCCTCGTGATACCAACGCGCGCTGACCCAGGCTTCGAAGCGCGAACGAGCGTCCTCTTTCGGCCTCATCGTGCCTGCCGTGTACAGGTCTAGTGGAAAGAAGACGCCGCCGGGACGGAGCACGCGTGCGACTTCGGCGACGATCGACCGGGTGGCCGACGCCGGAATCTCGTGGAACAGGCCGCTCGCGGTCACGATGTCGAAATGGTCGTCCGGGAAACGAAGTGCTTCGGCCGACTGCTGGGCGAAATGGACTTCTGCGTCAGTTTCCGTCGCGTGGAAGTGTGCGTAGCGCAACATCGGCGCGCTGGTATCGATGCCCCATGCCTCAACGTGCGGGAAACGCGCCTTCAGGGCGACGATGAGCTGGCCGATGCCGCAGCCGAGATCGAGAACCCGTACGACCCGACCATCCGTCGGCATCGGCACGGCCTGCGCGATGCCGCGATGCGTCTCGTTTTCGAAATTGTGGCCGCCGTAGAGGCCGACGATGGCGTAGCGGTACACGTATCCCGCCAAGTCGTCTCCGACGTAACCGCCGGGCTGCATGTGGAGTTCGTGGCTCGCATACGCCGGCACGACGAACGCATCGTCCAGCGCGAGGCTCCCCGGACCCTGATGCGCCGCACGGTCGAGGTCGTCGAGATAGGCCTCGCGATGCCGCGCGAGCGTCGCGCTGACGAGGCGCATCTTCAGCCGCTGGCTGTCGAGATAGGCCTTGTTGCGGGTCGCGATGATCGGGTCCAACGCGAGGAGGTCGATCGCGTGTTCGACCGATACGGGTGCCGCGGGGTCGAGCCCGGCATCCGCAAGGATCGCATCCGCGCGTTCGTTCGCAGCAAGCGCGTGCGCGCTCGCGTTGTACTTCTCAACGCCCCACAGGAAATCCAGGACGCCTGCAGCGTGACTGTCGGGCAGATTGCGGTATCCGACGGGGCGCCGATCCGCCGGAGCCTCGCCGGACGGAGTGCCGCAAGCGGTTCCGCCGTCGCAGGCCGCGGGCAACGATAGCTGCTGCGTCATACCGGCTTGGTCGCCACGAAGTTGTGCAGACCGCCATGGTCGCCGGGCCCACCGGTGACGACCAGCCCCGCACGTTCCATTTCGGCTTTCAGGTCGACCGTGGCGTAGTCCTCGCGCCAGTCTTCATGACCCCAGCGCGCGTTCAGCCATGCTGCGAAGCGGCTCTTGGCGTCCGCCGGTGCCGCCGTCCGGGTATAGAAATCGATCGGGTAGAACACCCCGCCCGGCCGCAGCACGCGTGCGATGTGACGGATCATGATGCGCATCGCCTCGGGGGCGACCTCGTGGAACATGATGTAGACCGACACTAGGTCGAAATGATCGTCGGGAAAGTCGAGATCCTCGCCCAGCGTGTGCTTGAAATGCACGTCCGACCCGATGTCGAACGCACGCTTGTTGGCATAGCGGAGCATCGACGCGCTGGCGTCTGCTCCCCACACCTCCGCATCCGGAAAGCGCTCCTTCAGCGCGGTCGCCATCTGACCGAGCGCACACCCGAGTTCGAGGATACGGTCGATGCATCCATCCGCCGGTATGGGCGCGGTCAGGGCGATGCGACGCTGATTCGTATCCTGAAAGGCTTCCGCCGAGAACAACCCGGACAGACCGTAGCGGTAGATGTAGCCCGCAAAGGGGTTGCCGTAGCCACCTGGCTGGTTGTGGATCTCGCGCTGGGCGTACCCGGGCATTGCCAGGTCGGGATGCAGTTCGATCCGGTCGCTGCGTGCGATCTGAGCCTCGTCGAGTTCGTCGAGATAGCGATCGCCGGCACTGCGAAATTCGTGGTCGAGACGAGTGAGCTTGTATTGCTGGGTCGCCGTCATCGTCAATGCCTGAGCAGCGATCACCGGATCCGGCCCGAGCCAGGCGAGCGCATGGACGAGCGGCACTTCGGCGGCGGGCTTCACATCGTGCTCGAGCAGGATCGCGTCGGCGCGCGCATCGGCCGCAGCCTGCAGGTCGCCGAGCGCGAAACTCTGCAGTCCCAACACGAAATCGAACTGGCTTTCGAGATCGAGCGTCGGCATCCGTTCGTAGATGCCGTCGAAACCCCGTCGGCGCGCGCGCCTGATCGCATTCCGGGCGGCGGCGGCCAGCGTCGTGGCCGGCAACACGGCATAGGCGACGCCGGCGACGGCGCCCTTGAGCAAGGTCCTGCGATTGAGCATGGCGCTGGGCGCCGTTCAGCGAGGCGCGTCGGGGTCGAACTTCAACGAGGTGTGATACGGGATATCGCCGTTCTGCTTGAACGGTTCGTAGATCATCTTGACGAAGGTGTCGCGCTCGGCCTGCCAGCGCGCCGTTTCGTCCGCAGTCGGCACATAGGCCTCGATCAGCTCGGTGGTGGCGAGCCCGCGCTTGGCCAGGACCGCCTCGACGATCTTCTGTCGGCGACGCACCGCCCAGAGCTCGGCCGCCATGGCCATCATCGCGGTGAACATGTTGTCGATCGCCGCATTGCCGAGGAAGACCGCGCGATCGATGTCCGATGGCTGCGCCGGCGTCGCGTAGGTCTTGCGCTGCGGACTCGATGGATTGTCGGGCATGGCTGAATTTACGCGGAGGCGATGAGGGACGAACCGGTATGCCGCAAACAGAAAAGGGGAACAAGAGCGAGTTCCGCAATAACCGTTCGGCGGGCAAACGTCTCTGACGCGTAGCGCACGGTCCGTGCTCGCCATAACGTAGCGCCGAGCAGCGCCTCCGCCACCGCGCCAACCGAAAAACTGCCATGTTCATGAATCGCCGTCATTTCGGCCGCACCGTTCTCACAGGGTTGGCTTGCATGACGCTACCGGAGGCGAGTCGCGCCGCGACCGCGGCGAGCGAGTCCGTCGCGGAGACGGCACGACGGGTGCGGGCGGGGAGCACGACAGCGACGGCCGAGGTGGAGAGCGCGCTGCGGCGCATCGCGGCAGGACAGCCGCGCTTCAATGCATTCAT
>CAZZWS010000194.1:0-7660 GCA_964657795.1 Beijerinckiaceae bacterium
GAAAGTCACAGCCAAGAAAGTCGCGGCGAAAAAGGGTGTGGCAAAGAAGTCCGCAGCGAAGAAAATCGCTAGCAAAAAGACGACCACGAAGAAAGCATCGTCGTGAAAATCGATTGAATGGGCTGCGAGTTCGAGTGGCCGATTTTCTGGAACGGGCAAAACTCTTTTTTGGGCCCGGGGAAACACGGGACCGGCAACGCGTACCTCCACGTTCGCAAGCTCGCCGACGTGGACCTCGAAGTCTTGGCGCGATTGGTCGCCGACTCGGCCGCGGAGGCGAGGTGCCGACATCACGCAACGGATCGAATAGCCGGTGAGTCGAGACGAGCCGGCATGAAACTGGTTTCGAAAGAACGTGGAATCCGTCGACTTACGGCGCGCCTTCGCTCCGTCCGGGCGGCTCGTTCCACTGCAACGACGTCATTCGACGGTCGCCCGTTCCAGCAGGCTCTGCTGCCCCGAGAAGCGCGTCTTCCGGTACCGCTTTCGTTGGTAATGCCCGTCGCTGTCCATCACCCAGGCCAGCGCGTTGTCGCGCAGGTGCACGCGTAGACCCTCGTCGATCACGCGGCGCTTCAACTTCGCGTCGAGCACCGGAAACGCCACCTCGATCCGGCGGAAGAAATTGCGATCCATCCAGTCGGCGCTCGACAAATACACATCGTCGGCGCCGCCGTTGCGGAAGTAGAAGATGCGGCTGTGTTCGAGGAAGCGCCCGACGATGGAGCGGACCGTGATGTTCTCCGACAGTGCCTTGACGCCGGGTCGCAGCGTGCACACGCCGCGCACGATCAGGTCGATCTTCACGCCCGCGTTGCTGGCCGCATAGAGGGCGCGGATCACCTCGGGCTCCAGCAGCGAATTCATGCGCGCCATGATCCGCGCGGGCTTGCCGGTCGCGGCGATGGCCGCCTCGTGGCGGATCGCCGCCATCGTATTGGCATGGAGGCCGAACGGCGCCTGCCAGATGCGCCGCATCTTCTTGGCGCTGCCGAGGCCGGTCAGTTGCTGGAAGACTTCGTGCACGTCGGAGGTCAGCTCCTCGTTGGCCGTGAACAGCCCGAAGTCCGTGTACAGCCGGGCTGTGCCCGAGTGGTAGTTGCCCGTGCCGAGGTGCGCGTAGCGCCGCAATACGCGCGTGCCGTCGTGCGCCACCTCGCGTCGCACGACCAGCACCATCTTCGCGTGGGTCTTGTGGCCGACGACGCCGTAGACCACGTGGGCGCCGATCTCCTCGAGCCGCGACGCCCAGTTGAGGTTGGTCTCCTCATCGAAGCGCGCCATCAGCTCGACGACCGCGGTCACTTCCTTGCCGCTGCGCGCGGCCAGCAGCAGCGACTGCATGAGCGCGGAGTCGCTGCCGGTGCGGTAGATGGTCTGCTTGATGGCGACGACGTCGGGATCGGTCGCGGCGGCGTGCAGGAAGTCGAGTACCGGCATGAACGACTGGTACGGGTGATGGACCAGGATGTCGCGCTTGGCGATGGTCTTGAAGAAGTCGGCGTTCTTGACGTTGGCCTTGCGGATCTCCGCGGGCAACGCGGGATGGAACGCGGGAAACTTGAGATCGGGACGCGCGACGAGGTCGGGCAACTGCATCAGCCGCACGAGGTTGACCGGTCCGTCGACGCGATAGACGTCGGCATCGTCGAGCGCGAACTCGCGCTTGAGCAGTTGCGCGATGGTCTCGGAGCAGCTGTCGTCGATCTCGAGCCGCACGGCGTCGCCGTAATGCCGCTGCGGCAACTCGCCCTGCAGCGCGACCCGCAGGTTGGTGATCTCCTCGTCGTCGACGAAGAGGTCGGAGTTGCGCGTGACGCGGAACGGATGGCAGCCGTGCACCTCCATGCCGGCGAAGAGTTCCGACACGTGGACCTGCATGATGGTCGTCAGCATGACCAGCGAGCACGGGGCCGGCGAAAGGTGCGCGGGCAGCCGGATCAGCCGCGGCAACGCGCGTGGCGCCTGCACGATGGCCACACCGGACTTGCGGCCGAACGCATCGCGTCCGCCGAGTTCGACCGCGAAGTTGAGGCTCTTGTTGAGCACGCGCGGAAACGGATGGGCCGGGTCCAGTCCGATCGGCGTCAGCACCGGCAGGATGGACTGGCGGAAGTAGTCACCGGCCCAGGCGTCGATGGCCGTGTTCCACTGGCCTTCGAGATGCAACGAGACGCCTTCGGCCGCCAGCAGCGGCAGCAAGGTCTCGTTGAGCAGTGCGTATTGACGGGCCACCAGCGTGTGCGCGCGCACCGCGACCAGACGCAGCGTCTCGTCGGCGGGCAGGCCATCGACACCGGCGTGGCCAGGGTTGAGCGGCAACTGCGCCTTGAGGCCGGCCACGCGGACCTCGAAGAACTCGTCGAGGTTGCTGCTCGCGATGCAGAGGAAGCGCAGGCGCTCGAGCAACGGCAGCATGGCGTCCTCGGCCTGGGCGAGGACGCGCTCGTTGAAGGCGAGCAGCGACAGTTCGCGATTGATGAACTCGGGGGCGGACACGCGTTTGCTCGTCATGGATCAAACCGCTCACGATCGCGCATCTTCATGGCAGGCAGAAGACAAGATCGGACGCGTCGGTCGTCCGTGTCCTGGTACGCGTCGTGCTCATCGATTGGTTACCATCCGCCCGCACGCCAAGCTCGCACACCACTTTTTTCGCCTCTTCGTTCATGCCCGTTCCCGAGTTGCTCGCCGCTGTCGATCTGGGGTCCAACAGTTTTCGTCTGCTCATCGGGCGCGTCGTCAAGACGCCGGCGGGGACGCAAGTCTATCCGCTCGACAGCCTCAAGGAAACGGTGCGGCTGGCCTCGGGGTTGACGAAGGAAAAGACGCTCGATCCCGACTCGCAAGAGCGCGCGCTGGTGGTGCTCGAACGCTTCGGCGACCGGCTGCGATCGTTCGCGCCGCATACCGTGCGGGCCGTGGCCACCAACACGCTGCGGGTCGCGAAGAACGCGCGCGAGTTCCTCGACAAGGCGGATGCCGCCCTCGGCTTTCCGATCGAGGTCATCGCGGGTCGCGAGGAAGCGCGGCTGATCTACACCGGCGTCGCCAACACGGCGTCGCTGAAGGGCGGCTCGACGCTGGTCGTGGACATCGGCGGCGGCTCGACCGAGTTCATCATCGGCCAGGGCCACGAGCCGCGGCTGATGGAGTCGCTCTTCATGGGCTGCGTCAGCTACAGCCTGCGTTTCTTTCCCGACGGCGAGATCGACAAGCAGAACCTGAAGCAGGCCGAGCTCGCCGCGCAGAAGGAGCTCGAGGTCATCGCGCGGACCTATCTCGACGCGGGCTGGCATCACGCGATCGGTTCGTCGGGCACGGCGCGCGCGCTCGGCGAGATCCTCGAACAGAACGGGCTGTCGCACGAAGGCATCACGCGCGACGGCCTGCAGGCGCTGCGCGAGCTGATGCTGAAGGCCGGCAATGCCGACCGCCTCAAGCTGGAAGCCCTGAAGTCGGATCGCATCCCGGTGCTGCCGGGCGGCTTCGCGATCATGTCGGCCATCTTCAAGATGCTCGACCTGCAGACGCTCGAAGTCACCGACGGCGCGTTGCGTCAGGGCGTGCTCTACGACCTGCTGGGACGCAGCGAGCATCACGACATGCGCGACGTCACGATCGGCCAGTTCATCCATCGCTACGCCGTCGATCGGGCGCAGGCGAAGCGCGTGACGGCGCTCGCGCTGGCGTTGATCGGGCCGCTGATCGACCGCGCCGACGAGGACCACCTCGATCTCGCGCGCCGCCTCGAATGGGCGGCGATGCTGCACGAGATCGGGCTGTCGATCTCGCATGCGGGGTACCACAAGCACTCGGCCTACATCCTGTCGTACGCGGACATGCCCGGCTTCTCGAAGATGGACCAGGCCAAGGTTGCCTTGATCGCGCTCGGCCAAGTCGGCAAGCTCTCCAAGCTGTCGGGGATCATCGACGAGCCGGACGAATGGATGGCGGTGCTGTGCCTGCGCATCGCCACCCTCGTGCATCGGCGGCGCACCGAGATCGATGTCTCGGCGCTGGTGATCGAGCGGACCTCGCGCGGGTTCGCGATCCACGTGGACGCCGCATGGCTCGCGGACCATCCGTTGACGGAATTCAGCCTGCGTCAGGAAGCGGCCGAATGGGTCAAGCTCGGGATGCCGCTCGAACTGGTCTGACTAGACGAGATCGGGATCGAGGACCGAACGCAGCGTCCATTCGGTATTGCCGTCGCGCGCACGACGCACCAGCCACCAGGCGGCCGCCTTCTTGACCGACCAGTCGCCGTCGTGGCCCGTCAACAGGTGCCGTGCGACCTGGCCGAGCCACGGCTGATGGCCGACCAGCACGAGCGACGGCGCGTCGCCGCTGCACGAGGCGATGGCGGCTTCGAGCGCATCGAGCACGTCGCCGACCGGCGCACCGGGCGCGAGGCGCGGGTCGATCTCGAGCGGCAGCGAAGCCCTCGCCACCAGCGAGGCAACGGTCTCGCGCGTGCGCGTGGCGGGGCTGGCGACGATGCGGCTGTTGGCATCGAGCTGCTTCGCGAGCGCCTTCGCGACACGTGCCGCATCGCGCTGGCCGCGTGGTGTCAGCGCACGGTCGAGGTCGGGCCAGCTGTCCTCGGCTTCGGCATGACGCCAGAGGAAGAGGTTGATGTTCTGCATGACGCGGTTCCGGGCGATGAAGGGTGGCAGCACGCTGCGGATGGTGCGGATGGTGCGGAGGCGGGCGAAGCCGTCGCGCCGCAGTTCAAGACCCGAACCGGCCTTCATCGCAACGACCTCAACCGATCGGCGATGACCGGCACGGCGATCAGCAGCCAGGTGAGCATACACAGCATCAGCGCCAGGAAGACCGCCGCGCTGCCCAGGTCCTTCGCGCGTCCGGATAGTCGATGATGGTCGAGCGAGATGCGGTCGACCGCGGCCTCGATGCTCGAATTGATCAACTCGACGATCAGCACCATCACGGTCGATCCGACCAGCACCAGCGTCTCCAGCGCGGGCAGACGCAACGCGATGGCGACTGGCAGCAGCACGACGGCCAGCGTCAGCTCCTGGCGGAACGCGCTCTCGATCCGCAGGGCCAGTGCCAGGCCGCGCATCGAGTAGCGCAGCGCATCCCAGATGCGACGCGGCCCGCCGACGCTCTTGTACGGGCTCTCGGCTTCGGAGGGATCGACCGGGTGCGGACCGTGTCGATCGCTCACCGCAGGGGCATCGCGTCGGCGACGCTTCCTGGCGTTGCATCCCGTCGCGAGCCCCTGTCGATCGGATGCAGATGATCGAGGAACTGTCGCGTGCAGGCTTCCCACGAGTAACGCTCGGCGAGTGCCCGGGCGAGTCGTCGATCGATGGTCAACGCGCGCAGCGCGGCGGCTCGCAGGTCGTCGTCGAGCGCACCACCCGGATCGTCGCCGATGACATCGATCGGACCGGTCACCGGATACGCGGCCACCGGACAGCCACAGGCCAGCGCTTCGAGCAGGACGAGGCCGAACGTGTCGGTGCGGCTCGGGAACACGAAGACGTCGGCGGCGTTGTAGAGCTTCGCCAGTTCGGCCTGCGACAGCACCCCGGTGAAGCGGACGTCGGGATGCTCGGCCCTCAGCTTCGCAAGCAGCGGACCTTCGCCCGCGACCCACTTGCTGCCCGGCAGGTCGAGCGCGAGAAAGGCCGCGATGTTCTTCTCGACCGCGACGCGTCCGACGTAGAGGAAGATGGGCTTCCGCAGATCGTGGGCCGTCGCCGGACCCGGCCTGAAGATATCGAGCTCGACGCCGCGCGACCACAGCACGACGCGCCCGGGCGCGAAGCCGAAGCGTTCGAGATCGTCCTTGACGACGCGCGTCGGCACCAGCACCGCCTCGGCCTTGCCGTGGAACCAGTGCAGGAAGCGATAGGTGATGGACAGCGGGATGCCGAAGCGCGCGTGGACGTACTCGGGGAAGCGCGTGTGATACGCGGTCGTGAACGGCAGACGGTGACGCAGCGCGTACGACCGGGCGGCCATGCCGAGCGGTCCTTCAGTCGCGATGTGAAGCGCGTCGGGCGCGCTGTCGCGGATGCGCCTCGCCACGCGCCATCGCGGCAGGATCGACAACCTGATCTCGGGATAGGTGGGGCAGGGCACGGTCCTGAATTCGAGCGGCGTCAGCAGGTCGACGACGTGCCCCATCCGCTCCAGCTCCCGACGCGTCGACTTCAGCGTGCGCACGACGCCGTTGACCTGCGGCTCCCACGCGTCCGTGACGACCAGGATCTTCATGCGGAGGCTCCGGCCATCGACGCCGTCATGACGCGCGTCGCCGGTCCCTGCGACGTCCATTCGATGATCTCGAGCCGGCCCGCGTGGTCCTCGACCAACGCGGTCAGGCTCTCGACCCAGTCGCCGTCGTTGCAATAGATCAATCCGTCGATCATGCGTATCTCCGCCTTGTGGATGTGTCCGCAGACGACGCCGTCGAAGCCGCGACGACGCGCCTCGTTGATCAGCGCGTGTTCGAAGTCGTCGATGAACGCGACCGCGTTCTTGACCTTGTGCTTGAGGTACTGCGACAGCGACCAGTAATCGAAGCCCATCCGCACGCGCGCCCGATTGACCCAGTGGTTGAGTGCGAGCACGAAGGTGTAGAGCGAGTCGCCGAGGTAGGCGAGCCACTTGGCGTGCCGGATCACGCCGTCGAAGAGGTCGCCGTGCGTGATCAGGAGGCGCTTGCCGTCGGCGGTCACGTGCGCCGCTTCGTACACGACCTCGATGCCGCCGAACGCGTGTTCGACGTAGCCGCGCGCGAACTCGTCGTGGTTGCCCGGGATGAAGACGACGCGCGTGCCCTTGCGGGCCTTGCGCAGGATCTTCTGGACGACGTCGTTGTGCGACTGGCGCCAGGTCCAGCCCTTCCTGAGCTGCCAGCCGTCGATGATGTCGCCGACGAGGTACAGCGTGTCGGCGTCGTTGCAGCGCAGGAAATCGAGCAGGAAGTCGGCCTTGCACCCGGCCGTGCCGAGATGGACGTCGGAGATCCAGATCGTGCGGTGACGATGCGAGGCTTCGTCTTCCGACGGCTCGTCCGGTCGCGCGGGCGCGAACAGGGCGGAGGTGAACGACGCATTCAGCGGCGCATTCATCGATGGGATCAGCGGAGCGTTCATGCTGAGCCCGCATTCAATCGACGCGCGATGACAGGGGCGTGAAGCTTTGACGACGGTTTGGTGACCGATCCACCAAGCGCCGGGCCCGTATCCGCGTCCTGCGTTGCGTCTGCGCACCGACCCACTGGATCGACGCATCACCCATGCTATGATCTCGCCTCTTTTTTAGGCGCGTAGCTCAGCTGGTTAGAGCACCACCTTGACATGGTGGGGGTCGTTGGTTCGAGTCCAATCGCGCCTACCAGGAATGGTAGGCAAGAGGGGCCAGGCAGTGATGCCTGGCCCCTTTTTCATGGGGGCTCGGCGCGCGTCACGGAATGATCTTCTGCGCGCGCAGCAGCGTGAACAGGTCGAGGAACGACGCCCGGCTGTCGCGGTGGTCGAGAAAGCCGAAGTCGCGGCTCTTCGTCATGTCGTTCACGCATTCGAGCTCGCGTCCCAGGTCGGCGTCGGTGTGCCACCACGACGCGAGCCGGTCGACATCGCGCTCGACGAGCCCGTGTTTCTCCGCGATCGTCTTCCAG
>CAZZWS010000195.1:0-7631 GCA_964657795.1 Beijerinckiaceae bacterium
TTCCGCAAGCTCGGCGGCAACGTCGGCGTGGCCGGCATGGTCATCAACCGCGACGACGGCACCGGCGAGGCGAAGGCCTTCGCGGAGCAGGTCGGCATCCCGGTGCTGTCGACGATCCCGGCCAACGAGGACATCCGTCGGAAGAGCGCGAGTTACGAAATCATCGGCCGCCCCGACAGCCCGTGGGGCCCGATGTTCGCGGAGCTCGCGGCCAACGTCCACGACTCGGAGCCGATGCGCCCGCGGCCGATGACGCAGGACGCGCTGCTCGGCCTGTTCTCGGCGGCGTCGGTCGGTCGCGACGTGGTGCTCGAGCCGGCGACGATCTTCGACATGTGCGGCAAGAAAGAGACCTTCAAGGAAACGCTCGAAGTCGTCTACGACGAAGTCTGAGCACCGAGACAGCACCGAAACCGATTCATCGACCTGCTTCCATCGTCCATGTCCGCCGTCATCCCCATCGTCCCGCTCGCCGTGCCGACCGCCATCGAAGGCGACGGCATGGGCTGCCATTCGGGTGGCGAGGCGATGCTGGCGGCCGCGAAGTCGGCGGGTAAGTCCGAAGTCCTGGATCAATACGCGAAGGACTATCCGCGCGACGCGAAGGCCGGTCCGCACGACCAGCCGCAGAGCATGTGCCCGGCGTTCGGCTCGCTGCGCGTCGGCCTGCGGATGCGCCGCACCGCGACGATCCTGTCGGGCTCGGCGTGCTGCGTCTACGGCCTGACGTTCACATCCCACTTCTACGGCGCGCGCCGCAGCGTCGGCTACGTCCCGTTCAACTCCGAGTCGCTGGTCACGGGCAAGTTATTCGAGGACATCCGCGAGGCCGTGCACAAGGAAGCCGATCCCGCGCGCTACGACGCGATCGTGATCATCAACCTGTGCGTCCCGACGGCATCGGGCGTGCCGCTGCAGATCCTGCCGAAAGCCATCAACGGGGTGCGCATCATCGGCATCGACGTGCCCGGCTTCGGCGTGCCGACGCATGCGGAAGCGAAGGACGTGCTGGCCGGCGCGATGCTGAAGTACGCACGCAACGAAGCGGAGCAGGGTCCCGTCCAGGCGCCGAGGGGTTACAACCCGGCGGGTCGTGCCGACAAGCCGACCGTCACGCTGCTCGGCGAGATGTTCCCGGCCGATCCGGTGATCATCGGGATGATGCTGGAGCCGATGGGCCTGGCCGCCGGACCGGTCGTGCCGACGCGTGAATGGCGCGAACTGTATGCGGCGCTCGATGGTTCCGTCGTCGCCGCGATCCATCCGTTCTACACGGCCAGCATCCGCGAGTTCGAGGCCGCGGGCCGGCCCATCGTCGGCTCCGCGCCGGTGGGGCACGACGGCACCGAGGCCTGGCTGCAGGCGATCGGTGCGGCTGCGAACGTTGCGCAGGACAAGATCGACGCGGCCAAGAATCGCATGTTGCCCGCCATCAAGGGCGCTCTCGCGAAGATGCCGATCAAGGGTCGCATCACGCTGAGCGGCTACGAAGGTTCGGAGCTGCTGGTTGCACGGCTCCTGGTCGAGAGCGGCGCGGACCTGCGCTACGTCGGCACCGCCTGCCCGCGCACGGCGTGGAGCGCGGACGACTGCGCATGGCTTACAGCGAAGGGCGTGCATGTGCAATATCGCGCGTCGCTCGAACAGGACCTCGCCGCGATGCACGAGTGGCAGCCCGACCTCGCGATCGGCACGACGCCGGTCGTTCAGGCCGCGAAGCAACTGACGATTCCGGCGCTGTACTTCACGAACCTGATCTCGGCGCGGCCGTTGATGGGACCGGCCGGCGCGGGCTCGCTCGCGCAGGTCGTCAACGCGGCCATCGCCAACAAGGCGCGCTTCACGACGATGCGCGACTTCTTCGACGGCACCGGCAAGGGCTTCGCGGCGGGTGTGTGGGAAGACACGCCGAAGGACCGGCCGGAGTGGAAGGCGTTCACGCGTCACCAGGTCGAGAAGCTGGCGAAGAAGCGCAAATCTGAGGAGATGATATGAATCTCTCCTCGCTCCGCGTTCGAGCGGACCGCTTCCGCGGCCGCTCAACGCTGCTTATCGAACTGCATGCTCGGCTTTCGCCGAGCATCTATTCCAGATATCCGGCGGACGCCGGATATGCAACGACGGTGCATGCGTTGAGCGGTCGCAACGCGATCCGCTCCAACGCGGGGCCACGAAGCGCATGTTAGTTCTCGACCACGATCGGGCCGGCGGCTACTGGGGCGCCGTGTACGTCTTCACCGCCATCAAGGGCCTGCAGGTCGTCATCGACGGGCCGGTCGGCTGCGAGAACCTGCCGGTCACGTCGGTCCTGCACTACACCGACGCGCTGCCACCGCACGAGCTTCCCATCGTCGTCACCGGCCTCGCCGAAGAACAACTCGGTCGCGAAGGCACCGAAGGCTCGATGCGCCGTGCGCACGCCACGCTCGATCCCGACCTGCCGTCGGTCGTCGTCACCGGCTCCATCGCCGAGATGATCGGTGGCGGCGTCACGCCGCAAGGCACGAACCTGCAGCGCTTCCTGCCGCGGACCATCGACGAGGATCAGTGGCAGTGCGCCAACCGCGCCATCTTCTGGCTGTGGTCCGAGTACGGCATGCGCAAGGTCCCGGCGCGCAAGCCGTTCGCCGATCGTGCCGCCGGTGAGAAGCCGCGCGTCAACCTCATCGGACCGTCGTACGGCACGTTCAACATGCCGAGCGACCTGGCCGAGATCCGACGTCTCGTGCAGGGCATCGGCGCCGAAGTGAACATGGTGTTCCCGCTCGGCAGCCACCTCGCGGACGTGTCGCGGCTGGTCGAGGCCGACGTCAACATCTGCCTGTATCGCGAGTTCGGCCGGATGCTGTGCGAAGCGCTCGAACGCCCTTACCTGCAGGCTCCGATCGGCCTGCACAGCACGACCAAGTTCCTGCGCACGCTCGGTGAGTTGCTACACCTCGACCCCGAGCCCTTCATCGAGCGCGAGAAGCACACGACCATCAAGCCGATCTGGGATCTGTGGCGCTCGGTGACGCAGGACTTCTTCGCCACCGCGAGCTTCGCGGTCGTGGCCAACGAGACCTACACGCGCGGCATCCGCCACTTCCTCGAAGACGAGATGGGCCTGCCCTGCAACTTCGCGGTAGCGCGGAAGCCCGGCGAGAAGACCGACAACGAAGCGATTCGTCAGCTCTGCAAGGACAAGCCGCCGCTCGTGATGTACGGCAGCTACAACGAGCGCATGTACCTGGCCGAGAGCTCGGGCCAGGCCATGATGAAGCCGACCTACATCCCGGCGTCCTTTCCCGGCGCGATCATCCGTCGTCACACCGGCACGCCGTTCATGGGCTATGCCGGCGCGACCTACCTGATCCAGGAATTCTGCAACGCGCTGTTCGACGCGCTGTTTCACATCATCCCGCTCGGCACCGAGCTCGACCGGGTGGAGGCGACGCTCGCGCGGCCACCGGGTCACAGCACCGGTAGCGATCACAAGCCGTGGGACGACGAGGCGCAGGCGCTGCTCGGCGAGCTCGTCGACTGCGAGCCGGTGCTGGTGCAGATCTCGGCGGCCAAGCGCCTGCGCGACCGTGCCGAGCGCGACGCGCGCAAGGCCGGCGAAGAACGCGTCACGGCGCGTCGTGTCGCCGAAGCGCGCGAAGCGCTGCGCATGGGAGAGCCGGCATGACACCGCTTTCCGAATCGATCGATCTCCGTCCGACATCGGATGGTCAAGCATTTGCCGGGATGGTGCGCCGCCCCGGTGGGTCCCTGTCGCGCGGGTATTGCGCGGCGACGGCCGACAGGCCATTTTCAAGGAGTCATTCATATGCTTGCGAATAGAGAGGGCTCGCTGACCGGCCTGACCGAGAGCGAAGCGAAGGAGTTTCACGGCATTTTCGTGACCAGCTTCATCGCCTTCACAGTCATCGCCGTCATCGCGCACGTGCTGGTCTGGAACTGGCGGCCCTGGCTGTAGAGCCGTAGCAAGACCATTGGACTTCGAAGGGGAATGGCGATGAGTGACTTCACGAACGAGCTTGCGAACGAGTTGGTCGGCGACCGCGTCATGGCGCCACCGAAGGACTCGGTGACCTTCGCCGGCATCTTCTGCATCAGCTTCATGCTGCTGCTGACGCTGGCGGTGTGCGCGCAACTGGTCGCTCTTCCCTGGCGGTCCTGGCTCCCCGGAGCCGAGACCCAGAAATCGATGGTCGGCGGTGTGAGGACTTCGGTCTACACCTTCATGTCGTATCTCAATTAGGAGCATCCACCATGTGGAGAGTCTGGTTGTTGTTCGATCCGCGCCGAGCGCTGGTCGCGTTGTTCACGTTCCTGTTCGCGCTGGCGTTGCTGATTCATTTCATCCTGCTCAGCACCGACCGGTTCAACTGGCTCGACGGTCCGCACAAGACCCGCACGGTCGCAGGCGCGACGTCGTCCCAGATGGCGCCGACGCCTTCGGCGGTGCCTTCGAAGCCGCAATAGCAGTTGGCCTGAAGTCGTGAAGCGGAAGCGGGCCTCGTGCCCCTTCCGGTTTCTCAAGAATCGAATCTTGTCGGTCACGCGTGCGCGTGCGGCCGGCATGCAATGAAGCAGTCGGGGAGTGCGGCGATGGCGATGCTGAGTTTCGAACGGAAGTACCGCGTGCGCGGTGGCACGCTGATCGGCGGCGACCTCTTCGACTTCTGGGTCGGTCCCTTCTTCGTCGGCTTCTTCGGCGTCACCGCGGCGTTCTTCTCGGTGATCGGGACGCTGCTGATCCTGTGGGGCGCATCGCAGGGTCCGACGTGGAACGTCTGGCAGATCAACATCGCGCCGCCCGACCTGAGCTACGGGCTCGGCATGGCGCCGCTGATGGAAGGCGGGCTGTGGCAGCTCATCACCGTGTGCGCGATCGGAGCCTTCGTATCGTGGGCGCTGCGCGAGGTCGAGATCTGCAAGAAGCTCGGCATCGGCTACCACGTGCCGTTCGCGTTCAGCGTCGCGATCTTCGCGTACCTGGCGCTCGAGGTGATTCGTCCGGTGTTGATGGGCGGCTGGGGCAACGCGTTCCCGTACGGCATCCTGAGCCACCTCGACTGGGTGTCCAACGTCGGCTACCAGTACCTGCACTTCCATTACAACCCGGCGCACATGCTGGCCGTCAGCTTCTTCTTCGCGACGACCTTCGCGCTGTCGCTGCACGGCGCGCTGATCCTGTCGGCGACGAGCCCCGGCAAGGGCGTCACCGTCAAGAGCGCCGAGCACGAAAACACGTTCTTTCGCGACACCATCGGCTACTCGATCGGCACGCTCGGCATCCATCGGCTCGGCCTGTTCCTGGCGTTGTCCGCGGGCTTCTGGAGCGCCATCTGCATCATCATCAGCGGCCCCTTCTGGACCAGGGGCTGGCCTGAGTGGTGGACCTGGTGGCTGAACCTGCCCGTGTGGCGTTGAGCCGATCGCAGCGAGGAGACCTAGACCATGCCATTCGAATATCAGAATCTATTTACGACCGTCGTCGTCGCCGGACCATCCGAACCGGGCATCAGCCTCGGCGGCGGCGATGACGCCGAACGCGTTGTCGCACCGCTGCACAGCAACTGGCTCGGCAAGATCGGCGACGCGCAGCTCGGCCCGATCTACCTCGGCTGGCTCGGCGTCGCGTCGCTGATCTGCGGCTTCATCTGCATCGAGATCATCGGCCTCAACATGTGGGCCTCGGTCAACTGGGATCCGGTCCAGTTTCTCCGACAACTCCCGTGGCTGGCGCTCGAGCCGCCGAACGCGAGCTACGGCCTGTCCATCCCGCCCCTCGCGGAAGGGGGCTGGTGGCGCATCGCCGGCTTCTTCCTGACGGCGTCCGTGCTGTTGTGGTGGCTGCGCATGTACCGCCGCGCGAAGGCCCTGCAGATGGGCACGCAGGTGGCCTGGGCGTTCGCGGCGGCGATCTGGCTGATGCTGGTGCTCGGCCTGATCCGACCGGTGCTGATGGGCAGCTTCGCCGAAGCCGTGCCGTTCGGTCTCTTCCCGCACCTTGACTGGACCGCCGCGTTCTCGATCCGTTACGGCAACCTCTTCTACAACCCGTTCCACATGCTGTCGATCGTGTTCCTCTACGGCTCGACGCTGTTGTTCGCGATGCACGGTGCGACGATCCTCGCCGTCAGCCGCTTCGGCGGTGAACGCGAGATCGAGCAGGTCGTCTTCCGCGGTACCGCGGCCGAACGTGCGGCGCTGTTCTGGCGCTGGACGATGGGCTTCAACGCGACGATGGAATCGATCCACAAGTGGGCGTGGTGGTTCGCGGTGCTGTGCCCGCTGTGCGGTGGCATCGGCATCCTGCTGACCGGCACCGTCGTCGACAACTGGTACCTGTGGGCCGTCAAGCATCACATCGCGCCGATGTACCCCGCCGTCTTTCCGAACACGCCCGACCCGGCGCTGCTGCAGGGAGTCAAGCCATGAGCATGCGCATTCCGTATTCCTGTCTGGCCGCCGCGACCGTGATCGGTTCGTTGCTGGTGGCCGGCTGCGAGGCACCGCCGGTCACGACCGTCCAGCGCGGCTATCGCGGCACCGGCATGATCGAGGTCTATCACCCGGCCTCGGTCGAGGCGGAGATCGCCAACAACCAGCCGCCGCAGATCACGCCGACGGCATCGCCCGACGGACCGAAGGCCGGCGCGATCTACCAGAACGTCAAGGTTCTCGGTGACCTGAGCGTCGGCCAGTTCGCGGGCCTGATGGTCGACATGACCAACTGGGTGGCACCCGCGCAGGGCTGCAGCTATTGCCACGTCAGCGCCAACTTCGCCGACGACACGCTGTACACCAAGGTCGTCGCGCGCCGCATGCTGCAGATGACGCAGCACATCAACGCAGCCTGGAAACCGCACGTCCAGAACACCGGCGTCACGTGCTACACCTGCCATCGCGGCAACAACGTGCCGACCAACATCTGGTACCAGTCGGTCGACGCGCAGCCGCATCCCGGCATGCTCGGCAACAAGGACGGCCAGAACTCGCCGGCGCCGCAGATCGGCTACGCATCGCTGCCCAACGACGTCTTCAGCAAGTATCTGCAGGGCGGCGAGCCGATCCGCGTGATGGCGACGACCGCGCTGCCGGAAGCGCCGGGTGTGTCGATCAAGAATGCCGAGTCGACCTATGGCCTGATGATGCACATGTCGAAGGCGCTGGGCGTCAACTGCACCTACTGCCACAACAGCCGCTCGTTCGCGTCGTGGGAGATGAGCACGCCGCAGCGCGCGGTCGCCTACTACGGCATCCGCATGGCGCGCGAGCTCAACAACGACTACCTCATCTCGTTGAACGGCGTGTTCCCGTCGCAGCGTCTCGGGCCGCTCGGCGACGTGCCGAAGCTCAACTGCGCGACCTGCCATCAAGGCGCGTACAAGCCGCTCTACGGTGCGAACATCCTCAACGGCTACCCGGGACTCGCGGGTCCGGCGTCGAGTGCGACGACGCCGATGGCGCCCGAAGTCGTACCCGGATCGCCCGGCCCGGTGTCGACTTCCGCCGCAGCGACCGGTACCACGTCGTCGGCCGTGCAGACCCAGTCCCCGAACCAGCCCACGCAAGAGCCGAAGAACGATCGTTCCTGACGGACCGCGTCGGACCGGGGCGGGCCGGGCGGGCGGGCC
>CAZZWS010000196.1:0-7602 GCA_964657795.1 Beijerinckiaceae bacterium
GAGCGACGCCCGAGCGCCCGCACGTCGAAGGCGGTCCGGGCACCTGCAAGTCCGTCGTGGCGCTGAACCTCCTGTCCGACATGCTGGTCGCCGGCGGGACCGGCAAGTACGTCTCGAAGAACGCCGCGCCGCGCCGCGTCTACGAAGCGAAGCTCGCAGGCCGGATGGCTGCAACCAAGTACCGCTCGCTGTTCGGCGGGTCCGGCGGCTTCGTCGAGCCGCCACTGGTCTCGAACGACTTCCTCGTCGTCGACGAGGCGCTTCGGTTGAACGAGAAGTCGGGCCTCTACGGCAACCTGGGCGACCATCAAGTCAAGGAGATCATCGAGTCATCGAAATGCGCGATTTTCTTTGTCGACGAGGACCAGCGCGTGACCTTCAAGGACATCGGCACGAAGGCCGTGATTCGCGCGTACGCCGAGCAGCGCGGCGCAGTCGTCGAGGAGTACGAGCTGCGCTCGCAGTTTCGCTGTGCCGGCTCAAACGGGTATCTCGCGTGGCTGGACGACGCTCTCGACATCCGGCCGACCGCCAACAAGACCTTGAGCGCGGCGGAGTTCGACTTCCGTGTCTTCGACAGCCCGGAAGCGCTCCATGCCGCGATCGAGAAAAAGAACGCCAACAACCGGGCACGCGTCGTGGCCGGTTATTGCTGGCCATGGCGCAGCAAGACGAACGCTTCGGCGATCGACATCGAGATCGGTGCCACGTATCGGCGGCAATGGAATCTCGACACGGACGGCAGCCTCTGGATCATCGCGCCGGAGTCGATCGAACAGGTTGGGTGTATTCACACCTGCCAGGGGCTCGAGGTCGACTATATGGGCGTGATCATCGGTCCGGACTTGGTCGTCGAGGAAGGTACGGTTCGCACCTTGCCGGCCGCCCGCGCGAAGCAGGACCAGTCGATCAAGGGCTACAAGTCCATGCTTGCCAGCGACCCCAATCGCGCCCATGAACTGGGCGATCTGATCGTCAAGAATACGTATCGGACGTTGATGACGCGCGGCATGAAGGGTTTCTACATGTATTGCAGCGATCGGTCATTGGCAGAGCGGTTGAAAGCGCGGCTAATCGCGACCTGTGAAGCCTGAGGCGCAGCCGGCCACTTCTCACCCGACGACCAACCACTACGAGATCGCGAGCGGCCTACCAAGTCGCCGAAGGGAATTCGCAACGGCGCCGGCAATCCGTTCTACGATGCAACGAGCGAGGTCGCGCGCCCCTCGATGTCGTGCTGTTGTACTTCGACAGACAGTTCCGCGCGATTGGTATACGAACAAAGTTGCGGCCCATCGGCTTGTTGAGGAGCCGTCTCGTCTTACGCGAAACGCTAGACAGCGGAAAAGATTTGATTTTCCGCCCGTCCAGATTTCACGCCTACAGATGAAAACTATGAACCAACCTTAATTGACTTTGCCGTCGCTGCTAAATCAGGAAGCGACTTCGCCGCCAACTTAAAGATTTTACTATTCAGCTTGCTGTCAATTTTTTGTAAGAACTTGGTTGATCGCAGTGTACTTTTAAACGATCCGTACTGATCTCGGTCGTAAGTATCAACCGCCGCGTCATAGAACATTGACACGGCCTTCTTCACATATTTAGAAACAGAATTACCAAATTCCTCGGTTCTCATTTTTTCAAGCGTAATTGCTGGGGATTGAAGATCAGAAAACTTAGCAAGCATTTTATAGCAACAATAAATTACCCAATATCCACTCGTGACACCGAGCAAACTAGCGTTAGGGTCACCCGCCAATCCTTCAGCCAATTCTCGACGCTCGGCATCAGCCGCACTACCAACAAGCCAAGCCAAATATACAGAACTAGATTTAATGCCTTTCTTAAAAAGCTTTTGATACGGCTCATCAAACAGTTCACTCTTATTATCGATTGCTTGAATCAAAAACTGTTGTTCACTTGACGCTAAGTACTGAGTAACTTTGTCCAGTTCTATAATCTTTGCATCACGCTTCTTTCGTGACCCAGCTTGTTTCGGCGCATAGGTCACTCCGACTTTCAGAAATTCTTTTCTCAATTGTTCTTGAATTTCATCTGCAGCACGCACAGTCCAAATCCGCACCGCATTTTGCGAATTGTTGTAGCGAACAATTTCATTCTTTAATCCAACTTTTGCTGCAATAATTCGGGCCAAAACCTTCGCAGAAGGCTTCGCGTCAGCACGAACTAGACTCGATGTAGTTTGGCAACCATTCACTATGCTAAATCTCTTTAGCTTGAGCTTAGAGCCCTCATTTTTATTACCCGACGTAATCAGAGCGCTGTCCGCAACGATAGTGATTCCATTATTCAAGGCCCAAAAATTTCCTGGGGCAGTTTGCGCTGTCTTAATTATTTGCTCGTTAATTCCACCTTTTCTGCTACCAAGAAAAAGGCGAATATTACCCGCAAATAATTTGTCTTGATGCGTTTCATAAAGACGTTTTAGCTCTGACGCTGCGATAGAACCAATCCAAGCTCGCCCGTAATCGCCACTATCTTCAAAATGCGACCCAGCAAAGTGAAGGTCATCTTCGGGAATTCCAGCCTCAGCATCCACTAGAGCTCTATACTTTGCTTTTATATCCTCTTGTGCGTAGTGAAAGAATGCAAAGTCTTTATGCGCGTTGTCGGCCTGGTGTGCTTCCAACGACCTTTCGATTGCGTCGGACTTGAGTCCTAGAGAAATTAATCCAACTGTATAAGTATAATTGGGATAATCTTTTCTAAGATTTTCTAAAGTCTCTGCAAGATCTTGTCGTCCAAGCGCTATCAATTGTTTTGGATTTTTAATAAAGGGTAAGGCCGCAATCACAGCATCCCATTTATTCTTGGTAGTCTTTTTAGCAAAATTCTCGGGGCAATGTGCTTGGATTACTACTATCTCCTCACTGCTATTATCAGCAAAAGCAATGTCAATCCCTTGGTCATTACCTCCGTCAGCCGCAGCGGCTTCCAAAGCGTCATCCTCATCAATATCAAAAAACGTGATTGCAAACCAAGCGGCTAGCGCGCGACTACGAGTAATCTTGCCTCTAGAAGCCAACTCGTCAACTGACGTTAAAATATCTTGAAGGTCGTCCATCTGATTAGGCTGTGGTCACTTGATTTTGAAATTTCTCTAAGATTCAAGCAGAGAGATACTCTCGTTAAACATCTATATTCCCCGCATAAATAGCATTCCCCTCGATAAACGCCCTCCGTGGCTCCACGTCATCCCCCATCAGCGTGGAAAACACCTGATCCGCCGCGATCGCGTCCTCGATCTGCACCCGCAGCAACCGCCGCGCCGTCACGTCCATCGTCGTCTCCCACAACTGCTCCGGGTTCATCTCGCCCAGGCCCTTGTAGCGCTGCTTCGTCAGGTTGCGCTCCGCGTCCTCGATGAGCCACTGCACCGCGGCCTTGAAGTCGATCACCGCTGCACTGCGCTGCTTCTCGCCTTCGCCGCGCTTGATGCGGCCACCCGCGCCGATCAGCCCGCGGAAGGTCTCCGCGGCTTCGTGCAGCGTCGCGTAGTCCGCACCCGCCACGAACTCCGCGTCGATCACCGTCGATCGCGTGTTGCCGTGGACAACGCGCTCGACCACCAGGCGGTGCTTGTCGGTCGCCTCGTCGAATTCGGCCATCACGTGGACCGTGCCGTTGCCGAGCACGCGGCTCAATGCCTTGGCCGTCTCTTCCGACTTCGTCGCGTCGGACAGATCGAGCGTCGTGCCGTTGAGGATCGCGTTGAGCGTCGCCACGTCGTAGTTGCGCGACAGCCGCTGCACCACGCCGTCCGCGACCATGTACTTGCGCACCATCTCGCCCAGCGCTTCGCCGGAGATCGAGGGGGCCGCCGTCGGCGCACCACCGTCCACGCCGGGCTCTTCGTGCGTCACCAGCTCGGCGTTCTGCAGCGCGAGCTTCATCGTGTACTGAGTCAGCTCGGCATCGTCCTTCAGGTAACGCTCGTCCTTCTGATACTTGACCTTGTACAGCGGCGGCTGCGCGATGTAGATGTAGCCGCGCTCCACCAGCTCGGGCATCTGGCGATAGAAGAACGTCAGCAGCAACGTGCGGATGTGGCTGCCGTCCACGTCCGCGTCGGTCATGATGATGATGCGGTGATAGCGCAGCTTGGCGACGTCGTATTCCTCGGGGCCGATGCCGGTGCCGAGCGTGCTGATCAGCGCCAGCACTTCCTGGCTGCTCAGCATGCGGTCGAAACGCGCGCGCTCGACGTTGAGGATCTTGCCCTTGAGCGGCAGGATCGCCTGAAACTTCCGGTCGCGGCCCTGCTTGGCCGAACCGCCGGCCGAGTCGCCCTCGACGATGAACAGTTCGCACAGCGCCGGGTCCTTCTCCTGGCAATCAGCCAGCTTGGCGGACAACCCGAAGCTGTCCATCACGCCCTTGCGGCGCGTCAGGTCGCGCGCCTTGCGGGCGGCCTCGCGCGCGCGGGCCGCTTCCACGATCTTGTTGCAGATGATCTTGGCGTCGTTGGGGCGCTCGAGCAGGTAGTCGTTGAGCGCCTTGGCCACGATCTCCTCGACCGGCAACCGCACTTCGGACGAGACCAGCTTGTCCTTGGTCTGGCTGCTGAACTTGGGCTCGGGCACCTTCACGCTCAACACGCAGGTCAGGCCTTCGCGCATGTCGTCGCCGGCCGTCTCGACCTTCGCCTTCTTCGCGAACTCGTGTTCCTCGATGTACTTGTTGATCACGCGCGTCATCGCGGCGCGCAGGCCCGTCAGGTGCGTGCCGCCGTCGCGCTGCGGAATGTTGTTCGTGAAGCACAGCACCTGTTCCTGGTAGCTGTCGTTCCACTGCATCGCGACCTCGACGGTGACCTTCACGCCGCCGCCGTAGCCGTTCGCGTTGAACTCGCTGTCCTTCTCGCCGACCGCGTAGAACACGGTCGGATGCAGCGTCGTCTTCGTGCGATTGATGTACTCGACGAAGCCCTTCACGCCGCCGGCGAACGCGAAGTCTTCTTCCTTGCCCTGGCGCTGATCGATCAGCTTGATGCGCACGCCGTTGTTGAGGAACGAGAGCTCGCGCAGCCGCTTGCTGAGGATCTCGTAGTGGAAATCGATGTTCGAGAAGATGGTCTCGTCGGCCAGGAAGTGCACCTCGGTGCCGCGCTTCTCGGTGTCGCCGGTGATCGTCATCGGCGAGATGTCGTACGTGTTGCCGGCCGCGTCGGTGTGCGACTCGATCACGCGGTTCTGCACGTCGCCCTTCGCGAACTCGATGAAGTGCATCTTGCCGTCGCGACGCACGGTCAGCCGCAGCCACTTGCTGAGCGCGTTGACGCAGGACACGCCCACGCCGTGCAGGCCGCCCGAGACCTTGTAGCTGTTCTGGTTGAACTTGCCGCCGGCGTGCAGTTCGGTCAGCGCGATCTCGGACGCCGAGCGCTTGGGCTCGTGCTTGTCGTCGAACTTGACGCCGGTCGGAATGCCGCGGCCGTTGTCGACGACCGAGATCGAGTTGTCGGTGTGGATCGTGACGGTGATCTCGTCGCAGTACCCGGCCAGCGCCTCGTCGATGGAGTTGTCGACCACTTCGAAGACGAGATGGTGCAGGCCCGTGCCGTCGGACGTGTCGCCGATGTACATGCCGGGACGCTTGCGGACGGCCTCCAGTCCTTCGAGGATCTGGATGGAGCCGGCGCCGTAGTCCTGGTTGTTCGCGTCGCGCCGGTCCTGCGCGTCCTGCAACACTTGCGCCTGCGCCGCTTCGTCGGAGCCGGTCTCGCTGTCCTCGCCGATCGGACCGACCGGAATGGCGATGCCGTTCTGGTCTTCGGCCATCGGCGACGCGGCCTCGTCGGGATTATTTTTCTTGGGTACTGAACTCATCGATTGCTTTCGTTCAAAGAGCTTTGAATGTCCGGTTCGAAACCATCGAACTCTTCATTTCCTCGTCGTACGCGATCGCACGACGCCAAAGATTTGCTGCTTTACCTGACGATTTGACCATTACAACGATCGATCCCTGGTCAATTCAATTCAACCTCGACGACACCGAGTTCTCGATTTTGCGGAAACGACCATGCCGCAGTGATCTGCTTCCACCAAACCGCCATACACCTAGACGTCGTTCCCGCGAAGGCGGGAACCCGGTGGCGTATCTATTCGACTAGATCCTCATGGGCATCACGACGTACTTGAAGTCGTCATTCTCCGGCAGCGTGATCAACGCGCTCGAATTCGAATCGCCCACCGATACCGTCACCTTGTCGGTCTTCAGGTTGTTGAGCACGTCGAGCAGGTACGACACGTTGAAGCCGATGTCGAGCGTGCCGTGCGGATACACGACCTCGATCTCGTCCTGCGCGTCTTCCTGATCGGCGTTGGTCGAACTGATCTTGACGGCGTCCTCCGACAGCACGAAACGCACGCCCTTGAACTTGTCCGACGTGAGGATGGCCACGCGTTGCAGCGCGCGCAGCCAGTCGTCGCGACCGATGTCGAAGCTCTTGCTGTAGCCGCTCGGGATGACGCGCTGGTAGTCGGGGAACTTGCCTTCGACGAGCTTCGAGATCAGCTCGATCGTGTCGAACGTGAAGCGCACCTGGTTGGCGGCGATGTCGATGGTGACGAGGTCGTCGCCGTCTCCGAGCAGGCGCTGCAGTTCGAGGATGCTCTTGCGCGGGACGATGACTTCGTAACGCTCGGCCGGCACGGTGCCCTTCGAAGAGTCGCTGACCGCGCCGCTGCCGGCGGCGTCCATCACGGTCGGGTCGGCCGACTCGCTTTCGACCGGCTCTTCTACCGTGGTCGCATCGGTCTGGACCGCGCAATACGCGAGCCGGTGACCGTCCGTTGCAACCGCAATGACCTGCTTGCCGTCGACGACGAGGAGCAGGCCATTGAGGTAGTAACGGATGTCCTGCTGGGCCATCGAGAAATGGACCATGGCGATCAGGTGCTTCAACGTCTTCTGCGGCAGCGAGAAGCTCGTGAGGTAGCTCTCCGGCTGCGACACGGTCGGAAAATCCTCGGCCGCGAGGGTCTGCAGGTTGAAGCGGCTCTTGCCGGACTGCACGGTCATCTTCTTCGCGGTGTGCGACAGCACGACCTCACCGCTCTCGGGCAACGCTCGGAGGATGTCCAGCAGCTTGCGCGCGGCGACGGTCGTCGCGAAGTTTTCTGCATCCTTCCCACCCGCGACGCCGATGTCGGCATGGGTGCGGATCTGCACCTCGATGTCGGTCGAGACGAACGACACGCGCTCCCCCTCTTTCCGGATCAGGATGTTGGCCAGGATCGGCAGCGTGTGCCGTCGTTCCACGATGCCGCTGACCGTGGCCAGCGGTTTGAGAAGCGCGTCGCGGGGCGCTTTTATGAGTTGCATTTGTATTTAAACCTCAAGGATGTTGATTGATAGAGAGGTCGCAGATCTGTGGACAACGACGTTCTGACGCGTCGAATCAAGCGCTTGGGAAAACGACAAGCCTGTGCGCACGGTCGGTATGTTCGACCGCGGGTTTGTGGACGGAATGGCCGGCGCGTCGAGGAACGCGGGAACTGCACATTCGGTCCGCGGTGCGTACAGGTGTTGTCCACAGGTCGGAACAAACCGCTCCGAATGCCTGTTCGTCGTTCCCGC
>CAZZWS010000197.1:0-7557 GCA_964657795.1 Beijerinckiaceae bacterium
CCGACCGGGCGCACCTAGCGTCCGGCCGGATTTTCTACGTCGGGTGCGCACAGCGCTCCGGTACGCGAACGTCGCGATCTTCGATGGCAGCGTCCGCGACGTCATCCTCACACGTCACCCGACACAGCCGCATGGTTACGTCGCCAGGCTGCATCGTGAACCTCGTCGAGCCGCCAGAGCCACGTGACACAACCCATGGTCACCCTGCAAGGCTCGGCCATCGCCACCCCACAGGGCCGCGCCGTCGCGGAATATCGCCGCGTCGTCGTGCCCCGTGCGCAGTTCATCTGCCTTGTCGCGACGCGTGCGCGCTCGATCACCGAGGTGGCGATGGCATGTGTCCGTGATGCTCATGCGATCATCACGCCCCTCTTCATCTCGCCCCGGACCAAGCCATGAAACTGATCGCCGCAACTCTCCTCGCGTTCGCCAGCATCTCCGTCGCTCATGCTCAAACGCCGGCCGCACCCCAGGGCGCCACCGGCATGTGCAAGGACGGCAGTTACTCGACCGCCGCATCCAAGCGCGGCGCCTGCGCCGGGCACAAGGGCGTGAAGGACTGGTACGCGACCGATGCCGCGGCAGCCGCGCCGACCTCCGCACCGATGACCCCGCCGTCCGCCGCCGCGGGCGCGCCGGTGCCTGCACCCGTACCGTCCACGACCACGACCGCGACCACGCAGCCGACGACTGCAACGAAGACTGCCAGCGCTCCCGCGCCCGCTTCGAAGGCTCCGACCGTCGCAGCCGCCGGCGGTGGCAACGGACAGGTGTGGGTCAACACGAGCACGAAGGTCTATCACTGCGAAGGCGACCGCTACTACGGCAAGACGAAGGCCGGCTCTTACATGACCGAGTCCGCAGCCACCGCCGCCGGCGATCGCGCCGCCAACGGCAAGGCCTGCAAGACCTCCTGATCCACGGTGCCGCTGGTGTGCCGGGCCACGCTCGGCACACCAGCAGGATGATCGCGTTGACGATCGAAGACCATCGACCGATCGGGGGTCTTCATATGGACGATGCATAACCGACAGCGTCGGGGGATGATCGTCATCGTGACGAACGTGTCGGTGGGGTTCGACGCTGCCATGGGCTCATCGGGCAGCGATCCAGCGCTCACCACTTTTCCATGTAGGGCCGCAGGTCCAGTTCGAACGTCCAGGCATCCCGCGGCTGCGTGTGCAGGTACCAGTAGTTCTCGGCGATGTGATGCGGGTCGAGGATGCCGTCCTCGTCCTTCAGCGCGTAGCGATCCGGGAAGCTGGTGCGGATGAATTCGGTGTCGATCGCGCCGTCCACCACGACGTGCGCGACGTGGATGCCGAGCGGACCGAGTTCGCGGGCCATGCTCTGCGCCAGAGCGCGCAGCGCGTGCTTGGCGCCCGAGAACGCCGCGAAACCCGCCGAGCCGCGCAGCGAAGCGGTCGCACCGGTGAAGAGGATCGTGCCGCGGCCGCGCGTCACCATCCGCTTCGCGACTTCACGGCCGTTGAGGAAGCCGCCGAAGCAGGCCATCTCCCAGACCTTGAAGTACTTGCGGGCCGTCTCGTCGAGAATGCTCGCCGGCACGTTGGCGCCGATGTTGAAGACCATCACGTCGATCGGGCCGTGCTCGCGTTCGATGGTATCGACCAGCGCGACGACCTCCGCTTCCTTCCGCGCGTCGCTACCGTAGCCGAACGCCTGGCCGCCGGCCGCGCGGATCGCGTCGAGCACCGGTTGCAGCTTGTCGACCGAGCGTCGCGTCAGGCACGCGACGTAGCCTTCGCGGGCGAAGCGCGCCGCGATGGCGCCGCCGGTCGCGTCGCCGGCGCCCACGACGAGGGCCACCCCGCGGAGCGGTTCGTTCGGGGTATCCATGGATCACCTCGTCGTTGGTGGGGTTCGGGGGCGCCGAGCGGCAAGTCGCATGGATCGACGGGCCCTGCAGCCGGTGCCCTATCATCGTTCGGCCGTGCGGAGCACGACGCGCAGCGGTCGAGAATAGACGAGGAACAGAACGCTGCCGGGTCACGACCACGGACTCCCCGCGAGCACGCCCTTTGTCCGAGGGCTGCATCCATCGATCGTCGCAGCCACACCCGAGCCGAAGAGATCACCTGCGTGAAGCGAACCCCGATCGATGACCATGCTGCTCGACGATAGTCCCGTCATCGATGCGGCATCCGTCGCCGAACGTGCGGGCCCGGCCTTCCGCCACGACGCGTCGGCGCCGGACGCGAGTCATGCCATCACCGACGCTCCGACCCCAGACGCCATCGAGCCGCACGCCTCGACTCCGGACCTCGCCACGATCTACCCCGTCGCCGTCCGCGCCCTCTGCGCGTTCGCGGCGAAGTGCGGCGACCTCGACCTGCGCTTCACGCCATCGCCGACCGCGCTCGAAGGCATCGCCGGGCATCGCAGCGTGGCGGCACGCCGGTCGGCGAGCCATCAGTCCGAGGTCGCGCTGACGCTCGCCTACGGCGGGTTGCTGGTCCGCGGCCGTGCCGATGGCTACGACCCGCAACGCGGATGCGTCGAGGAGGTCAAGACCTTCCGCGGCGACCTGGCGCGGATGCCGGCCAATCGTCGCGCGCTGCACTGGGCGCAGGCGAAGGTCTATGCATGGATGCTCTGCCGGCGCGACGATCTGGCGGCCATCGATGTGGCGCTGGTCTATCACGACATCGACCGCGACGAGGAGATGCCGGCCCTCGTGGAACGGCACGAAGCGGCTACGCTGCAAGCCTTCTTCGAGCGACTCTGCGACGCCTTCGCGCGATGGGCCGACGCCGAACGCGGCCATCGCGCGCGACGCGACCGCTGGCTGGCTGCTCTGCGCTTCCCGCACGCGGGCTTTCGCGACGGTCAACATGCGTTGGCCGGCGCGGTCTGGCGTGCCGTCAAGCACGAGCGCTGCCTGATCGCAGAGGCGCCGACCGGCATCGGCAAGACCGTGGGCACGTTGTTCCCCGCGATGAAGGCGATGGCCGCTGCCAAGGTCGACCGTGTCTTCTTCCTGACGGCGCGCGGAACCGGCCGCGCGCTCGCGCTCGATGCGGCGGCGACCATCGCCGCCGCGAACGACGAATCGAAACCCGGGTCGGTCCGCGATCATGCGGCGGCCTTCCGCGTGATCGACCTCACGGGTCGCGAGAAGTCCTGCGAGCATCCCGACCTGAGTTGCCACGGCGACTCGTGTCCGCTCGCGCGCGGTTTCTACGACCGCTTGCCGGCCGCGCGCATCGCGGCGCGCGACCGCGCCGTGCTGACCCGCGAGACGCTGCGCGCCGTCGCGCTGGCCCACGCCGTCTGTCCGTACTACCTCGGCATCGAGATGGCGCGCTGGTGCGACCTCGTCGTCGGCGACTACAACCACTGGTTCGACGGCCACGCGCTGCTGTTCGCGCTCGCCGAAGAGCATGCGTGGAACACCGTGTTGCTGGTCGACGAAGCCCACAATCTGCTCGACCGCGCCCGCGCCATGTACAGCGCGCGGCTGGATTCGCGGACCCTCGGCGAAATCAGGCAGGTGCTCGACGAAGACCACGATCCCGCGATCGCGCTCGTCGCGAAGCCGCTCGCGCGTCTCACGCGTGCGTGGAATCGCTCGGTCCGCGACGCAGGCGGCGATTACACGGTGATCGATCCGCTGCCGGCGTCGTTGCGAAAGGCTCTCGGGGACGTGACCGCGGCGATCGGCGCCCGCTGGCTCGATGGCGCGGCGCCTGCGCATCCCACTGCGCAGCCCACCCTGCTCGGCTTCCACTTCGAAGCGCTGCGACTGTTGAAGCTGGCCGAATCCACCGGCGATCATTCGCTCTTCGACCTCGTGATCGAGCACGACCCACGAACACGTCGGACGAACTCGTCGATGGGCATCCGCAACCTGATCCCCGCGCCTTTCCTCGAGCCGCGCTTCGCGGCCACCCGCGCGGCCGTGCTGTTCTCAGCGACGCTGACGCCTCACGCCTTTCATGCCGACACCCTCGGCCTGCCCGCGGACGCGGCGCGCATCGACATCCCCGCGCCGTTCGCCCCGGACCAGCTCACGGTCCGCATCGTCCGCGACATCTCGACGCGGTTTCGCGACCGTCGACGGTCGCTGCTGCCCATCGCGGACCTGATCGCCGCGCAGTACGCCGAACGACCGGGCAACTATCTCGTGTTCGTCGGCAGCCACGACTACCTGCAGCAGCTCGCATCGACGTTCGGCGAGCGTCATCCCGCGATCGACGCGTGGCAGCAGGCGCGACGCATGAGCGAAGCGGACCGTGCGACGTTCCTCGGTCGCTTCGCCATCGACGGCCGAGGCATCGCCTTCGCGGTACTCGGCGGCATGTTCGCCGAAGGCATCGACCTGCCCGGCGACCGCCTCGTCGGCGCGTTCGTCGCGACGCTCGGTCTCCCGCAGTTCGACGCGGTCAACGAAGCGCAGCGCCACCGACTCGAAGCGCACTACGGCGCCGGCTACGACTACACGTATCTGTTCCCCGGCATCCGCAAGGTCGTGCAGGCGGCGGGCCGCGTGATCCGGTCGGTGAGCGATCGCGGCAGCCTGCATCTGATCGACGATCGCTTCGCGCGCCCCGAGGTACTCGCGTTGCTGCCGGCGTGGTGGGCGGTGAAGGAGCGTGGCTGACGGCGGGTCGGCCGTTCGCTGCACGACGGTCGTCGTCCGGTACGATCGAGCGTTCCTCAACGTCGATCGCCACGCCATGTCCGCACGCAACGCCTTCTATGCCCAGTCCGGCGGTGTCACGTCGGTCATCAACGCGTCGGCCTGCGGCGTCATCGAGACCGCACGCCTGCACTCCGACCGCATCGGCAAGGTGTTCGCGGGTCGCAACGGCATCCTCGGGGCGCTGGGCGAGGACCTGATCGACACCTCCGTCGAGAGCGTCGACGCCATCCGCGGCCTGCGCTCGACACCCGCCGGCGCGTTCGGGTCGTGCCGCTACAAGCTGGGCTCGCCGGACACCAATCGTCGCGAGTTCGAACGGCTCATCGAGGTCTTCGGCGCGCACGACATCGGCTATTTCTTCTACAACGGCGGCGGCGACTCGGCCGACACGTGCCTGAAGGTCAGCCAGCTCGCCGCGACGATGGGCTATCCGCTGCAGGCCATCCACGTGCCGAAGACCGTCGACAACGACCTGCCGATCACCGACTGCAGCCCCGGGTTCGGCTCGGTCGCCAAGTACGTGGCGGTCTCCGCGCTCGAAGCGTCGTTCGACGTGCGCTCGATGGCGCGGACGTCGACGAAGGTCTTCGTGCTCGAAGTCATGGGGCGCCATGCCGGCTGGATCGCCGCGGCCGGCGGCCTGCTGCGGAGTCACGGCGTGCCGGTGGTCGTTCTGTTCCCGGAGATCGCGTTCGACGCCGAACGCTTCAATGCCCACGTCGAAGCGCTGATCCGCGAACACGGTTACTGCACGGTCGTGGTCTCGGAAGGCTGCAAGGGCGCCGACGGCCGCTTCCTCGCCGAACAGGGCACGACCGACGCGTTCGGCCATGCGCAGCTCGGCGGCGTCGCGCCGGTCGTGGCGCGGATGATCACCGACGCGCTCGGCGTCAAGATCCACTGGGCCGTCGCCGATTACCTGCAACGCGCGGCGCGTCACATCGCGTCGAAGACCGACGTCGTGCAGGCTCACGAGGTCGGCCAGCGCGCGGTCGAGCTCGCGCTCGAAGGCCGCCATGCCGTGATGCCGACCATCGAACGCCTGTCCGACGAGCCGTATGCCTATCGGCTCGGCGTGGCCGATCTCGCGGATGTCGCGAACGTCGAAAAGACCGTGCCGCGCGACTACATCGGCGACGACGGCTTCGGCATCACCGATGCCTGCGTGCGCTATCTGACGCCGCTGATCGCGGGCGAGGACTATCCGCCGTATCGCGACGGCCTGCCCTGCTTCACCACGCTCGCGAATCGCTCGATCGCCAAGAAGCTCGCCGCGTTCGACAACAAGAAGTAGACAGCGCGCCCCTCCCGCAACTCCCGGTCCGCCATGCCCAAGACCCGTCGCTCGACGCACGCCTCACTCGTCAATCAGCCGCTGATCGACGACATCCGTTTCCTCGGCAGGCTGCTCGGCGAGACCATCCGCGAGCAGGAAGGCGACGAGGTCTTCGAGCTGATCGAACAGATCAGGCAGCTGTCGGTTCGCTATCGACTCGCCAGCGACAAGCCCGCGGGACGCGCGCTCGACCGGCTGCTCAAAGGCCTGTCGGACGACGCGACCGTCAGCGTGATCCGTGCGTTCAGCTACTTCTCTCACCTCGCCAACATCGCCGAGGACCTGCAGTTCGTGCGTCGTCGCGCGCATCACGAAGAGCGCAACCACGTGCAGGACGGCTCGCTGACGGCGACCTTCGCGCGACTCGCTGCGGCCGGCATCGACGCGACCACCATTGCCCACGTGCTCGCCGAGGCGCACATCTCGCCGGTGCTGACGGCGCATCCGACCGAGGTGCAACGCAAGAGCATCCTCGATGCCGAACGCGACATCGCGCGGCTGCTCGAACGACGCGACGCCCTGCGTTCGATCCGTGAACGCGACGACAACGAGTCGGCCATTCGCGCGCGCGTCACGCAGCTCTGGCAGACGCGGATGCTGCGCTTCACCAGGCCGACGGTCGCCGACGAGATCGAGAACGTCCTGTCGTTCTATCCGCTGACGTTCCTGCGCCAGATCCCGAGCCTCTACGAAGGCATCGAAGCGGCGTTGCCCGACCAGGTGATCGCGCCGTTCTTCCGGATGGGCAACTGGATCGGCGGCGACCGCGACGGCAATCCGTTCGTGACCGCCGAGACGCTGCGCTTCGCGTTCTCGCGGCAATGCGAGACGGCCCTGCGCTTCTATCTCGTCGAGCTGCACGCGCTCGGCGCGGAGTTGTCGCTGTCGGCGAGCCTGAAGCCGGTCACGGCCGAGATGCAGGCGCTCGCCGCGTGCTCGCCGGACCGCATCGCGCGACGCGACGACGAGCCGTTCCGCCGCGCGCTGATCGGCCTCTATTCGCGCGTCGCCGCGACGCTCAACCTCTTCACCGGCACCGACGCGTTGCGCCACGCGGTCGCGCCGCAGGATCCTTATCGGCGCCCTGCTGAATTGCTCGAAGACCTGGCGATCATCGACCGCGCGCTTCAGGCACGGCACGGCCAGGCGCTCGCGACGCAGAGACTGCGTCCGCTGATGCGGGCCGTGCAGGTCTTCGGCTTCCATCTCGCGACGGTCGACCTGCGCCAGAGTTCGGACCGGCACGAGGCCGTCGTCGGCGAGCTGCTCGGCGTCGCCAGGATCGAGGCGCAATACAGCGCGTTGTCCGAGTCCGCGCGTTGCGAGCTGCTGCTGCGCCTGCTCGACGATGCCCGACCGCTGCGCGTCCGCGGCGCCGTCTACAGCGACGACGCGGCGGGCGAGCTGGCGATCTTCGAGGAAGCCGCCACGATGCTCGCGCGCTACGGCCGCGATGCGCTGCGTCACTACATCATCTCGCATACCGAACAGCCGAGCGATCTGCTCGAAGTGATGCTGCTGTTCAAGGAGACGGGGCTGATGCGGGGCACATTGA
>CAZZWS010000198.1:0-7422 GCA_964657795.1 Beijerinckiaceae bacterium
TGCACGGTGGCGGCCGGTTGCACGATGGCAGTCGGCGCCGGGACGTCCCTGCCGGAGCCCGAGACGTCGACGACCACCGCACCGCCCGCCTTCGCGAACGCTTCCTTGAACTGGTCGCGCGCCTGCGGTCCGAGTTCCGCGCGCAACGCCGCGAGGTGCCGGCCCATCGCGCGCTGTCGTCCATCCTCGTCGACGATGCGGAAGTTTATCGCGAGATGCGGCGGCACGGCCTCGTCCTTGAAGTCGCTGGCGAGCGGCGTCAGACGCAGCCGCTCGCGCAGGTCGTCGATCAACGCGTCGACCAGCGGACCGTGCGGCTCCGTGCGCTCGATAAATCCGTCCGCGTAGGTCGGCAACGGCACGCAATGCCGCCGCAGCTTCTGCGGCAACGACTTGAGCAGCGCGACGACCTTGTCCTTCAACATGCCGGACACCAGCCACTCGCAGCGCGCGGCATCGACGACGTTGAGCGCGTACAGCGGTACCGTCAGCGTGACGCCGTCGCGCGGCGTTCCGGGCTCGAAGCGATAGTCGAGTGCGAACGCGATGCCGCCCATCGCCAGCGTCTTCGGAAACGCGTCGCTGCCCGCGCCGGCCGCCTCGTGCCGCATCAGTTCTTCGCGATCTAGAAGGAGCAGCCGCGGCTCCTTCTTCGCCGCTTCGCGATACCAGGTCTCGAAGGCCTTGCCGCTGGCGATTCCCGCCGGCACGCGCTCGTCGCAGAACGCGACCAGCAGTTCGGCGTCGACCAGCACATCGGGTCGTCGCGTCTTGTGTTCGAGTTCCTCGACTGCCGCGATCTGCTTGCGGTCGTACGCCAGCATGCGCATCGTCGCGGGCTCGCGCGACTCGAAAGGTGGCGGCTCCCGGGTATCCCGATGCAGCATCGTCTCGACCAGCGCCTCGCGGATGAAGATCTCGCGCGCGTGCGACGCGTTCAGCGGCGCGTAGTCGACGCGTCGCTGGCCGTAGATCGGCAGGCCGTACACGGTCCCGCGCTCGAGCACCACGACCTGCGCCGGTTTCTTCTCCCAGTGCGGATCGCCGTGCGACGTCTTCAGCAGATGGGCGCCGACCGCCTCGACCCACTCGGGCTCGATGCGCGCGACGCGACGCGCGTAGAGGCGTTGCGTCTCGACCAGTTCTGCCGCCATCACCCAGCGCGCCTTCGCGCTCTTCTTCGCCAGAGCGGAGCCCGGCCAGATCGTGAAGCGGATGGCGCGCGCCCCCAGGTAGGGGGCCGGGTTCGTGGAGTCTTCCTCGGACTTCGTGCCGATGTTGCCGAGCAGGCCGGCGAGCAGGGCCTTGTGGATCTGCTCGTAGGTCGCGGGCGTCGTGCCGACGCGCCAGTGGTGCTCGGCCACCGTCGTCGCGAGCTGATGATGGACGTCGCGCCATTCGCGCATCCGCAGCGGCGAGATGAACTTGCTGCGACACAGGTCGCGCAACTGTCGTTGGCTCTTCTTCTTCGCTTCGCTCCCTTCGTCACCGATGGCCGCCGCGTACCACTGCCACAGCTTGAGGTCCGACAGGAAATCCGAGCGCTCATCGACGAACGCACGATGCGCCTCGTCGGCCGCGTCGCGTTGCGCGATCGGCCGGTCGCGTGGGTCCTGGACCGACAGCGCGCTCGCCAGCACCAGCATCTCGGCCATGCAGTCCTGGTCCCGCGCCGCGACGATCATCCGGGCGATGCGGGGATCGAGCGGCAGGCGTCCGAGTTCATGGCCGATCGTCGTCAACCGCTGGCGTCCGTCGATGTCGCCGTCGATCGCACCGAGCTCAGCGAGCAGCTGATAGCCGTCGTTGATGGCGCGCGGCAGCGGTGGCTCCAGAAACGGAAACGCCTCGACCTCGCCGAGGCCGAGCGTCTTCATCCGCAGGATCACCGCCGCGAGCGAGGACCGCAGGATCTCCGGCTCCGTGAACGCGGGCCGCGCGTCGAACCCGGGTTCGTCGTAGAGCCGGATGCACACGCCGGCGGCGACCCGGCCGCAGCGCCCGGCGCGCTGGTTGGCGGCCGCGCGACTGATCGGCTCGGTCCGCAACTGCTCGACCTTGTTGCGATAGCCGTAGCGCTTGACGCGCGCGAGGCCGGTGTCGACGACGTAGCGGATGCCGGGCACGGTCAGCGACGTCTCGGCCACGTTGGTCGCGAGCACGATGCGACGCGCGTTGGACGGCTTGAAGACGCGCTCCTGCTCTTCGGCCGACAGACGCGCGAAGAGCGGCAGGATCTCGGTGTGCGGTGGATGGTGACCGCGAAGGACCGCGGCGGCTTCGCGGATCTCGCGTTCGCCGGGCAGGAAGACCAGCACGTCGCCCGATCCGATGCGCGCCAGCTCGTCGACGGCATCGACGATGGCTTCGACGATGCCGCGCTCGTCGATGGCCGCGGGTTCGCCGCGTCGCGCGGCATCGAGCTTCTTCGTCGACGGCTCGTCGCTCGCGATCGGCCGATAGCGAACCTCCACCGGATACAACCGGCCCGAGACCTCGATCACCGGCACCGGCCTGCCATCGAAGGTGAAATGCTCGGCGAAGCGCGCGGCGTCGATCGTGGCCGACGTCACGATCAGTTTGAGGTCGGGCCGCTTCGGCAGGATCTGCCTGAGATAGCCGAGCAGGAAGTCGATGTTGAGGCTGCGTTCGTGCGCCTCGTCGATGATGATCGTGTCGTAGGCTTTCAGCAGCGGATCGCCCTGCGTTTCGGCGAGCAGGATGCCGTCGGTCATCAGCTTCACCGACGCGCCCGCGGCGAGCCGATCGTTGAAGCGGATCTTGTAGCCGACGACGTCGCCCAGCGGCGACTCGAGTTCGGCCGCGATGCGGCGCGCGGTCGCAGTCGCCGCGAGCCGACGCGGCTGCGTATGACCGATCAGCCCCTGCCCGCCCGCGCCGAGACCGCGGCCGAGCGAGAGGCAGATCTTCGGCAACTGCGTCGTCTTGCCCGACCCGGTCTCGCCGCTGACGATGACGACCTGATGATCGCGGATCGCCTCCGCGATCTCGTCGCGGCGCGCCGAGACCGGCAGCGACTCGGGAAAGACGATGGCGCCGACGGGATTGGGTACGACCGGCGACCGGCGCGGACCGGCTGGAGGTCTGACGCCGTCCCGCTCACGCAACCGCGAATTGGAAGGAAGATTGGGCAATGCGTCGGAAGATGGCGCGACAGGCGGCGCGGACAGGTGCACGAGCGACCCGCACATTCCGTCGAAGGATGTCGCGTCCTTCGCAGCACCGCGCAAACCGGCCGCGCTGCGATGCGTTCGTCGCGGGGTGCTCATTATAATGAGGCTGATGAATCCACCCGTCGCCAACGCCGATCCGATGGCCGCCGTCCCTGCATCCGCGGACCCGGTCGCAGCCGACAGCTCTCACGATGCCGCGCACGTGCGGTCCGCACTGCTGGTGGACGACGGCAAATTCGTCACGCACGCGGACACCGACGCGCTGCTCGACGGCGAACTCGGCGACAGCCTCTATCGCGCGCAGTTCGTCGCGTGGTTCCGTGCCGTCGCACCGTACGTCCATGCGTTCAAGCGCAAGATCTTCGTGGTGGCCGTGAGCGGCGAGGCCATCGTCGCGGGTCGTCTCGCCCGCATCTGCGAAGACCTCGCGCTGCTGCGCGCGCTCGGCATCCGCATCGTCGTCATCCACGGCTCGCGTCCACAGATCGAGGAGCAGCTGCGCATTCGCCAGGTCGACTCGCACTTCTACAACGACGTGCGCATCACGGACGGCGCGGCACTCGAATGCGCGAAGGAAGCCAATGGCGAGATCCGGCTGGACATCGAGGCCGCGTTCTCGCAGGGACTGGCCAACACGCCGATGGCCAACGCCGACATCAAGGTCATGTCGGGCAACTTCATCACGGCGCGTCCGCTGGGCGTCATCGACGGCGTGGACTTCCAGTACACCGGCATCGTCCGCAAGGTCTCGGCCGAGGTCATCGAGCTCGCGCTCAACGCGCGCGCGGTGGTCCTGCTGTCGCCGCTCGGCTTCTCGCCCACGGGCCAGGCGTTCAACCTCGACATGGAAGACCTCGCCGCGAGCGTCGCGTCGTCTCTGCATGCCGAGAAGCTGATCTTCCTCACGGAAGGTCGCGGCCTGATGGACACCGACGGCGCGTTGATCCACGAGCTGTCCGAAGTCGCGGCAGAGAAGCTGCTCACTGACGGCGGGTTGGCGGAGCCGATGGCCTTCTATCTCAAGCACGCGTTGCGCGCCATCAAGAACGGCGTGCCGCGCGCACACCTCGTGCCGTTCTCGCTCGACGGCGGCGCGCTGCTCGAGATCTTCACGCACGACGGCGTCGGCACGATGATCGCCGACGACGATCTCGAGGAGTTGCGCGAGGCCACCATCGACGACGTCGGCGGCATCCTCAAGCTGATCGAGCCGCTCGAATCCGACGGCACGCTCGTCAAGCGTGGCCGCACGCGCATCGAACGCGAGATCGACTACTTCAGCGTGATCGAGCACGACCTGCGGCTGTTCGGCTGCGCGGCGCTCTACCCGTTCACGCAGGAGAAGATGGGCGAACTCGCGTGCCTGACCGTCGACCCCGAGGCGCAGGGCATGGGCGATGGCGAGAAGCTGATGAAGCGCATCGAGCAACGCGCCCGCGCCATCGGCATCGAGCGGCTGTTCGTGCTGACGACCCGCACCGCGCACTGGTTCCTGAAGCGCGGCTTCACGATCGCGACGGTCGATGTGCTGCCGAAGGATCGGCAGCGGATGTACAACTGGTCGCGGAAGAGTCAGGTGCTGGTCAAGAAGCTCTGACGCTGCGAACCGCTGTTCGTCGTTCCCGCGCAGGCGGGAACCCAGCGTCGTTGTTCGGTGCGCGCTTTACACCCACGCCGCCGGTTCCCGCCTTTGCGGGAACGACGAAATCTTTTGGTTACCGGGATTTCAGGAACTTCTCGAAGCCGAGCTTCAGTTCCCTCGCTCCACCCACTGCGTTGCGAAGCGCGCCAGCTCCGCGGCCCGCTTCAGCCCCAGCTTCTCGCGCAGGTTGGCGCGATGCGCCTCGACGGTCTTCGCACTGCGACCGAGCTTGTCCGCGATCTCCGCCACCGTCAGTCCCTGACCGATCATCCGCAGGATCTCGAACTCGCGATCCGTCAGGTTGTCGATGAACGACACCGTCTCGTCGACGCCGCTGTTGAGGAAGCGCTGGACCATCACGGTCTGCATGCGGTCGCTCACGTAGACGCCGCCGTTGAGGATCTTGCGGATGGCGGCCAGCAGCTTCTCGGTGGCCTCCTGCTTCATCACGTAGCCCTTGGCACCAGCACGGAACGCCCTGTCCGAATAGAGCGCCTCGTCGTGCATGCTCATGACCAGCACCGGCAACTGCGGCTGCATGTCGCGGATCAGCTTGACGAGTTCGATGCCCGACGTGCCCGGCAGCGAGATGTCGACGATGGCCAGGTCGACCGCCGTTTCACGCAAGACCGCGACCGCGGAGTCCGCATCTCCTGCCTCCTCGCAGACGTCGAGATCGGGCTCCCGATTGACGAGTTGCGCGATCCCCTGTCGCACGATCACATGGTCGTCGACGATCAGGATGCGTGCTTTGACCGGCAGCACACTGATCGTGGAGCTTGCGTCATTCATAAGGCATTTCCTTTGTCGCGCAGCGTCTGCGCCGCTTTTTTGTCGAGAGCCACACGCACCGAGACTTCTTTGCCGACCTGCGTGATGTCGAGCCGTGCGCCGAGCAACTTGGCCCGATTGCGCATGCTGGACAGACCGATCCCTTCGGCTGCGGCCATCGCTGCCGCGAGCGTGCCCCGATTGGCGACCGTGAGAATGATCGTCTCGTTCTCCTCGCGCAGATCGACGAAGATCTTGCCGCCGGCGCCGTGCTTGACGGCATTGTGCACGGCTTCTTGCGCAATCCGGTACAGATGATGGGCCGCCATCCGGCTCGCGACCGGGATCGTTCCGTCCGCGTTGAACGCGCACTGGATGCCATAGATGGTCGACACGTCGCGCGCGAGAGCCGAGATGGCGACGGCGAACGCGTTGTCTTCGGGACCGACCGGTCGCAATCCGCGCGCGAGGGCACGCGTGTTGGAGATGGCCTGATTGGTGAGCGCCGCGATCTGTTGGGCGTCGCCGGTCTCGGGTGCGTTGCGATCCTCGAGCCGGTTGGCCAGCGCCTTGGCGAGGAACGCGATGCCGGTGAGGTGCTGGCCGAGGCCGTCGTGCAGTTCGTGCGACAACCGCTGCTTCTCGCGCTCGATGGTCTTGAGATCGCGCGCCAGCGCTTCGAGATCATCGACCTCCGCCAGCTTGGCGTCCGATCGCGACGGCGACGGCGACGCGGCGCGCGCGCGGGGTCGTTTCGGCTTCGGAGGGGTAGGGATTTCTGCGTCGCTCATGCGGTTCGTCGGGGACGCCACGGGGTCCGGCGCCCGGACCCGCGCGATACCCGCAGTAAAATCCAGTCGACGAGTTTACAAGAAGGAAGGGCTATGAGCAGAACAGTGCAGTGCGTCAAGCTGGGCCGCGAGGCGGAAGGGCTGGATTTCGCGCCCTATCCCGGACCACTCGGGCAGCGGATCTACGAGAACGTCTCGAAGGAAGCCTGGGCCGAGTGGCTCAAGCAACAGACCATGCTGGTCAACGAGAACCGCCTCAATTTGGCGGATGTCCGCGCGCGCAAGTACCTCGCGACGCAGATGGAGCGCCACTTCTTCGGTGAAGGGGCGGAAGTCGCGACGGGGTACGTGCCGCCGGCGGGTTGACCGAACGCGAATAGGGCACTGTCATCCCGGCGCAGGCCGGGACCCGATCATCTTTCGTGTTGCGTGATCAGTCATGAGGTCCCGGCCGCCCCCGCCGGGATGACATTCGGGTGTGCCGAACCGGGTCCTAATCCGCCGCTTCGCGCTCCAGGTCCTCGACGTCGATGTGGCGTACGTCGCGACCCTTGACCATGTAGACCGTGTACTCGCACATGTTCTTCGCGTGGTCGCCGATGCGCTCGAGCGCCTTCACGATGAACAGGATCTCGATGGACCGCGAGATGGTGCGCGGGTCTTCGATCATGAACGTGATCAGTTGCCGGATGATCGCCCGGTATTCGTCGTCGAGCGCGATGTCGTCGCGGACCACCTGCGCCGCCGCGACCGGATCGAGGCGCGCGAACGAATCGAGCGCCTTGCGCAACATCTCGATGGCCGCGTCGGCGATGTGGGCGAGCTCGACGCGCGGCATGTGCGCCCGCTGGGCCTCGTGGATGGCACGCGCCATCCGCGCCACTTTCTGCGCTTCGTCACCGATGCGTTCCAGGTCGGTGATCATCTTGACGACCGTCATCAGCATCCGCAGGTCGCCGGCCGTCGGCTGACGACGCGCGACGATGTGGCTGCAGCGCTCGTCGAGCTCGACTTCCATCCGGTT
>CAZZWS010000199.1:0-7389 GCA_964657795.1 Beijerinckiaceae bacterium
GACCTTCTTCACCGCCATCTTCTTGGCCGGCACCTTCTTCGCGACCTTCTTTACCGCCATTTTCTTGGCCGGTGCTTTTTTAGCCACCTTCTTCGCGACCTTCTTTGCTGTTGCCATCTGAAACTCCTTTACTTGAGAGCTAAGTACCCGGGTTGAAGAAACCCGTCCTTCAAGTCGCGTGAAGACGCAGTCGAAGGTACGGATTATTCATCGGCGCAAGCAGCGGCGGCGCGGACATCCCTGCGTCACCGTCAACCTGTTTACGCTAATGAATTCGGCACTTGGCCCGCTGATTCGACGGCTCGGTTGGAGACCAAACCGACGAGTCAATCGGCCAAAAAAAACGCCGGCAACGAGGCCGGCATCAATCGGTACAGCAAGAGACAGTGCGTCGCACCGCCGGTCCGCGCCCGGCGATGCGATGAAAACCGAAGACGGTAGCCTGATAACTGAAGAAGTCATTGACCCGTGCTTTTCGCAATTCGATGATCTTTTCAAGGATGGCTTCGAACGATCGCATCGAACGGTTGCTGCGTGTCGAAGGATCGTTCAGCGCTCGCGTGATCGCGTGTCGTATCGCTTATTCCCAACTCAACGCGCCACCGGTCTGGTATTCGATGACCCTCGTTTCAAAGAAATTTCTTTCCTTCTTCAAGTCGATCATCTCGGCCATCCACGGGAACGGATTGTCCTCTTGCGCGAATAGGGGGTCAATACCAATCTGCTGACAACGACGGTTCGCGATGAAGCGCAGATAGCCCTTGAACATCGGCGCATTCAAGCCGAGCACGCCGCGCGGCATCGTATCTTCGGCATACGCGTATTCGAGATCGACGCCCTGCCTGAACAGGTCGCGAATCTCGTCGCGGAACTCGGGCGTCCACAACTGCGGGTTCTCGAGCTTGATCGTGTTGACCAGATCGATGCCGAAACTGCAATGCATCGACTCGTCGCGCAGGATGTATTGATACTGCTCGGCGGCGCCGGTCATCTTGTTCTGGCGACCGAGCGCGAGGATCTGCGTGAAGCCGACATAGAAGAACAGGCCTTCCATCAGACACGAGAAGACGATCAGCGACTTCAGCAGTTTCTGATCGTTCTCGGTGGTGCCGGTCTGAAACGCGGGATCGCACAGCGTGTTGATGAACGGAATGAGGAATTCGTCCTTCGCGCGGATCGACGGCACCTCGTGATACGCGTTGAAGATCTCGCCTTCCTCGAGCCCGAGCGACTCGACGATGTATTGATACGCGTGCGTGTGGATGGCCTCTTCGAAGGCCTGGCGCAACAGGTACTGGCGGCACTCGGGCGCCGTGATGTGACGATAAGTGCCCAGCACGATGTTGTTGGCGGCCAACGAATCGGCCGTCACGAAGAAGCCGAGGTTGCGCTTGACGACGCGACGCTCGTCCTCGGTCAGGCCGTTCGGGTTCTTCCACAGCGCGATGTCGCGCGACATGTTGATCTCTTGGGGCATCCAGTGATTGGCGCAACCCGCGAGGTACTTCTCCCACGCCCACTTGTACTTGAACGGCACGAGCTGATTGACGTCGGTCGCGCCGTTGATGATGCGTTTGTCGGACGCGCGCACGCGACCCTCGGGCGCATGCACGGCGTCGTTGGCGGGACGCGGTTCTTCCCGCGGCGCAAGTGCGGACGACGCGACCTGCACGCCCGGCGGCTGCGTACGCGCGGCCTCGGGCTCGTGCTGCGTGCGCGCGCCCTGCGGTTCGTCATCCCATGAAAGCATAGACATTTCTATTGATTCCTTCGTGTTCTGTTTTCCTGCGGACCAGCGCATCGACGTTCGGTGAACGCGTCGGTCGATGCGCTGATCCGTGTCGCGACCTTACTGGCAGGCCTCGCATTCGTCGAAGCCCGCGTCGCCCGGCTTCATCATGCAGACCGCGCCCATGATCTCCGGTTCCGAAAGCGCAGACGCAGCAGTCATCGTGGCAGCAGTCGTCGACGTGTATGCGCCCGCCGACGACGATGCGGTACGACTGCCCCCGTCGACCGAGACCGCGTTGAGCTCGCCGCCGCGGCCCGTGGACTTCTCCGCGCTGGAGGCCGACATCGTGCGCAGGTAATACGTGGTCTTGAGACCGCGCAACCATGCCAGACGATAGGTGTCGTCGAGCTTCTTGCCCGACGCGCCGGCCATGTAGATGTTGAGCGACTGCGCCTGGTCGATCCACTTCTGGCGACGCGATGCCGCTTCCACCAGCCACGTGGGCTCGACCTCGAACGCCGTCGCGTAGATGGCGCGCAACTCGGGCGGGATGCGGTCGATGCGTGACACGCCGCCATCGAAGAACTTGAGGTCGGCGACCATCACCTCGTCCCACAGGTTGAGCTTCTTGAGGTCGCGGACCAGGTAGTCGTTGACGATCGTGAACTCGCCCGACAGGTTGGACTTGACGTAGACGTTCTGGAACGTGGGCTCGATGCAGGCCGACACGCCGATGATGTTGGAGATGGTGGCCGTCGGCGCGATGGCGACGCAATTGGAATTGCGCATGCCGAACTGCGCGATGCGGGCGCGCAGCGCGTCCCAGTTCATCGCCACGCTGTCGTCGACTTCGACATAGCCGCCGCGCTCCTGACGCAACAGCGCCACGGAGTCCTGCGGCAGGATGCCGCGATCCCACAGCGAACCGCGATAGCTGGAATAGCGGCCGCGTTCCTCGGCCAGTTCCGTCGACGCCCAGTACGCGTAGTAGCAGACCGCTTCCATCGAACGGTCCGCGAACTCCACGGCCGCGTTCGACGCATACGACAGCCGCTGCAGGTGCAGGCAGTCCTGGAAGCCCATGATGCCGAGGCCGACCGGCCGATGCCGCAGGTTGGAGTCGCGCGCCTTCTTGACCGCGTAGTAGTTGATGTCGATCACGTTGTCGAGCATCCGCATCGCGGTGTGCGTCGTGCGCTGGAGCTTGTCGTGGTCGAGCGTCCACCGGACGTCGCCGCTTTTATCGTCCACCTTCTGGACCATGTGCGCGACGAGGTTGACCGAGCCCAGGTTGCAGACGGCGATCTCGCTCTCGTTGGTGTTGAGCGTGATCTCGGTGCACAGGTTGGACGAGTGGACGACGCCGACGTGCGACTGCGGCGAACGGATGTTGCACGGGTCCTTGAACGTGATCCACGGATGGCCGGTCTCGAACAGCATCGACAGCATCTTCCGCCACAGCGACAGCGCCGGCAGCGTCTTGGAAAGCTTGATGACGCCGGTCTTCGCGCGCTCCTCGTACTTGACGTAGGCGGCCTCGAAGGCCTGGCCGACCTTGTCGTGCAGGTCGGGTACGTCGGACGGCGAGAACAGCGTCCACTCGCCCCCCTCATGAACGCGCTTCATGAACAGGTCCGGGATCCAGTTGGCCGTGTTCATGTCGTGCGTGCGACGACGGTCGTCGCCGGTGTTCTTGCGCAGGTCGAGGAACTCCTCGATGTCGAGGTGCCACGTCTCGAGGTACGTGCAGACCGCACCCTTGCGCTTGCCGCCCTGGTTGACCGCGACGGCCGTGTCGTTGACGACCTTGAGGAACGGCACGACGCCTTGCGACTCGCCGTTGGTGCCCTTGATGTGCGAGCCCATCGCGCGCACCGGCGTCCAGTCGTTGCCGAGACCGCCGGCGTACTTGGCCAGCAGCGCGTTTTCCTTGATGGCCTCGTAGATGCCGTCGAGGTCGTCCTTGACGGTCGACAGATAGCACGACGACAGTTGCGAATGACGCGTGCCGGCGTTGAACAACGTCGGCGTGGAGCTCATGAAATCGAAGCTCGACAGCAGCTCGTAGAACTCGATGGTGCGCGCCTCGCGGTCGATCTCGTTGAGCGACAGACCCATCGCCACGCGCATGAAGAACGCCTGCGGCAGTTCGATGCGACGGCCTTCGGGCGCGTAGGTGTCGTTGCGGTCGATCAGGAAGTAGCGGTCGTACAGGGTCTGCAGTCCGAGATAGCCGAACTGCAGGTCGCGCCTGGAGTCGATGGCGGCGCCGAGGCGCTTCAGGTCGTACTGGCCGAGGCGTTCGTCGAGCAGCTCGACCTCGATGCCGCGCTTGATGAATTGCGGGAAGTAGTCGAGATACTTCTCGGCCATCGCGAACTGGTCGACCTCGACGCCGAGCGTCTCCTTGCGGATCGTGTGCAGCAGCAATCGCGCGGTGACGATGCTGTACGCGGGGTCCTTCTCGAACTGGGAACGCGCGGCGAGGATGGCCGACTTGTGAACCTCTTCGATCGGTACGCCGTCGTACAGGTTCTTGATGGTCTCGGCGACGATGACGTCCGGATTGACGGCCTCGTTCAAGCCGTCGCAGGCCGCCTCGACGAGTTCGCGGATGCGGCCCGGATCGAACAGGATGCGAACGCCGTTCTCGATGACGTGCAGCGCCGACTCCGTCGACGGACGGTTCTTGCGCGCCTCGGCGCGATCGGCCGCCCGCTTCTCGCGATAGAGCACGTAGGACCGCGCGACCTCGTGTTCGCCCGAACGCATCAGCGCGAGCTCGACCTGGTCCTGGATGTCCTCGATGTGGAACATGCCGCCGGACGGCATGCGTCGCAGCAGCGACGTCACGACCGCGCCGGTCAGGCTCTCGACCAGTTCGCGGACGCGCGCCGAGTTGGCGCCCTGCCCGCCGTTGACCGCGAGAAAAGCCTTGGTCATCGCGACGGAGACCTTGGCCGGTTCGAAGCCGACCACGGACCCGTTGCGGCGGATCACCTTGTAGTCGGCGTATTCCTGGCGCGGCACCGCGCTGGCGGGCACGCCGGTGGACAACGAACTCGTGGCCGTCAGACGCTGCGGCGATTGTTGCGGGGGCGTGGTCGTCGATTCAACCCGTTGCATGAAACTTCTCCAAAAGACAGCGAGGCGGCAGGAAGCGAAAGGTCACAGGAATTGCGACCCCGCGGGCCATCGCCGAGGCGCCGATGCGGTGTACGAAGCACTGAACAGCGCTTCCTCAATGAAGCCGGACGAGCCGGCCGTTGCGAAAACCAGCGCGTCGCGCTTCTTCGCAGGCTTCGCTGGATGACTGTCGATCCGGTCAGGTGCCGCTTACGTGCCGCTTGCACGCGACGTCACCGCAGGGCGGGAGGCACGGCGCGATGCACTGCGCAAGGCGCTGCGCGATGAACGCCGCGAACGGCGGCCGGACGTGCATCCGGAACGTTCGGCCGCCGCCCCGTCCGGGTGGAATCCGACCTCGACGACACGACCACCGACCTGCTCGAATGCGTGTTGCATCGGGATTCCTTTTCTGGGACATGAGCCGTGGGCACGAGTTGCGATGGACAGGACCGGCTTCACGAATTTCGCAGAAAACTCGCGTGAAACCCGCTTCCCGCGACGGCGTCAGGACTGCATCGCACTCCTCGAAAGGCACCCGCCGCGCCACGTCGCCAAGCCCCGACGCGGGCACCACGAATAGTACGCCAACCCGTACGCCGACCCCGAACGCCGGTTGGCACATGACCACTACATGTAGTGGTTGCGTCGACCGGAAGCCACTAAGTCTAGTAGCGGCACGCGTGTGGCGCAAGCCGGCCGGTCGATGAAATTTAGCTTTTCGTTGTGTCCTCGCCATTGCCTCGATCACTTGTTCGTGATCGCTGCACACGCTTTGCACAATCTATCCACAACCTGATGCACAGGGGCCATGCTCTAGCATCTTGCGCGGCCGCGTGACGCTTCTCAGGCAGACCCTCGCCGCAGCGGTCGGTCGAGCGCATCGAGCAAGCGTGGCCAGTCGAAGAAGGGACCGGGATCGGTCTTCCGTACGGGCGCGATCTCGCTGTGACCCGCGATCGCCTCGAGCGGATAGCGTCGGGTCAGCGCATCGACGATCGCGATCAGGGTCGTGTATTGCCGGGGCTCGAACGCGCTGAAGTCGTCCCCTTCGACTTCGATGCCGATCGAGAAGTCGTTGCAGCGCTCGCGTCCTTCGAAGGTCGACAGGCCCGCATGCCATGCGCGTCGATCGCACGAAACGAATTGCACCGGCACGGCGTTGCGACGGATGAGGAAGTGCGACGAGACCTTGAGCCCGATCAGTGCGCGATAGTAGGGATGGGCGTCGTGCGCCAGCGTGTTGGTGAACAACGCATCGATCGCGCGACCGCCGAAGACGCCGGGCGGCAGGCTGATGTTGTGGATGACCACGAGCGTCGGTTCGACGTCCGCCGGCCGCTCGTCCTGGTTCGGCGATGGCACGCGTTCGATGCGTCCTGCTTCGGCGAATCCATCGTCGACCCAGCCGTCGTCGCCGACGACGAACCGCGGCGTCGCCTCGTTCATCGGTGAGGCGCGATCAGGCACGACCGCATCCGTCGCCGGACGTCACTGGATGTCGAGACGCTGCATCCGGTAACGCAACTGGCGGAACGTGATGCCGAGCAGGTCCGCCGCGGCCGTGCGGTTGTAGCGCGTCTGTGCGAGCGCCTTCTCGATCAGGTCGCGCTCGATCTTGTCCAGATGATCGCCGAGCGTACCCACGAGGCCGATCGCGTTGGCGCCACTGTCGACGACCGGTGCGGCAGGTTCGCGATCGTCGGCGCGCAGGTTCGGCGGTGGCGGCGACGCGACCGCGAACGTCTGCGCGCTGGAGCCGCCGAGGTTGATATCACTCGGGCCGATGTCTTCGCCTTCGGCCAGCGCCGCCGAACGTTCGAGGACGTTGCCGAGCTCGCGGACGTTGCCGGGGAAGTCGTAAGCCGACAGCTTGTCGATCGCCGCCTGCGTCAGCTTGAGGTCGGGGGCGAGCGGCGCCAGCAGATGCGTCGCGAGCAACGGGATGTCCTCGCGACGCTCGCGCAGCGGCGGGATGCGGATGTCGATGACGTTGAGGCGATAGAAGAGGTCCTGGCGGAAACGTCCCTGCATCACGCACTGCGCGAGGTTCTGATGCGTCGCGCTGATCAGCCGCACGTCGACCGATTCCTCGTTCATGCCACCGACGCGACGCACCGATCTTTCCTGGATCGCCCGCAGCAGCTTGACCTGCATCGCGAGAGGCAGGTCGGCCACTTCGTCGAGGAAGAGCGTGCCGCCCTTCGCGGTCTGGAAGAAGCCGTCGCGGTCCGCATCGGCGCCGGTGAACGCTCCCTTGCGATAGCCGAAGAACTCGGCCTCGACGAGCTGCTCGGGGATCGCGCCGCAGTTGACCGCGACGAAAGGCCCGTCGCGCCGGCCGCTGCAGTCGTGCACCGCGCGCGCCGCGAGCTCCTTGCCGCTGCCCGACTCGCCGGTGATGGCGACCGGCGCCTGCGAGCGCGCGACGCGCTTGATCAGCGCGCGCACGTCGGCCATCGTCGACGACCGGCCGAGCAGTCGTGCGAGGAGCGGCGGTTCATTGGACGGATCGTCGTCGCTCGTGCCGG
>CAZZWS010000200.1:0-2920 GCA_964657795.1 Beijerinckiaceae bacterium
TTCTCTCGCGTCTTTTCTCGCGTGTCGCGAGCGAGCCGCATCGCGGCGCGTTCGATCTCGAGCGTCGTCTTGCCGAACGTCCCGTTGGCGAGAGTCTCGATCAGCGCACGACGCTTCGCGGCACGCCGGGCATCGAGGTCGGGCCGCATGGCGGCCAGCGCGTCGCGCCCCGCCGCATCGCTGCCGACGTGCCGGTCCAGCCGCGACAACGTGATCGTGATCGCCACGTCGTGGTCGCGCACCGCGCCGAACCGGCGACCGAGCTCCCGCAGTTCCGTGTCGATCGCACGCAGCCGCCGACCATCGACGACGGGCCGGAACAGCCGCAGCGCACTGCGCAGGCGGCGGATCGCGACGCGTGCCTGATGGACCGGCTCGACGAGGTCGTCTTCGTCGGTTCGTCGATCGAGCAACGCATGGGCATTGGCGAGCAGCGCGTCGTTGCACGCGGCCAGCACGCGGGCGAGGTACCGCGCCGGCCCGACGTCCGTCGTCGGTCGCGGCAGCGTCACCTTCGTGGCCTCGACCGCGCGACCGTCGCGCAACGCGTACCCGCGCGCCGCCTTGCTCGCGGCCAGCGGGATCAGCGGCAGCGACCGCGCCAGACGCGCGGCGAAGCGCAGCAGGGCGGCCGAGGGATCATCGCGGCCCCGCTGCTTCAGCTCGATCTCGATCTCGCAGATTTCGGTGGTCTTCAAACCCCGTCCTTCGACCTCGGCCGCGATCGTCCCCCGATCGAACGCGAACTCCACCTCGCTGCCATCGGCCAGCCGCAAGCGTTGCGACTGGCGCTCGAAGTCGGTCGTGAACATCGTCCGAAGGCGCTTTCGGGAAGCGGGACGCACGACGAAGTCGGCGAGCGGCGTGGCGGCCAGCTTCGTCCAGTCGAGCGTCGGACCATCGACCGGCTCTTCCCATTCACCGCGCCGACTCAGCGCACCGTCGCGCGCACCGCCGGTCTTCACGGTCTGCACCCAGCCCGACCCGTCGCCGCGCAGACGCAGGGCCATCCGCTGTGCGGCCAGGTCGCGGTCCGGCGTATCGAAGTAACGGTTGTCGAGCCGCTCGGCCCGGCGCGGGCCGATCGCGTGTTCGATCACCAGCGGCTGTGCCCAGACCCGCTCGACGCTCGCAGGCGGCACGAAGAGCTTGATCTCGATTTCGGCAGAGGCGTCGGAGGGCTGGTGGTCGTGGTTCATGACTGCGTGTCCGGTAGCCTGATTCCGTGCAGTATCGCGCTTCGCGAACCCGCCTGAAGTCGTCATGCCCCGCATCGGATTGATCTCGGACACCCACGGCCTGCTGCGCCCCGAAGCGATCGCCTTCCTGCGCGGTTGCGACGCCATCGTCCATGCCGGCGATATCTGCGAAGCCGGGGTGCTCGACGAACTGTCGAAGCTCGCACCGGTGTTCGCGGTCCGCGGCAACAACGACGTGGGATCGTGGGCCGACACGTTGCCGGTCGCGCGCACGCTAACCTTCGAAGGCGTCGAGCTCCACGTGATCCACGACATCGCCGATCTGCGAAGGCATCCGCCGTCCGCCGACGCGGCCTTCGTTGTCCACGGGCATTCGCACAAGCCGGCCATCGTCGAGCGCGATGGCGTGACCTTCGTGAATCCGGGCAGCGCGGGAGCCCGTCGCTTCAGGTTGCCGATCTCGATCGGCGAACTGATCGTCGGGGACGAGGGTCGCACCGCTCTGCCCCGCGTGGTGACGCTGATTGCGTGACCGGGATGATCGACCGGTGAGCCCGGCTCGTCGGCGCGACATGCCTCGGGGCGGTATCCTTCGGCCTCCTTTCATGACCCGCATTCGATCGACGACATGAACGTCTCGCCACACTGGCGCTCAGCGTTGCGCGTGCTCCTCGCTGCGACCTTTTTTACATTCTTCCTGACGCCGTCCTTCGCCGCGCCGCCTGATGCGAAAGGCGGCCACGATCATCCGCTGATCCAGCGCTTCGCCGGCTCGTGGCTGATCGGCTACCGGCAGTCCGACTGGGACCAGACCCAGTTTCCCACCGGACCGGCGATCACGGACGGCAAGTGGGCCTCCGCGGTCACGGTCGAGGGCCGCCTGACGCGGCTCTTCTACGTGTCGCCGCCGGGCAAGACACCGCTCGAGGTGTTCCGGAACTACCAGCAGGCGTTGGTCGGCGCCGGCTTCAAGCCGCGCTTCGTGTGCGAGCGGGACTGCAGCGACCTGTATTTCGCGATGCTCAAGACGATCGAACCGTCCTCCGGAGCGACCTATGCGAAGGATGGCCTCTCGGCCGTGGGCGGCGGCAACTACAGCCTTACCGGCGGCTTGATCCAGTCCACGCAGGGCCGGCTGTGGTACGGCACGCTCCCCCGTGACGGGCAGGAGGTCCAGGTCCTCCTCTACACCTCGGTGGCGGAGAACGACGGCACCAACCTGGCATCGACCTTCCTGCAGATCGTCGAGCCGAAGGCGATGCAGACCGGGCAGGTTTCGGTGGATGCGAACGCGCTCGAGAAGGGCTTGCAGGCGGACGGGAAGATCGCGCTCTACGGCCTCTACTTCGACACCGGCAAGGCCGACATCAAGCCGGAGTCGAAACCGCAGCTCGACGAGATGGCCAAGCTGTTGCAGGCCCATCCGGCGCTCAAGGTCTATATCGTCGGGCATACCGACAACCAGGGGTCGCTGGCCGCCAACGAGACGCTGTCGCTGCAGCGGGCGCAGGCAGTCGTCGCGGCGCTGGTCCGGGACGGCAAGGTCGACTCGAAGCGTCTCGTGGCGCGCGGCGTCGCCAGTCTCGCGCCGCTGGCGAACAACGCGAGCGACGCCGGCCGCGCAAAGAACCGGCGGGTCGAACTGGTCGAGCAGTGAAGCGGACGTTGCACGTCGCAGGCTCCGCCGCATCCCGGTGCTCGACGCACATCCATCAACAACC
>CAZZWS010000200.1:2930-7365 GCA_964657795.1 Beijerinckiaceae bacterium
CAACACCCACGACGAGGAAACACCATGATCAAGAAAAGCGGATCGGCCTACTGGCACGGCGGCATCAAGGACGGTGGCGGCACGATCTCCACGCAGACCGGCGTGCTCAAGGAAGCGCCTTACGGCTTCAAGGCACGCTTCGAGGGCGGCCCCGGGACCAATCCCGAAGAGCTGATCGGCGCCGCGCACGCGGGCTGCTTCTCGATGGCCTTGTCGCTGATCCTCGGCAACGCGGGAATGACCGCCGACAGCATCCGGACCACGGCCACCGTCTCGCTCGATCAGGAAGGCGACGGCTTCGCGATCAAGGCCGTGCATCTCGACACGTCCGTCAAGGTCACGGGCGCGGACAAGGCAGCCGTCGAGAAGGCGATCCATGATGCCAAGGCGGGCTGTCCCGTGTCGAAGCTGATGAAGGCGGACATCACGATCACGCCGACGATCGAGGTCTGAACACGCAGTCCGACTGCGGAGTCCGAGGCGCGATTCGGCATTGCCGGAGGGTCGTTCGCTGATCGAAGGTGACATGCTCCGGGCTCACCGGAGAAACGCATGCGCATCAAGACGAGTGACACGACCGCAGAGCTCACGCGGCTCGCAGGACTGGAGCACGACCGCTTCATGAACGCCTGCCGCGAGGTGCTCAACGGCAATCCCTACGACGCGGACTGGATCGATCAGCTGCAGGCGGCGATGCGGAAGGCGGATGAAGCGATGCGGGCGTCCTGGGTCGATCCGGACGCCTAGCAGACGGACGCTTCAGTCGCCCGAGGGCTGAGCCGTCGCAAACGTCGGGTTCGATCCTGTTTCCCAACCCGGTCCCCAGGACATTCGGCAGTCGACTTCGATCTGCGGCCTGATGCGAACGAGACAGTAGTCGAAGCCGCAGAACGCCCTGGGGCCGGTGTTCACTCGTACGATGAGTTGGGTCGAAGTCTCCCGCTTGTCGATCTGCCAATCGAGCACCAGTTTCAAGCTCAAGACCAATCGACGACGACCATGCTGAGTCCAGACCAGGTCGAGTTCCGCCTCGTCCGGGGCAATCGTGATCTGCAACTCGTCCGATCCCTGCTTCAACCAGAATTCGGCACCGTAATACCAGCCGCCGTCGTCGACCCATATCGGCTGGCTCTCAAACAGGTCGATGTAGTCCTCGAGATCCGGCGACAGGCTCATTCGAAAGAACCCTCGTTTGGTTCGGTCAGTTCTGCACCACGTCGGCGCCCTTCGGCGGCACGAATTCGAAGGTCGATGCATCGACCTTCGGGTTGCGTTCGACATGCGTGAATTCCAGCATCGTCGTCTGACCGAGCGCGTCCTTCAGCTCCATCGCGGCGAGTTCGCCGTTGCGAAAGCCGATCCGGATCGTCTCGAAGGCCGTGTCGCGCGTCTTCGGACTGGCCTCGAGCCACGCGATGCCGTCGCGCGTTCCGGCGTCCTTCAACGCGAAGTTCTGGTCGAGGTCGCTGCTGCCGAACAGGATCGCGGCCGGTGTGCTGCCGAGAGCGTCGCCGAGCTTGCGGACCGTGACCTGATTGAGGTCCTTGTCGTAGATCGACAGCTTCGTGCCGTCGGCGACCAGCAGTTGTTCGTACGGCCTGGTGTACGACCAGCGGAACCGACCAGGCCGCGCGAACACGAAGTCGCCACTCGTGACCTGCTGCGGTCGCTGCGATTGGGACACCACGCGCTGCGTGAAGTCGCCGCGTGCCGTCTTCGTCTGCGCCGCGAAGGCATGCAGGTCGTCCAGCGCGTTGGCTTGGACGCCGATAGAAACGCACGCGAAGCAGAAGCCAGGCGCGATCACGACGGCCTTGAAGACGCGATGCAACGAGGACGGATTCATGGATCGATCGACCGATTGGAAGGGAGCGAGCACCGTGGATGCTCGATAGAAGTCGGGCAGGCGCTCGCGACGTTGCGTTCCCGTGCGCCGCGGTTCATTTGCAACGGCGCATGACACCCGGGAAAGATCACTCCGGATTCATCGGCGGCACCAGGATCTCGCGATTGCCATTGGACTGCAGGGCCGAGACCAGCCCCGCCTTCTCCATGTCCTCGAGCAGCCTCGCCGCGCGGTTGTAGCCGATGCGCAGCTTCCGCTGCACGTACGAGATCGAAGCCCGGCGGTCCTTGCAGACGATCTGCACCGCCTCGTCGTACAGCGCGTCGGCCTCGCCGCCGCTCGCGTTGCCGCCGGGCGCGGCGCCGAAGTCTTCCGCGTCGCCACCCAGCGTGCCGCCTTCGAGGATGCCCTCGATGTAGTTCGGGCCGCCGCGCGCCATCGTCTGCTTCTTGAGATGCTCGACGACCGCGTGCACTTCCTCGTCGGCCACGAACGCGCCGTGCACGCGCTGCGGCATGCCGGTGCCGGGCGGCAGGTAGAGCATGTCGCCCATGCCGAGCAGGGCTTCGGCGCCCTGCTGGTCGAGGATGGTCCGGCTGTCGATCTTGGACGACACCTGGAAGCCGATGCGGGTCGGGATGTTGGCCTTGATCAGGCCGGTGATGACGTCCACGCTCGGCCGCTGCGTGGCGAGGATCAGATGGATGCCCGCCGCGCGCGCCTTCTGCGCGATGCGCGCGATCAGCTCCTCGACCTTCTTGCCGACAACCATCATCAGGTCGGCCAGCTCGTCGATGACGATGACGATCATCGGCAGCTTGTCGAGCGGCTCCGGCGCGTCCGGCGTCAGCGAGAACGGGTTGGGGATCTTCTCCTCCTTCTTCGCGGCCTCGATGATCTTGTTGTTGTAGCCCTGCAGGTTGCGCACGCCGAGCTTGCTCATCAGCTTGTAGCGCCGTTCCATCTCGCCCACCGCCCAGTTGAGCGCGTGACCGGCCTGGCGCATGTCGGTGACGACCGGCGCGAGCAGATGGCCGATGCCTTCGTAGACCGACAGCTCCAGCATCTTCGGGTCGATCATGATCAGCTTGACCTGATTGACGTCGGCCTTGTAGAGCAGCGACAGGATCATCGCGTTGATGCCGACCGACTTGCCCGACCCGGTCGTGCCGGCGACCAGCAGGTGCGGCATCTTCGCGAGGTCGGCCACGACCGGGCGGCCGGCGATGTCCTTGCCGAGCGCGAGCGTCAGCGGCGACGCGCTCTCGTTGTAGACCTGCGAGCCGAGGATCTCCGACAGCCGCACGGCCTGACGACGCGGGTTGGGCAGTTCGAGCCCCATCGTCGTCTTGCCGGGGATGGTCTCGACGACGCGGATCGACACCAGCGACAGCGCGCGCGCAAGGTCCTTGGCGAGGCCGACGATCTGGCTGCCCTTGACGCCGGTGGCCGGCTCGATCTCGTAGCGCGTGATGATCGGACCCGGATGCGCCGCCACGACGTGCACCTCGACGCCGAAATCCTTCAGCTTCTTCTCGATCAGCCGCGACGTGAACTCGAGCGTCTCGGGACTGACGGTCTCCTGCATGACCGGCGGCGGCGCCAGCAGCGACAGCGGCGGCAGGTCGGTTTCGGGCATCTCCGCGAACAGCGGAACCTGCTTCTCCTTCTCGACGCGCGACGACTGCGGGACTGCGACGACCTGCTGCTCGATGCGGATCGGCGGCGCCACGTCGATGCGCGTCCGCTCCTGCACCACCGCCTCCTCGCGGACGACCGCGGCCTCGGCCCCCACCGCGCGATCCTCGGCGGCCTCGCGCTTGCGCTTGAACAGCAGCACCGAGCCCTCGAGGAAGCCGCCGACCTTCTCGGCGATCATCAGCCACGACCAGCCGGTGAACAGCGAGAAGCCGCCGCCGAAGAGGACGAGCATCGCGAGGGTCGCGCCGGTCATCCCGAACGCGCTCACCAGCCGATGCACCTCCTCGCCGCCGATGACGCCGCCCGGCCCCTGCGGCAAGCCGTGGCGCACACCGCCGGCGCGGAAATTCTCGATCCCGCAGGAGGCGATCAGCATCACGACGAATCCGGTCAGATGGATCCAGACCGGCTCGCCCGGCGGCGCCTCGTCGGGCAACAGGCGGCTGCGGACCAGCGCGCGATAGCCGACGACCACCCGGCTCGCGAGCAGCACGATCAGCCAGTACGACGAATGGCCCAGCACCGACAGCAGCACGTCCGCGAGCCAGGCGCCGAAGCGGCCGCCGCGGTTGCCGAGCGTCGCGACGGTCGCGCTGTGCGACCAGCCCGGATCGGCGGCGCTGTAGGTGACGAGGATCAGGAACAGGTAGAGCGCGAGCGCCGCGAAGGCGAACCAGCGCGCCTCATCGAACAGCCGCGCGGCGCGCGAGATCTCGCCGTTGCGGTGGTTGCGCCCGAACAGGCTCGCGCGCGGCGCGTCGGCGCCGGGCGTCACGGCCGACGCCAACGTTGCGGCGACGGTCGGCGACGTGAAGGAAGAGGAACGGGGCATCGAACGATTATATCGACGCGGCCTGTCGCGGGTTGCTCCCGGCGACCGCACGAGCC
>CAZZWS010000201.1:0-7365 GCA_964657795.1 Beijerinckiaceae bacterium
CCGCACGGCTTCCGACGATTCGTAGTCGAAGCCTGCGAGGCCGAGCAGGTTGCCCAGCACGCGCAGGACCTTCCACGCCGGGCGCGTCTGGCCGCGCGGCTTGACGCTGCCGTTGAAGCTCTGCGCACGGCCTTCGGTGTTGACGAAGGTGCCCGACGTCTCCGTGAACGGCGCGATGGGCAGCAGGACGTTGGCGTGACGATCCGCGGCGCGGCGGAAGGCCGTCAACGCGACGACGAGCTCCGCCTGTTCGAGCGCGGCCCCCGTCGCGACCGGGTTGGCCGTGTCGAGCGCCGGCTCGACGCCGAGCAGCAGGTAGCCTCGGCGCGGCTGCATCAACATGGCCTGCGCGTTGAGACCGTTGGTGACCGGATGGGCCTTGACCACGTGCGCGCCGACGCTGTTGGCCGCTTCGGTGAGGAAGCCGAGCGATGCGCCGGTGGCGGCCGCGAGCCTCCCGGCCGCGGCGACGATCTTGGCGAAGTCGGGATGGCGGACCACGGCACTACCGAGCAGGATCGCTTTCGCGGAACCCGATGCGAAGCTCTGCGCGATCCCGCGCGCGGCTCCGGCGTCGGTCTCGCCGCCGACCGCGGACCCGACCGCGGACTCCACGCCGTTCAACGCAGCCAGCCACTGCGACGGCGCGGCGATGATCTTGTTGGCGACCGGCATCAGCAGGTCGTCGTCGGTCGCGTGGATGATCGACAACAACGCGCCGCGCTTGGTGGCCTGACGCAGGCGCTGCGTCAGCAACGGCTGGTCCTTGCGAAGGAACGAGCCCACGACCAGCACGCGATCGAGCGTGCCGAACCGTTCGATCGACATGCCGAGCCACGGCGCGCCGACGTCGGTCGCGCCGAAGTCGCTCTGCCGCAGGCGCGTATCGATGTTGTCCGACCCGAGTCCGCGCATCAACTTCTGCAGCAGATGCAGTTCCTCGAGCGTCGAATGCGGCGAAGCCAGTGCGCCGAGCTGCGACGGGCCGTCGACATCCACGATGCGCTTGATGCCGGCGGACACGAACTCCAGCGCCTCGGGCCAGTCGACCTCGCGCCACTGGCCTTCGGTCCTGATCATCGGCACCGTCAGACGATCGGCGACGTTGAGGCCTTCGTACGAGAAGCGGTCCTTGTCGGAGATCCAGCACTCGTTGATGGCCTCGTTCTCGAGCGGCAGCACGCGCAGCACCTCGCCGTTCTTGACCTGCACGATGATGTTGGAACCCAGCCCGTCGTGCGGGCTGACCGACTTGCGCCGCGACAGCTCCCAGGTCCGCGCGGCATAGCGGAACGGCTTGGAGGTCAGCGCGCCCACCGGGCACACGTCGATCATGTTGCCCGACAGTTCGCTGTCGACGGTCTTGCCGACGAAGGTCGTGATCTCTGAATGCTCGCCGCGATTGACCATGCCGAACTCCATCACGCCGGCAATTTCCTGACCGAAGCGGACGCAGCGCGTGCAATGGATGCAGCGGGTCATCTCCTTCATCGAGATCAGCGGACCGACCTGCTTCTCGAACACGACGCGCTTCTCTTCGGCGTAGCGCGAGTTGGAGCCGCCGTAGCCGACCGCCAGATCCTGGAGCTGACACTCGCCGCCCTGGTCGCAGATGGGGCAGTCGAGCGGATGGTTGATCAGCAGGAACTCCATCACGCTCTTCTGCGCCTGCACGGCCTTCGGCGACGCGGTGCGCACGATCATGCCGGCGGTCACCGGCGTCGCGCACGCGGGCATCGGCTTGGGCGCCTTCTCGACGTCGACCAGGCACATGCGGCAGTTGGCCGCGATCGTCAGCTTCTTGTGATAGCAGAAGTGCGGCACGTAGATGCCGAGCTTGTTGGCGGCATCCATGACCATGCTGCCTTCCTGGACCTCGACGGTCTTGCCGTCGATCTCGAGGTTGATCATGCGGTGGCCTCCACGTGGGCTTGCACAGATTCGTGCTGCTGCGCGCGTTCGAGGGGCGACTGATGCGGCGCATGCGCGTGCGCACCGGGACCCACGAGGCAGCACTTGTTCTTGATGTGGTACTCGAATTCCTCGCGATAGTTCTTCACGAACGCACGCACCGGCATCGCGGCCGCGTCGCCGAGCGCGCAGATGGTCCGGCCCTGGATGTTGTCGGCCACCGACAGCAGCAGGTCGAGGTCTTCCATGCGGCCTTCACCATGCTCGATGCGATGGACCACGCGATACATCCAGCCGGTGCCTTCGCGACATGGCGTGCACTGGCCGCACGACTCCTCGAAGTAGAAGTAGGCGAGCCGCATCAGCGAAGCCACGGCGCAGCGCGTCTCGTCCATCACGATCACGGCGCCGGAGCCCAGCATCGAGCCGGCCTTCGCGATGCCGTCGTAGTCCATGTCGGTCTTCATCATCAGCTCGCCCTTGACCACCGGCGCCGACGAACCGCCGGGGATGACCATCTTGAGTGCCTTGCCGCCGCGCATGCCACCCGCGAGTTCAAGCAGCTTGGCGAACGGCGTTCCGAGCGGAATCTCGTAGTTGCCCGGCATCTCGACGTCGCCCGAGACCGAGAACAGCTTGGTACCGCCGTTGTTGGGCTTGCCGACGGCGAGGAACGCCTCGGCGCCGTTGCGGATGATCCACGGCACGGCCGCGAACGTCTCGGTGTTGTTGATCGTGGTCGGCTTGCCGTAGAGGCCGAAGCTCGCCGGGAAAGGCGGCTTGAAGCGCGGCTGGCCCTTCTTGCCCTCGAGCGACTCGAGCAACGCGGTCTCTTCGCCGCAGATGTACGCGCCGTAACCGTGGAAGCCGTGCAGCTGGAACGAGAAGCCGGAACCGAGGATGTCGTCGCCGAGATAACCCGCGGCGCGCGCCTCGTCGAGGGCTTCCTCGAACCGTTCGTACTCGGCCCAGATCTCGCCGTGGATGTAGTTGTAGCCGACCGGGATGCCCATCGCGTAGGCCCCGATGATCATCCCTTCGATCAGGATGTGCGGGTTGTAGCGCAGGATGTCGCGATCCTTGAACGTGCCCGGCTCGCCTTCGTCCGAATTGCAGACGAGATATTTCGGTCCGGGGAACTGACGCGGCATGAAGCTCCACTTGAGCCCGGTCGGAAAGCCCGCGCCGCCGCGGCCGCGCAACGCCGACGCCTTGACCTGCGCGATCACCTGTTCCTGGGGGATCTTCTCGTCGAGGATCTTGCGCAGCGCCTGGTAGCCGTCACGCGCCTCGTAATCCGCGATGCGCCAGTTGTCGCCGGTCAGGCCGGCCATGATCTGCGCGCCGATGTGACGATCGTGGATGGCTGTGTTGCCGCCGAAGATCGGTGTAGCCGCCGCCAGCGACCGATTGTCCGTCGGGCGCGTGGTCAGGGCATTGGGAGGTGTCGAACTCATGTCGCAGGTGCCTTCACGCAGATGCCTTCAATTCGTCGAGCAGTGCGTCGATCTTCTTGTCGCTCATCCAGCTCGCCATGCGGTTGTTGTCGACCAGCATGACCGGCGCGTCGCCGCAGGCGCCCATGCACTCGCCTTCGAGCAGCGTGAACGCGCCGTCGCCGGTGGTCTCGCGGAAGTCGACGCCGAGCTTGCCCTTGAGGTACTCGCCGGCACGCGCGCCACCCGACAATGCGCACGGCAGGTTGGTGCAGACGGTGATCTTGTGCCGACCGACCGGCCGCACGTTGTACATGTTGTAGAACGTCGCCACTTCCTGCGCCGCGATGGCCGGCATCGACAGGTAGTCGGCCACGTCGGCGATCACGTCGAGCGACAGCCAGCCCTTCTCCTTCTGCGCGATGCCGAGCGACGCCATGATCGCCGACGCCTTGCCTTCCGGCGGAAACTTGGAGATCTCGCGATCGATGCGGCGATAGGCGTCGTCAGACAGCAGCCGCGCGACCGGGACCGGATGCGGCGACTCGTGCAGGCTCGACGGGATGTTGGATTCGGTGTTGTTCATGACACGGTCCGCATCAGCGGATGAAGTAGCCGACGACGCGCCAGCGACCGTCGTTAGCCTTGACCAGCGCCAGCGTCTCGGTGCGCGGCGCACCCTGCGATGCGAAGACGGTCTCGTAGGTCACGAGATCGTAGTCGCCCGGAGGCGCGCCCGGCGGATTGGTCTGCGGCATCTCGCTCCTGAACGTGCGCGACGCGAGGTCACCGATCGTGTCGCGGGTCTTGACCATCTGCGTCGTCCACTCGGCGCGCGGCACCGACTGCTTGAGATAGTCCGACGACAGGTCCCAGCTTTCGCCGTACTTCTTCGCGTCGACGAGCTTCAGGAAGTCGTCGCCGGGATGGGCGTCCTGTGCGTGAGCGGTCATCGCCAACGACATGAAGAGCCCCAGCACGACGCCGACGACGCGAACGATGACGCTCTTCATGCCTCGCCCTCACCCGCGGCGTAGGGTACCTCTGCGACGTCCACGTCGAATGCCGATCCGGCGCGCGCGCCCTCGGAACCGAACACGCGTACGAAACCCTTCACATCGACGAGCCACACTTCCTTCGCGCCGGCATCGAGGTACAGACGAACCTTGCCCTGCAGTTCGGATTCGGCATTGGACGGCGACTTGATCTCGACGCAGATCTCGGGGGCGACTGCATAAGGATCCGCGAAGCCGTGATGATCGAGGAATGCCGCCGAGCACCACGCCGCATCGGGCACCTTCACGCCTTCTGGAGTACCGATCGAACATTCAGCGAAAACATGACCACCGAGCCGCCGTTTGAGTAACTCTGCAACGCGCCCCTGATAGAACGCATGGACGTTCTTCGCCGGGCTCATGATCAGTTGGCCTCCGCGATTCGTCTCGACCTTGTAGGGCAGATCACGCAGCTTCGAATCCGCCAAGACCTCTTGCCAGCGCGCGCTGACCTGCTCGAGCCACAGCGGCTTGCGTTCCTCGACCCGTTCGACGACAGCGGCATTCATCGATCGATCTCCCCGAACACGATGTCCTGCGTGCCGATGATCGTCACCACGTCGGCCAGCATGTGACCGCGCGCCATCTCGTCGAGGGCATGCAGATGCGGGAAGCCCGGCGCGCGGATCTTGAGGCGGAACGGCTTGTTGGCGCCGTCGGAGATCAGGTAGATGCCGAACTCGCCCTTCGGATGCTCGACCGCGGCATACGCTTCGCCCGGCGGCACGCTCATGCCTTCGGTGAAGAGCTTGAAGTGATGGATCAGTTCTTCCATGTTGGTCTTCATGTCGACCCGCGACGGCGGGGCGATCTTGTGGTTGTCGACCATCACCGGACCGGGATTGTTGCGCAACCACTCGATGCACTGCTTGATGAGATGGTTGGACTGGCGCATCTCCTCGACGCGCACCAGATAGCGGTCGTAGCAGTCGCCGTTGACGCCGACCGGCACGTCGAAGTCGAGCAGGTCGTAGACCTCGTAGGGCTGTTTCTTCCGCAGATCCCATTCGATGCCCGACCCGCGCAGCATCGGACCGGTGAAGCCCAACGCCTTCGCGCGCTCCGGCGTCACGATGCCGACGCCGACGAGCCGCTGCTTCCAGATGCGGTTGTCGGTCAGCAGCGTCTCGTACTCGTCGACGTAGGTCGGGAAGCGATTGGTGAAGTCCTCGATGAAGTCGAGCAGCGATCCCTGGCGATTGCCGTTCAGGTCCTTCAGCGCGCGCGCGTTCTTCCACTTGGTCGCGATGTACTGAGGCATGGCATCCGGCAGGTCTCGATAGACGCCACCCGGCCGGTAGTAGGCCGCGTGCATCCGCGCGCCCGACACGGCCTCGTACATGTCCATCAGGTCTTCGCGCTCGCGGAATGCGTACAGGAAGACCGCCATCGCGCCGACGTCGAGTGCATGTGCGCCGAGCCACATCAGGTGATTGAGGAGGCGCGTGATCTCGTCGAACATCACGCGGATGTATTGCGCACGCAGCGGCACCTCGACCCCGAGCAGCTTCTCGATGGCCATCACGTAGCCGTGCTCGTTGCACATCATCGACACGTAGTCGAGCCGGTCCATGTAGGGCACGGACTGGAGATAGGTACGCGTCTCGGCCAGCTTCTCCGTCGCTCGGTGCAACAAGCCGATGTGCGGGTCGGCGCGCTGCACGACCTCGCCGTCGAGTTCGAGGACGAGCCGCAGGACGCCGTGTGCGGCGGGGTGCTGCGGTCCGAAGTTCAGCGTGTAATTCTTGATCTCAGCCATGGGTAGCGGTCACCCCAGCGAAGGCCAGGGCCCAATTGATGCGAGTGAAACCCCGTGATCGGGTCCCGGCCTTCGCCGGGATGACCGAGACGAGAGCAGCGCTCATCGCATACCCCCGTAGCCCTCTTCACGAATGATCCGCGGCACCACTTCGCGCGGCTCGATCGTGACGGGCTGATAGATCACTCGCTTCTGTTCCGGGTCGTAGCGCATCTCGACGTTGCCGGAGATGGGGAAGTCTTTCCGGAACGGATGGCCCACGAAGCCGTAGTCGGTGAGGATGCGGCGCAGATCGTTGTGGCCTTCGAACACGATGCCGAACAGGTCGAACGCCTCGCGCTCGTACCAGTTGACCGATGGCCACACGCCCGTCAGCGATGGCAGCACCGGGAAGTCGTCGTCGACGGCGAACACCCGCAGCCGCAGCCGCCAGTTGTGCTGCATCGACAACAGATGCGACACGGCCGCAAACCGCAAACCGTCACGCGTCCCGTCACCGAAGTCCAGATAGTCGACGCCGCAGAGGTCGAGCAGCTCCTCGAACGCGAGGTCGGGATGGTCGCGCAGCGCCTGCGCCGTCGCGAGATAGTCCGTCGAAGACACGATCAGCGTCGCCTCGCCGTGGGCGACCGTGAGGCTCTTGATCGTGTCGCCGAGCACCGACTTGAGCGCGGCCTGCAGAGTCTCGATGCGCGTGATGGCGCGCGGCGTTTCGATGGCTTCGGGAGGCGTGGACATGTCAGGCGCGCGCGATGGTGGTTTCGCGCTTGATCTTGTTCATCAGCTGCAGGATGCCGTACATCAAGGCCTCGGCCGTGGGTGGACAACCCGGCACGTAGACATCGACCGGCACGATGCGGTCGCAGCCGCGCACGACCGAATACGAGTAGTGGTAATAGCCCCCGCCATTGGCGCAGGAGCCCATCGAGATGACCCAGCGCGGCTCCGTCATCTGGTCGTAGACCTTGCGCAACGCCGGGGCCATCTTGTTGCACAGGGTGCCGGCGACGATCATGACGTCGGACTGTCGCGGGCTGGGACGGAACACCACGCCGAAACGGTCGAGGTCGTAACGCGACGCGCCGGCATGCATCATTTCGACCGCGCAGCAGGCGAGGCCGAACGTCATGGGCCACAGCGAGCCCGTGCGGACCCAGTTCACGACGGTGTCGATCTTCGTCGTGACGAAGCCTTCGGAAAGTAC
>CAZZWS010000202.1:0-7331 GCA_964657795.1 Beijerinckiaceae bacterium
CGGGTTGAGGACGAGGTCGGCGCCGGCTTTCGGCAGCGTCAGCCCGTCCACGACCATGGGTGTCGCGAGCGGACGGATTGCGAGCGCGAATTGCAGCGTGATGGGAGCCGGTCTAGTCTTCGCGGCTGGCCGCGCTGCAGCAAGCTGTCGATGGGTCAGGAGTGCTGAACAACGGACGTCGGGAGACAACGCATGGCCAAACTCGTGGTGCTCTACAAACAGCCGGCCGATCCGGCGGCGTTCGATCGTCATTACTTCGACACGCACATCCCTTTGGCGAAGAAGATCTCCGGCCTCCAACGCTACGAGGTGAGTCGGGGTCCGGTCTCCGGTCCGACGGGGCCGTCGCCGTATCACCTGATCGCCACGCTCGAGTTCGAGTCGCTCGATACGCTTCAGCAGGGGATGGCATCGGTCGAAGGGAAAGCCGCAGCGCAAGACGTCGCGAACTTCGGCCAGGCGGGTGTCGAGATGCTGATCTTCGAAGGTCGCGACGTGTGAAGCGGTCGCGGGTCGCGGCGCTGACGCCCGTTTCTCAGTGAACGGATGTATCGATCCCTGTCGTTCCGTGACGACGGAACCCGGCGGCTTGCGCGGTGCCCGCGTTTCTTCCTCGAGCGACGATACCGGGTTCCCGTCTTCGCGGCGACGTCGATGACGGAGTGAAGGCACGGTGACGCTCGCAAATCATTCGCCGGTCGGATTCGCGCACGCCGTCTTCGATCCTTCAATGCTCGCGTCTGACGCGCAGCGCGCTCCGCGGAATCTCGAACGCCGGATAGCGCTTCTGCAGCGCTTCCAACTCGTCGTCCGCGGCGTCGTCGTGGCCTGCCACGCGCATCGCGACGATGCGCGCGACCCAGGCCTCGGGACTGACCGGCTCGATGCCGACGCGGCCATGCGGCGCGGCCTTCGCGTTGTCGACTTCGGATCGTGCGACCGGGGCGACGAGGTGGGAACGCGCGTCGCGGGTCCTGACCGAATCGACACCCGGTGCGGCCGGTGCGGCCGGCGGGACGCCGAGCATGCCGGACGGCGCATCCTCGGCGCGAGGCACGGCCGTTGCAGATAGCGGAAACGGCACGGCGGCCTCGCGTCGAGCGGCCCGGCTCGGCGCATCTTCTCCTTGATCGGGGATCGCGCGCTTCGCCTCTTCGATCGACACCGCGCGACGATCGGATGCGGCGATCTCGGCTTCGAGCGGAGCGCGTCGTGATGCCTTCGCTCGCGGCGATGGCGTCGACGATGTCGCTGCGCTCGACGACCTCGGCTTCGAGTTCTTCGCGCGCGGCTCCGCGACCCTGGCCGTGCCGGCTTCTGCGACGGGGGGCGCCACAGCCGGCACTGCTGCGGTTGCGGCCAGCGACGTCGCATCCACCCCGGCGCTCGGCGCCCTGTCGCCAGCCTCGAGCACCCGCGCCGGATCGTCGTGCGGTGCGCGCGTGATGACCAGTGCCGTTGCAACCGACACGATCAGCACCGCGGCGAGCGACCAGGGCCAGCGCCGCGGCGCGAACGCGCTCTGCCCCGGTCGACGCGGACCGACCTCGACGGCCTTCGCAGCGGCGGCGAGCACGGTCGCACGGACGCGCGGGTCGGGACGCTCCGCGAGCACCTCGTGGGAGGCCGCGTGAACGAGCCGCCACGAGTCGCCTCGCTCGTCGGAGAAGTCGTCAGGCTTCATCGAAGATCTCCCGCGTCGGATCGACGATCGCGGCAGCGCGCGGCTCGAGCCATTCTGCGCAGGCGAGCCGCAGCTTCTGCATCGCGTAACGCACGCGGCTCTTCATCGTCTCGGCATTGACCGAGGCGACCTGTGCCATCTCGGAGATCGAGAGTTCGCCGTCGACGTGCAACAGGAAGGCTTCGCGTTGCGAATCGGGCAGCGCCTCGACGGCCGCAACGAACGCGCTCGCCTGCTGACGCGACATGGCCTGCACGTCGGGCCGCACGGTCGGCACGTCGGCGATGCGTTCCAACGGATCCGCGGCCGCGTCGTCGCTCGCGCCATCCGCATCGTTGGCCGCGTCGTCGAACGCCGCATGCCTGCGCTGCGCGCGCCAGTGATCGATCAGCTTGTTGCGTGCGATGGTGTAGAGCCATGTCGTGAACTTCGCATCGACCACGTACGACGACGCACTGCGGACGACCGCCAGCCACGTGTCCTGCAGGAGGTCGTCGGCCGCCGTCGGCGATACGCCCTGGCGGAGGAAGAAACGATGGATCGCCCGTTCGTGGCGATCGTAGAGACGCGTGAACGCGGCCGTGTCGCCGCCGGCATACGCGAGCATCGATGTCTCGTCGGAAACGATCGATGCCTCGATGCCCTGGTCCATCCGCGGATTCCGTCCCTGGTCAGCGGGCCGGTGGATCCGGGACGAAGCGATGATCGTCGGGAAAGGGATTCGCTGCGATCGGCGGCTGCGGAGGCGCGACGATACCCATCGCGATCAGGCTCTCCAGTCGATCGTAATGGATCGTAACGATCTCGTCCGGCGTCGGTCGCGCGCGGTGAAACGAGACCCAGCGGATCACCGAGCGTTCGATCGCGCCGTGTGCGGTTCCGAGGCGGTCATGCTGCGCGAGCTCTTCGAGCGGCGGCGACTGAGGCTGCAGGGCCGCACGCGGCGACTCGTCACGCGACGGTAGCGGTGCTCGAACGGCGGGCGCCGGTGGCGGCGGCGGTGCGACGGTATCGGCCGACGTCGAGGGCGTCGCGGAATAGGGCGCCGTGCGCTTCGCCGGCTCGGCTTGCCCCGCGGCCGCCGGAATCAGCGGCGCCCTCTCATCGAACACGGCGACGCCGATCACGCCGACGTTCGCAGGCCGGTCCGTGCGCGCGGCGTACGAGTCCGGCAACGATGCGAACGTGAAGGCTGCGACCTGTTCGAGGCTCTTCCGCCAACCATCGACGCCGAAGCTGCCGTAGGGCATAAGCACGTACCCGCTCTGATGCCACGCCGCGGTCTCGCCGGACATCGCGTTGACGCCGTCGATCGACAGGACATTGAGCGTGCGCTGCCCGTCGCGATTGACGATCGACACGCGGTAACGCGCGCCGGGCCGACCGGCCACCCACCACGCGCCATCGTGAAGGATGGGCGTGAGCGTCTCGCCTGAGTCACGGTCGACGATCTGCACGTCGACATGCTGGCCGACGGCATGAGCGACTGGGGCGAACCCGCTAGCGAGCATGGCGGTGATGATGATGAGGGACAGGCGTCGCATCGTCGTTCTCCGTGACAGGAATGACTCTATCAACGCAGCGGGTCGACGGACGGGGTCGACGTTCGCGAACTTATTTGCAGCCGATGCAGCCGCGATGCTGAGGGCGCGTCGTGATCGGTTCGATCGATGCTGCTCGGCGGGCCGTCAGCCGCCCAGATACGCGTCCTGCACGCGCGGGTCCCCCAGCAACGTCCGCGCGTCGTCCGTCATCACGATGTTGCCGGTCTCGATGACGTAGCCCCGGTTCGCGATGCGCAGCGCCTGCCGCACGTTCTGCTCGACCAGGAAAATGGCGAGCCCGTCGCGGTTGAGTTGCACGAGCGTCCTGAAGATGTCCTGCACCACCAGCGGCGCCAGACCCATCGACGGCTCGTCGAGCAGCAGCAGACGCGGCTTCGCCATCAACGCGCGGCCGATCGCCAGCATCTGCTGCTCGCCGCCGGACAGGTTGCCCGCGGCGCCGGACGCGCGATCCTGTAGTCGCGGGAACATCGCGAAGATGCGTTCGATGTCGCGCTCGCGTTCCGAGCGGCCGCACTTGCGCGAGTAGGCGCCGAGCTCGAGGTTCTCGCGCACCGTCAGCGTCGTCAGCGTGGCGCGTCCCTCGGCGACCTGCACGAGACCGCGTTCGACGATGCGATGCGGCGCGAGGCGCGAGATGTCCTCGCCGTCGAAGACCACGCGTCCGCCCTGCTTCGCGACGAGGCCGGACAACGCGAGCAGCGTCGTCGACTTGCCGGCGCCGTTGGCGCCGACCAGCGTCGTGATGGCGCCGGGCTGGATCGCGAGGTCGATGCCCTTGACCGCCTCGACATGACCGAACGACACGGCCAGCCCTTCGACCGCGAGCAACGGCGCCGTCGAGGTCACGGTCACCGGCGTGCCTCGATGTCGAGCGTCGTCGGCGAACCGAGTTCGGGCAGGTCGCCGGACAGGTCGGGCAGGCGCACCGGTTGCTCGCGGGTCAGGTCGTCGTCGTCTTCGTCCCGACCGAGATAGGCCTCGATCACGCGCGGGTCGTTGCGGATCTGGTCCGGCGGCCCGTCCGCGATGATGCGGCCGAAGTTGAGCACGCCGATCCGCGAACACAGGCCCATCACGAAGCGCATGTCGTGCTCGATCAGGAGCACGGTGTACCCGCGTGCGGCGATGGCTTCGATCTCGCGCATCAGCTCGGTCTTCTCGACGCTGTTCATGCCGGCGACCGGCTCGTCGAGGAGCAGCAGCTTCGGCTCGGTGGCGAGCGCGCGGGCGAGTTCGAGCTTGCGCTGGTTGCCGTAAGACAGGTTGTCGGCGAGGTCGTCGGCCTGGCCGTCGAGCTTGACCCATGACAGCAGTTCGAGCGCGCGTTCACGGGCCCGCTTCTCGGCTCCGCGAAAGCCCTTCGTCGCGAACAGCCAGCCGGCCGGGCCGTAGTCGAGATGACGATGCATGCCGACGACGACGTTCTCGAGCAGCGTCATCTCCTTGAACACCCGGATGTTCTGGAACGTGCGCGCGAGGCCGAGCTGCGTGATGCGATGCGGCTTGCGGCCGATCAGGCCCTGCCCGTCGAAGGTCACGCTGCCGCCCGACGGTTCGTACAGGCCGGTGATGATGTTGAACAGCGTTGTCTTGCCGGCGCCGTTCGGTCCGATCAGGCCGTGGATGCCGCCGTCGGGCACCACGAGGTCGATGCCTTCGAGGACCTTGAGGCCGCCGAAGTGCTTGGAGAGCTGGCGCAGTTCGAGCATCAGCGTGGCTTCGGCATCAAGGGACGTCGTGGCTTGAGACGCAACCAGGAGCGAAAGCGTTGCGGGTCCCAGATGCCCTTCGGCAGGAACAGCACGATGACGACCAGGATCAGCCCGTTGACGACGAGCCGAAAGTCACGCAACGACCGCAGCATTTCGGGCAGCAACGTGAGGATCGCGGCGCCGATCAGCGGACCGGGAAGGCTGCCGATGCCGCCGAGGATCGCCATCGTCAGGATGTCGACGCCGCGGTCGAAGCCGAATTCCTGCGGCCCGACGAAGAACGTGAGATGCGCGTCGAGGCCTCCGGCGAGACCGGCGATGGCCGCACCCATCACGAACGCGAGCATCTTCGTGTTGGCCACATCGACCCCCATCAGGCCGGCCGCCGTGTCGTCTTCCTTGATGGCCTCGAAGGCGCGCCCGACCTTCGATCGGCGCAGCCGCCACAGCACCGCGAGCACGACGACCAGCGCGATCGCCACGTGCCACCACTCGGTCAATTGCGGAATGCCGTTCAGGCCGAGCGCACCGCCGGTCAGGGACTCCCAGTTGAGCAGCGTGATGCGGACCACCTCGCCGAAGCCCAGCGTGGCCATCGCGAGGTAGATGCCGGACAGCCGCAGCACGGGCTTGCCGATGAGGAACGCGAGGACGGCGGGGGTGACCATGCCGAGCAGCAGCGACACGGGGAACGGCCAGCCGAGGTTCATCGTGACCAGCGCGGCCGTGTACGCGCCGACGCCCATGAACGCGGCGTTGCCGATCGACAGCATCCCGCACGACAGCGTCGTCCAGATCGACAGCGCGAGCAGGCCGTTGATGCCGAGCGTGAGGACGACGTTGCTGTAGATGGACCAGAAGCTGTCGAACCAGGCCACGTCAGATCTTCCGCTCAGACTTTGCGTTCATTCGTCACACCGAACAACCCCTTCGGCCGCACCAGCAGGATCAGGAACAGCAGCCCGAACGCCACGGCGTCGCGCATCGTCGAGCCGATGTAGGCCACCGACATGACTTCCGCGAAGCCCAGGAACAGGCCGGCCAGCAACGCGCCGCGGATGTCGCCCATGCCGCCCAGGATGATCACCGCGACGCCCTTCTGCAGCATCGGCTGGCCCATCAGCGGGAAGATGGCGTTGGAGTAGAGCCCGATCATCACGCCGGCCACGCCGCCGAGGCCGGCGGCGACGAACGACGTCAGCATGAACAGATGCTCCACGTCGATGCCGACGAGGTATGCGGCCTTCGGTGACTCGGCGATGGCGCGCAGCGCGCGGCCGATCTGCGTGCCGCGGATCGTGAAGATCAGCAGGGCCATCAGCGCGAACGACAGCAGGATGATGGCCAGTTCGATCGCGGTGATGCCCACCCCCATGAACTCGATCGTGTCGGTGGGGATGAGGCCTGGCGGGAAGCGCATGTTCTGCGCGCCGAAGAGGCCCTGCACGACGTTGTTGAGGGCGATGCCGATGCCGATGGTGGCGATCATCGGGATCAGGTGCGGCGCGTTGCGCCTGCGCAGCGGCTTCAGCACCAGGACGTCGATGACGAGCCCGAACAGCCCCGACACGACGAACGCGAACGGCAGCGCGACCCACAGCGGCAACCCGAAGCGGGAGACCGCTTCGACGCCGGCATACGCGCCGACCATGAAGATGGCGCCGTGCGAAAGATTGATGACGCCGAGCACGCCGAAGATCAGCGTGAAGCCGAGCGCGAACAGCGCGTAGAGCGCGCCGAGCGACAGTCCGTTGACGAGTTGCTGCGCTAGCACGGTGTGAGGCTCGCGCGCGGGCCCCCGCGTTCGGGCCCGACGGGCTTCGGCCGATGGAGGATGAGAGGTCGTCCGAACGCCGGTTGATCGTCTGCGGTTGTCCGCCAAGGATCGACGCCCCCGATCCTCTCGGCACCGCCTACCAACCTCGAGGACCTGCCATGGGCATCTTCAGCGACATCCTGCACAAGATCTTTCCGTCCGATCACCCGGCCGTCGCCGGCGGCGCCGATGCCACACCGGCCACGCCGGGCAGCACGACGACGCCGACGGCTGGCGGCGCGGCCGTGCAATCGACCCAGTCCATGCCGCCGGTCGACGTCAACGCCGTCCTCGCCTCGAAGGCCGCGAACACCCCGGAAAAACTGAACTGGCAGACCTCGATCGTCGACCTGCTGAAGCTCCTCGGCCTCGACAGCAGCCTCGACAGTCGCAAGCAGCTCGCGAAGGAGCTCGGCTACAGCGGTGACACCAACGATTCGGCGACGATGAACGTGTGGCTGCATCAGGAGGTCATGCAGAAGCTGGCCGCCAACGGCGGCAACGTTCCGGCAGGCATGCACTGAGGCCGGGCGGCACGGCGACGACGGCAC
>CAZZWS010000203.1:0-7219 GCA_964657795.1 Beijerinckiaceae bacterium
CGCCAGGCTCAATCGCGATCGGGACATCGTGTTCGTCGACCAGCGCGGGACCGGTCGGTCGCACAAGCTCGACTGTCGTGCGGAGACCGGTTCGCAAACCGGTGCGACCGGCATGGCCGACGCCTTCGACGACTCCCCCGTCGCCGCGCGCGTCGCGCAGTGCGCGGCGCGCCTGTCGATCGACGCCGACCTCACGCGCTACACGACCCGCATCGCGATGAAGGACATCGACGACGTCCGCGCCCGCCTCGGCTACCCGCGGATCGATGTCTGGGGCGCCTCGTACGGCACGCGCGCGGCACTCGAATACCTTCGGCAGTTCCCGACGCGCGTGCGGACGATGACGCTCGATGGCGTCGCACCGTCGTCGCAGAAGCTGCCGCTGTCGTTCGGCGTCGACACGGACGCCGCGGTCGTCGACCTGGTCGCCGCCTGCGCGCAGGACACTGTCTGCCACGCGCACTATCCGAAGCTGGGCACGGACATCGACAAGCTGTTCGCACGACTCAAACGCGCACCGATCGAGACCGACGTCACCAACCCCGTGACCGGCGTCAGGCAGCACGTCGTCGTGACGCTGAGCGGCATGGCATCGCTGTTGCGAACGCCGCTGTACACGAGCCTCACGGCCAGCCTCCTGCCGGCCGCGCTCGACCACGCGGCGCACGGCGACTTCGATGCGCTGGCCGCGTTGACCTTCACCGTCGCCGGCGGCGTCGAGGACGGCATCGCGCTCGGCATGCACCTGTCGGTGGTCTGTGCGGAAGACGTGGCGTCGATCACCGACGCCGAACTCGCGGCCATGCGCGTCGAGGCCACGCACAGCGTCGTCGACGGCAAGCCCAATCCCTTCGCGTCGCTGTTCGTCGATCAATACCGACGGATGTGCGCGCACTGGCCGGTCGCTCGCAGGCCGGATCCGGTCGAGGTCGTCCACAGCGACGTGCCGATGCTGCTGCTGTCCGGCGGCATCGATCCCGCGACGCCTCCACGCTACGCCGACACCGTCGCCCGCACGCTCACGCATGCCCGCAACGTGGTGGCGCCGCAGATCGGTCACGGCGTGTCGCTGCAGGGTTGCGCGCCCGACCTGATCGAGCGCTTCGTCCGCAGCGCCGATCCGTTGTCGGTCGACGGCGGGTGTCTGCGGAACATTCCGCGGCCGGCCTTCTTCACCGCGCTCGTCGACGGGCCTCGCGCTGCACCCGTACCGGCGGTCCCGTGATCGAAGTCGACGCCCTCGTCAAATCGTTCGTCGCCAAGGGTGATCGCGGGCGGGCGATCACCCGTTTCGAAGCCGTGCGCGGCGTCAGCTTCACGGCCGCCGACGGCGCGACCACCGGCCTGCTCGGGCCCAACGGCGCGGGCAAGACGACGACGCTGCGGATGATCGCGACGCTGGTCGTGCCCGACAGCGGCTCGGCCCGCGTCGACGGCCACGACAGTGTGACCGATGCGCGCATCGTCCGCGACCGTCTCGGCGTACTGTCCGATGCACGGGGCCTGTACGTGCGACTGACCGCGCGCGAGAACATCCGCTACTACGGGCGACTGCGGGGCATGGAGACCGAGCGCATCGATGCGTCGATCGATCGGCTGGCCGGCCTGCTCGAGATGCGCCCTCTGCTCGACCGGCGCACCGACGGCTTCTCGCAGGGCGAACGCATGAAGGTCGCCATCGCCCGGGCTCTGGTCCACGACCCGCAGAACCTGATCCTCGACGAGCCCAGCAACGGTCTCGACGTGTCCGCGACGCGTGCCTTGCGAACGTTGATCAACCGTCTGCGCGACGCCGGCAAGTGCGTGCTGCTGTCCAGCCACGTGATGCAGGAAGTCACCGCGCTGGCCGACCGCATCGTCGTCATCGCGGAGGGCCGGGCCGTGGCCAGCGGCACGACCGGGTCGGTGATGGACGAGGCCGGCACGGCCACGCTCGAGGATGCGTTCTTCACGCTCGTCGAACGCGCCGCGCGCGATCGAACGACAGGAGCGGGTGCCACGGTGAACGCTGCATGATCGCGATCTGGTGGACCGTCTTCACGAAGGAGCTCGTCGACGCGCTGCGCGATCGGCGTACGTTGCTGACGATGCTGTTCACCGGCATCGCGATGGGCCCGCTCGCGCTGGTGCTGATGGCGCACTACGTGTCGGGGCTCGAGGAGAAGAGCGCGGCCCGCAAGGTCTGGGTCGACCATCTCGATCGCGCGCCGCCGCTCGCCAATTTCTTCGCGCGGAACGGCATCACGCCGGTCGTCGCGCCACCCGACTACGAGAAGAAGATCGCCGACGGCACGTTGCTGGAGGCGGTCGTCGTCGTCCCCGAAGACTTCGTGCGCCGCTACGAACGCGGCGAGACCGTCGGCGTCACGCTGATGTTCGACGACTCGCGAACCGGCGCGCAACCGTCCATCCGCCTCGCCGACACGGCGTTGCGCGGCTTCTCGCGCGAGACCGGGGTCGTCCGCGCCATCGCACGCGGCTTCAGTCCGCAACTGCTGCAGGCCATCGACGTCGAGCGCTTCGACATCGCGACGCCGAAGCAGCAGGCCGCCTTCCTGCTGTTCCTGATCCCGATGTTCGGACTGCTGGGCGCGGTCATCGGCAGCGTCAGCGTCGCGCTCGACACGACCGCCGGCGAACGCGAACGCGGCTCGCTCGAACCGTTGCTGATGAACCCCGTGCCGACGGGCGCGCTGGTCGTCGGCAAGTGGAGCATGGTCGCCGCGTTCGGCTGCACGACCGTCTTGCTGGCGTTCGCGGGGTTCGCCATGTCCACGCAGTTCATGACCAGCGAACGCCTTTCGGCGATCTTCGCGTTCGGCCTGCCGGAGTTCCTGCGCTTCAGCGCGGTCGCGCTGCCGTTCGCCTGCATGATCGCCGCCGTCCTGATGCTGATCGCGACGTTCGGCCGCACCTACAAGGAGGCGCAGACCTATTCGAGCTATGTCGCGCTGCTGGTCAACTTCGTGCCGCTGATCACCGTCTTCGCGGCGTTGCCCGACGCGCGCTGGCAACGCTTCGTGCCCGCGCTCGCGCAACAGACGGTGATGGCCCGCATCCTGCGCGGCGACGACGTCGGTGCGTTCGACTACCTCGTACCGCCGGTGATCGCGGCCATCGTGACGATCGTCTGTCTCGCGTCGCTGGCCCGTCTGCTGCGGCGCGAAGCGATCGTCTTCGGGCGGTGAGCGGGCGCCGTCGGCGAAAGGCCGCGTGATAAAATCCGGCCTCCGTACGACGCGAGGGGACAGCGTCGTTCCACGGCATCAAAACCACGGCGCGGAGCGCGCCAGAAGAGAAGCAACAGCATGGCGGGACATTCGAAATGGGCCAACATCCAGCACCGCAAGGGGCGCCAGGATGAAAAGCGCGGCCGCATCTGGACGCGGCTGATCAAGGAGATCACCGTCGCCGCGCGCCTCGGTGGCGGTGACGTCGGGACCAATCCGCGGCTGCGCCTGGCCATCGACAAGGGCAAGGAACAGAACATGCCCGCCGACAACATCAAGCGGGCGGTCGATCGCGGCACCGGCAACGCCGACGGCGTCAACTACGAAGAGATCCGCTACGAGGGCTACGGCATCAACGGCGCCGCGGTCATCGTCGACTGCATGACCGACAACAAGGTCCGCACGGTCGCGGACGTGCGCCACGCGTTCTCCAAGTTCGGGGGCAACCTCGGCACCGACGGTTCGGTCGCCTTCCTGTTCAAGCATTGCGGCCAGTTCCTGTTCGCGCCCGGCACGTCCGAGGACAAGGTCATGGAAGTGGCGCTCGACGGCGGCGCCGAAGACGTGACGTCCGACGAGGAAGGCGGCGTCGAGGTGATCAGCGAACCCTACGACTTCGGTACGGTCAAGGACGCGTTCGACAAGGCGGGGCTCAAGGCGGATGTCGCCGAGATCGTCATGAAGCCGCTCAACGAGGTGGTCTTCACCGGTGACGATGCAGCCCGCATGCAGAAGCTGATCGACGCGCTGGAAAGCCTCGACGACGTCCAGGAGGTCTACACCTCCGCCGTCATCGCCGCCTGATCCACGCGATCTCGGCATGAAGATCCTGGTCGTCGGCGGCGGCGGTCGCGAACACGCGCTCGCGTGGAAGCTGGCGCAGTCGCCTCGCGTGCAGCGCGTGTACGTCGCGCCGGGCAACGCCGGCACGGCGCGCGATCGCCGGCTGCAGAATTTCCCCAGCACCGACCATCGCGTGCTCGCGGCCTTTGCGGAGCGCGAGAAGATCGGGCTGACCGTCGTCGGTCCCGACGCCGCGCTGGCCGACGGCATCGTCGACCTGTTCCAGTCGCAGAAGCTCAGGGTCTTCGGCCCGACCCGCGCCGCCGCCGAACTCGAATGGTCGAAGAGCTTCGCGAAAGGTTTCATGGAACGGCACGGCATCCCGACCGCGGCTTATCGCGTGTTCGGCGATGCTGTCTCGGCGCATGCCCACGTCGATGCCGAGTTCGCGGCGCGGCCGGGTACGCCGGTGGTGATCAAGGCCGATGCTCTCGCCGCCGGGAAGGGCGTCGTCGTGACCGCCGATGCCGTCGAGGCCCATGGAGCCATCGACCGCTGGCTGCCTTCGGGTTCGCCCGGCACGCTCGTCATCGAGGGCTTCCTCGAGGGCGAGGAAGCGAGCTTCTTCCTGATCTGCGACGGTCGCACGGCGCTGCCGTTCGCGACGGCGCAGGACCACAAGCGCCTGCTCGACGACGATCGCGGTCCCAACACCGGCGGCATGGGCGCGTACTCGCCGGCGCCGATCGTCTCGCCGTCCGTGCACGCGAAGGTGATGCAGCAGATCGTGCGTCCGACGATGGCCGGCATGGCCGCCGAAGGCCGTTCGTTCACCGGCTTCCTCTACGTCGGCCTGATGATCGACGACCACGGCCAGCCGCGTGTCGTCGAGTTCAACGCGCGGATGGGCGACCCGGAGACGCAGCCGATCATGCTGCGGATGAAGTCCGACCTCGTACCGGTCCTCGAAGCAGCGCTCGCCGGCAAGCTCGACGCTCTGCCCGACATCGACTGGGACCGGCGCACCGCGTTGACCGTGGTCCTCGCGGCCAGCGGCTACCCGGACGCGCCGCGAAAGGGCGACCTCGTTCGCGGCCTGCCGAAAACCGACGCCGACGACGCCGTCGTCTTCCATGCCGGAACGGCGGCCGTCGACAGCGACACGCTGACCGACGGCGGCCGCGTGCTCGGCGTCACGGCGCTCGGCGACAGCGTGCGGATGGCGCAGAAGCGCGCGTACGAACTCGCCGAGACCATCGCGTTCGACGGCATGCAGTACCGCCGCGACATCGGTTGGCGCGCGGTCGCGCGTCGCTGATGACCATCCCTTCCTCGACGATCGATGCCGCGTCCGTCGAGGCGTGGCTGAAGAGCCTGCAGGACCGCATCGTCGCGGCCCTCGAAGCGGTCGATGGCGGCCGCTTCGCGGTCGATCACTGGCAGAAGGACGCGCACGAGCCGCTCACCGGATTCGGCCGCACGGCCATCCTCGAGGGCGGCGCCGTGCTCGAACGCGCTGGCGTCGGTTTCTCGCATGTCGCGGGCGCAAGCATGCCGCCGTCGGCCACGCAGGTCCGGCCCGAACTCTCCGGTCGACGCTTCGACGCGATGGGCGTATCGCTGGTGTTCCATCCACGCAATCCGCATGCGCCGACGGTCCATCTCAACGTGCGCTTCTTCGTCGCGCGCGCCGACGGACAGTCCGACGTCTGGTGGTTCGGCGGCGGCATGGACCTCTCGCCGTCGTACGGCTACGACGACGACGCCGTCCACTTCCACCGCGCCTGCCGCGAGGCGCTGCGACCGTTCGGCGACGAGCTCCATCCGCGCTTCAAGGAAGCCTGCGACCGTTATTTCTTCATCAGGCATCGCAACGAAATGCGTGGCGTCGGCGGCATCTTCTTCGACGACTTCAACGCGCTCGGCTTCGACGACTCGTTCGCGTTGATGCGCGCGGTCGGCGACGCCTTCCTGCCCGCCTACCTGCCGATCCTCGAACGACGTCGTGCCCTGCCGTACGACGACGCGCAGCGGCACTGGCAGGCGTTGCGACGCGGTCGCTACGTCGAGTTCAACCTGGTGCTCGATCGCGGCACGCTGTTCGGCCTGCAGTCGGGGGGACGCACCGAATCCATCCTGATGTCGATGCCGCCGACCGCGTCGTGGGCCTACGCGGTGACGCCCGAAGTCGGCAGTCCCGAAGCCGCGCTCGCCGCCCGCTATCTCGTGCCGCGCGAGTGGGTCTGACGCAGTTCAAGTGATGATCGGCATCCTCGGCGGCAGCTTCGACCCGGTCCACACCGCGCACCTCGCGATGGCCGACGCGTTCGCGACGGCGCTGGCGCTCGACGAAGTGCGCTTCCTGCCCGCCGCACGGCCGTGGCAGAAGGACGGATTGATGGCGACCGGCGCCCAGCGGATCGCGATGCTCGAAGCCGCACTGGCCACGCACGACCCCACGCACGGTCGCTACGTCGTCGACGACCGTGAACTCGTGCGGGGCGGCGACACGTATACCGTCATCACGCTCGCGCATCTGCGCGACGAGCTCCGCGCCGACGAGCCGGTCGTCTTCCTGTTCGGCGCCGATCAGCTGGTGCATCTCGACACCTGGCACGAATGGCCGAAGCTGTGGGACTACGCGCATCTCGCGGCCGTCACGCGGCCCGGCTTCGACGTGACGCGTCTGCCGGACGCCGTGGCGGCGGCATGGAACAGCCGCGCGGGCGACGCATCGGCACTGCATGCGACACCGGCGGGACGCTCCTTTCTGCTCGAAGGTCTGGCGATGGACCTATCCGCGACCGACATCCGCGCATCGATCGCGCAACAGGGCCATGCCGACGCCGGATTGGTCCCGGCAGCAGTTCTCGACTATATTCGCGCGAACCATCTCTATCGGAGTTGAATGGACATCCGTAAATTGCAGCGCGTCGTCGTCGATGCGCTCGAAGACGTCAAGGCCGCCGACATCGCCGTCTACAACAGCACGGGGCTGACCCAGCTGTTCGACCGCGTGATCATCGCGAGCGGCACCTCGAACCGCCAGACCAAGGCGCTCGCCGCATCGGTGCGCGACAAGGTCAAGGCAGCCGGCGGCCAGGTCGTCAGCATCGAAGGCGAGGAAACCGGCGAGTGGGTGCTGGTGGATCTCGGCGACGCCATCGTCCACGTCATGCAGCCGGCCATCCGCAGCTACTACAACC
>CAZZWS010000204.1:0-7217 GCA_964657795.1 Beijerinckiaceae bacterium
GTTCGATGTGACGACTCAGGCGCCCGCGCCCAGCAACGCATTGACGCGCTTGACGAACGCCGCCGGATTCTCGAGCTGACCGCCCTCGGCCAGCGTCGCCTGGTCGAACAGCACGTGCGACCAGTCGTCGAAGCGTGCGCTGTCGGCGCTCTCCTCCTTCAGCTTCATCACGAGCCCGTGGTGCGGATTGATCTCCAGGATCGGCTTGCTCTCGGGCGCCTTCTGGCCGGCCGCCTTCAGCATGCGCGCGAGGTGTCCGCTCATCGCGCCGTCGTCGGCCACGAGGCACGACGGCGAGTCGGTCAGGCGGAACGTGACGCGCACGTCCTTGACCGCGTCTCCCAGCGACGCCTTCATCTTCGTCAGCACATCGGCGAACTCGCCGGACTCCTTCTCCTGCTCGGCCTTCTCGGCTTCGTCCTCGAGCGTGCCGAGGTCGAGGCCGCCCTTCGCCACGCTGACCAGTTCCTTGCCTTCGAAGTCGTTGAGGAAGTTGAGTGCCCACTCGTCGACGCGGTCGGACAGCACGAGCACCTCGACGCCCTTCTTCCTGAAGATCTCGAGGTGCGGGCTGTTGCGCGCCGCCGTGTACGACTCGCCGATCACGTAATAGATCTTGTCCTGGCCTTCCTTCATCCGGCCCACGTAGTCGGCCAGCGAGACGGTCTCGTCGTCGTTATCGGCCAACGTGCTCGCGAAGCGGATCAGCTTGGCGATGCGGTCCTTGTTGGCGTGGTCCTCGCCGAGGCCTTCCTTCAACACCTGACCGAACGCCTTCCAGAACGACTTGAAGTCATCGGGCCTGTTGGCGGCGAGGTCCTCGATCATGCCGAGGACCTTCTTGGTACTACCTTCGCGGATCGCCTTGACGTCGCGGCTCTCCTGCAGGATCTCGCGCGACACGTTCAGCGGCAGGTCGTTGCTGTCGATCACGCCCTTGACGAAGCGCAGGTACACCGGCATCAGCTGCTCGGCGTCGTCCATGATGAAGACGCGCTTGACGTAGAGCTTGATGCCCGCACGGCGCTCGCGATCCCACAGGTCGAACGGCGCCTCCTTCGGCAGATACAGCAGCTGCGTGTATTCGCTGCGACCCTCGACGCGGCTGTGCGTCCAGGCCAGCGGTTCATTGAAGTCGTGGCTGACGTGCTTGTAGAAATCCTTGTACTGCTCGTCGGTGATCTCGCCCTTCGGCCGCGTCCACAGCGCGCTGGCCTGGTTGATCGTCTCGACCTCGTCCTTCGTCGCGTACTCGCTCTTGTCGGCGTCCCACTCCTCCTTGTGCATGCGGATCGGCAGCGAGATGTGATCCGAATACTTCTTCAACACCGACTTCAGGCGATGGGCCGACAGGAAGTCGTCATCGTCCTGGCGCAGATGCAGCGTGATCGACGTGCCACGCTTCGCACGCTCGATCTCTTCCACGCTGTATTCACCCGAGCCGTCGCTTTCCCAGCGCACGCCCGCGTCGGCAGGCAGGCCGGCGCGCCGCGAGTCGACCGTCACCTTGTCCGCGACGATGAATGCCGAATAGAAGCCGACGCCGAACTGGCCGATCAGCTGGCCGACCGACGCGCTGTCCTTCTGCTGATCGGTCGACAGCTTCGAGAAGAATTCCTTGGTGCCCGACTTGGCGATCGTGCCCAGGTGTTCGATCGCCTCTTCACGGCTCATCCCGATGCCGTTGTCGGCGATGGTGATGGTGCGCGCGGCCTTGTCGAACGACACGTCGATGGCGAGATCGCTGTCACCGTCGTACAGATCGGCGTGGTTCAGCGCCTCGAAGCGCAGCTTGTCGGCCGCGTCGGACGCATTCGAGATCAGCTCGCGAAGAAAGATTTCCTTGTTGCTGTACAGCGAGTGGATCATCAGCTGCAGCAGCTGCTTGACCTCGGCCTGGAAGGCACGGGTCTCCTTGACGGGCTCTGTCGTGGTGGTCATCGAAGTCTCTTGTGGTTGCGGGTCGTGGATTCGCGGCGCGAATGGCGCAGACATCTGCGCACCGCGCGAAACATCGGGGCGATGCGGCGCGGATCAAGAGCGGCGAAGGAAGTCGGCCGACTGCGCGCATGCCGCTTCATCGCAGGCAAACGCGCTCATGCGACGTGTGCTCGACCGATCTCGACAGCATCGGTCGGTCCCTTCACGGCGTCAGTGCGCCGGGAAGGGACGTGGCGAAACCTCTCAGTCGTGGTCCCAGTGGCCGCGACGGAAACCGTAATGGTCACCATCCTGACGCCATTCCGGGGCCGCGTAGTGGTAGCCCGGTCGGGCGCGCACATACGCGCCTTCGTGCCAGACGTGGCGACGGCCGTTCCAGTTCCAGTAGCCGGGCGCCCAGACAAATCCCGGACGCGGACGCGGCTCGACCACCACGCGCGGCGGCGGCGGCGGCGTCCCGATCCGCAGGTCGAACGTTTGCGCATGCGCGGACTGCACGGCGAAGAGCGGCGCCGCGATCGCGGCCGCGAGCAATATCTTTCTTCCGATCATGATTTCTCCTGTTGAGGTCGTTGCAGTTGCTCGGACGTGCCCGGACCCGGGTCGTTCCTGCCGTTCCGGTCACGCCCGCCATCCCACCGTGATCGGATGTCACCACCCGAGCCCTTCCATAGCGCGCGGGACCTGACTGCGGTTGACCGGTGGCCAGCGCATGCAACGCCCCGAACTGCCCGACGAGTTCCAACGCTGCCGGCGCGAGCGGATCGGGGTACTGTTCGCGCCAGTCGTATCCGATCGGTCCGCATCCATCTTTCGAGGAGCATTCGATGCCCAAGCACTTCAGCCGCGCCGCCAGGTTCGCATTCATCGCCTTCATCGCCGCCACCGCTTCGGCCGGTGTCGCCGAAGCGGCGCAGGTCACCATCCCGATGAGCCTCGTCAGCGCCGACGGCGTCGGCCAGCCGATCGGCACCGTCACCACGCGGGATACGCCGGCCGGACTGGAACTCGTCCCGGCGCTGCACGACCTGGCGCCCGGTGCGCACGGCTTCCACCTGCACGAGAAGGCGAGTTGCGCGGCGGGACCCGACGCGGACAAGGGAGGCGCGCCGTCGGCAGCGTTGGCCGCGGGCGGTCACTTCGACCCGGCCAAGACCGGCAAGCACGAGGGACCCGAAGGCATGGGCCATCAGGGGGACCTGCCCGCGCTGGTCGTCGCGGCCAATGGCGAGGCGACGCAGACGCTCGTCGCGCCGCGCCTGAAGACCTCGGATCTGCACGGGCACGCGCTGATGATTCATGTCGGCGGCGACAACTACGCCGACCAGCCCACGAAGCTGGGGGGCGGTGGCGGCCGGTTCGCCTGCGGCGTCGTGCCCTGAGCTTCGGTTCGCGATTCAGCGATCCACGAGGTATCGCCGGAGTTCCGCCGCGCACAGCGCCACCGCGGTGTTGGCTTCGTCGAGCACCTTGCCCATCGTGATGAAGCCGTGGATCTGGCGCTCGAAACAGACGTAGCCGGCGACGCTGCCGGCGTCGGTGAGCACGCGCGCGTAGTCCAGCCCTTCGTCGCGCAACGGGTCGTAGCCCGCCGTCAGGACGAGCGCCGGCGGCAGGTTCGCGTGATCGGCATGCAGCAGCGGTGACGCGCGCCAGTCGACGTCGTGCCTGGCATCGTCGATGTAGTGATCGTGGAACCAGCGGATCGTGTCCCGGGTGAGCAGGTAGCCCGTGCCGTTGCCGGTGTGCGAAGGATGCTGGCGGCGCATGTCGGTCGCGGGATAGATCAGCAGCTGGAACGCGATCGCGGGTCCCCCGGCGTCGCGCGTACCGAGCGCCACGGCGGCCGCGAGGTTGCCGCCCGCGCTGTCCCCGCCGACCGCGAGGCGCTGCGCATCCACGCCGAGTCCCGCAGCATGGTCGGCGACCCACGCGGTCGCCGCGAAGGCGTCGTCGTAGGCCGCCGGAAAGCGGTGCTCGGGCCCGAGCCGGTAGTCGACGGCGATCACGGCGATGCCGGCCGCGTTGGCCAGCTCGCGACACAGCGTGTCGTGCGTGTCGAGGTCGCCGATCACCCAGCCGCCGCCGTGGAAGTAGACGAGAACGGGCAACACCTGGTCGGCCGATGCGCCGAAGGGCCGATAGAGCCGCAGCGGGATCGCGCCATGCGGACCGTCGGCGGACAGGTCGCGCACTGCGGCGACGTCCTGCGGCAGCGGCTGCAACACGCCGCGACGATCGCGGTAGGCGGCGCGTGCCTCGAGATGCGGCAGGGTCTCGGTGGGCGGGATGCCGCGGGCGATCATCAGGTCGAGCAACGCGCGGGCTTGGGGATGCAGCATGAGGTCTCCTTCGTTGATTCAGCGATCGAGCCTTTGCAGCACGCGCATCTCGCCATGCTTGAAGGTCACGAAGCGCTCGGGCGGCAGATGCGCTGCCTGCAGCGCGACGGCGAGGTCCTTCGGCGGCTGATCGAACGGCTCGGTCGTCAGCGTGAACGTCCCCCAGTGGATGCCCAACGCCTGAGCGACGTCGAGTTCGCCGGCGATGCGGACGGCCTCGGCCGGATCGACGTGCTGTGCATGCAGGTAGCGATTGGGTTCGTACGCGCCGATCGGGATGGCGGCGAAGTCGAAGTGGTCGAAGCGCGCATGGATCAGCTCGCGGAACAGTGGCGCGTAGCCGGTGTCGCCGGCGAACCAGAAGCGATAGCCGATGCCGTCGTCGGGTCCGACGCGCTCGATCACGTAACCACCCCACAGCGTCTCGAAGCGATCGAACGGCGAGCGCGCGCTCCAGTGCGCGGCGGGGACCATCGTGATGCGCAGATGGTCGGCGCTATTCGAGGACGCAATTGCGGACACAGCCGCGGACGCGTCGACGTTCCGCACGTCCCACCAGTCGAGCCCGATCACGTTCGTGATGCCGCGTGCCCGCATCCACGCGTCGACCCCTTTTGGCACGATGAACAGCGGCGGACCGCCCGCCTGATGCGCCAGGGCATCGACCGACGGTGCGTCGAGGTGGTCGTAATGGTTGTGCGAGATCAGCACCACGTCGACATGCGGCCCATCGGCAATGGTGAACGGCACCGGAACCTTGCGCTCGGGCCCGAAGAAATCGACGAAGAACGCGCGCTTCGAAAACATCGGGTCCATCAGCACGTTGACCCCGGCCAACTGCAACAGCACGGTCGCGTGACCGACCCACGTGACCGTGGTGTCACGGCGGTTGGCCTTCAGGTAGTCGAGGTCGGGGCGCAGGACCGGCACGTGGTCGTAGCCGCCCGGCGGGGGCTGCGTGCCGCCGTCGCGCCACCAGTGCCAGTACCAGTCGGCGAGGTCGCCGAGGGTCGGCAACTCGAATGGGCCGAGGTTGGCGTACTTGCCATCGCGCACCGGCGCATGCGTGAACGGGGCGTCCTTCGGCGTCTCGTCGGCCGCCCATGCGCACGCCGCGACCAGCACGAACAGCGACGCGAGCCGCGTCACGGCTGTCATGCTCTTCACGGCTTGCTCAACACCGGCGCCAGCAGGCGCATCGCCAGCTTGTGACCCTTGCGGGCCCGCTTGCCGCGGTACTCCTCCAGCGTGGCGCCGCCGATGCGCAGCTGCTGGTCCTTGCCGCGCGCCGTCCTGCCCGACACGACGAAGCCCTTCGCGCCGACCGGCAACGCAGCGACCAGCGTCGCGTTCGGTGCGAGCGCGATCAGCGTGACGCCGCGCCCGCCGACCGACAACTTCTTGATCTCGGCCGCCGGAAACACGAGCAGCGCGCCGTCGCTGGACAGGCACGCGATGTCGGTATCGACGGCGAGGTCGATCGGCGCGATGCGCAGCGGGGTTGCAGCTAAGCCCTCGTCGTCGGCGACCGTCACGAAGCTCTTGCCGCCCCGCTGACGACCGACGAGATCGGCGAGCTTGCAGACGAAGCCGAACGCGGCCGACGTGGCGATCAGGATCGGTTGCCCGGCCGGACCGGCGAACATCGACGCGATCTGCGTGCCGCCTTCGAGGTCGACCAGCGAACTGATCGGCACCGCCTCGCTCTTTTCCTTCAGCGAGCGCGCGCCCGGCAACGTGGCGACCGCCACCGAGTACGCCCGGCCGTTCGAGCCGAGCGCGACCAGTGAATCGACGCTGCGGCACTCGTAGACCGCATAGAGCGTGTCGCCGGGCTTGACGGTGAACAGCGTCGCGTCCAGGCCATGACCCGGGCGCGCGCGCACCCAGGCCTTCTCGGAGACGATCACCGTGACCGGCTCGTCGACGACCTTGACCTCGAGCGAGGCGCGCCGGTCTTCCTGGATCAGCGTGCGACGCGGATCCTTGGCACCGAAGGTCTTCGCATCGGCCTCGATCTCCCTGATGACCTGGCGCTTCAGCGCCGACGCGCTTGCGAGCAGCTCTTCGAGCCGGCCCTTCTCGGCGCGCCGGGTCGCGAGTTCCTGTTCGATGCGGATCGCTTCGAGCCGCGCGAGCTGGCGCAGTCGGATCTCGAGGATGTCCTCGGCCTGCCGATCGCTGAGCGCGAACGCATCGATCAACGCGGGCTTCGGCTCGTCGGACTCGCGGATGATGCGGATCACCTCGTCGATGTGCAGCAGCACGAGGTGCCGGCCTTCGAGGATGTGGATGCGATCGTCGATCTTCGCCAGCCGATGTCGCGAACGCCGCGTGACGCAGTCCTGCCGGAACTCGACCCACTCGCCGACGATGGCGGCCAGCGACTTCTGACGCGGCCTGCCATCGATGCCGATCATCACCAGGTTCATCGGTACGCTGGTCTCGAGGCTGGTCTGCGCCAGCAACATGCGTATGAACGCGGCCTGTTCCACGTTGCGCGACTTGGGCTCGAAGACGAGGCGCACCGGGGCATCGCGACCCGACTCGTCGCGCACGGTGTCGAGCGCCGCGAGCATCGCCTGCTTCGTCACCGTCTGCTCCGCGGTCAGCGACTTCTTGCCGAGCCGCAGCTTGGGATTGGTCAGCTCCTCGATCTCTTCGAGCACCTTCTGGGACGACGTGTTGGGCGGCAGTTGGTGGACCACGACCTGCCACTGTCCGCGCGCCAGTTCCTCGATGGTCCAGCGCGCGCGCACCTTGACGCTGCCGCGCCCGGTCTCGTAGATCGCGGCCAGTTCCTGCGGTGACGAGATGATCTGCGCGCCGCCGGGAAAATCGGGACCCTTGACGTGTTCGAGCAGCTCCGTTGTGGTGGCCTGGCCATTGGACTTCACCATCGCGACGGCCGCGGCCGCGACCTCGGCCAGGTGA
>CAZZWS010000205.1:0-7207 GCA_964657795.1 Beijerinckiaceae bacterium
GGAGTCGGTGTTGTCGCGACGCGCCATCTGATTGCCCGCCTGGGTCCACGACCCACACCAGATCCAGCAGCCGGAAGCCGTGCTGCCGTCGTCCCGCATCGAGCCGAAACCCGGCAGCTGCTCGCCGGCCTTCGCAATGACCTTCGTGGGGTCAGCCAAGTCCATGACGTCCGTGAGCGCCCTGCCGTTGGTCTCGCGGGCGAGTTCTTCGGGCATCGGCGACGCCGGCTCGCGATAGGGCCACGTCAGGTTGACGATGGGGTCGGGGAACGCGCCGCCTTCCTTGACGTAAAGCGCCTTCAGTCGCGTGTAGAGATTGCCGACGATCTCCGTGTCGGCCATCGCTTCGGCGGGTGGCTCCGCGCCCCTCCAGTGCCACTGCAGAACTCGGCTGGAACTGACCAGCGAGCCGTCCTCTTCCGCGAAGCAGGTCGACGGCAACCGGAACACCTCGGTCTGGATATTCGCCGTGTCGACCTCGTTGTACTCGGGGATGTGCTCCCAGAAACGCGAGGTCTCGGTGGCCAGCGGATCGATGACGACGAGGAACTTGAGCTTGGCCAGCGACTCGCCGATCTTCTTCTTGTTCGGAAACGATGCCAGCGGGTTGAAGCCCTGCGCGACGTAGCCATTGATCTTGCCCTGATGCATGTCCTCGAAGACCTGAAGCACGTCGTGCAGCTTGTCGAGCTTCGGCAGGTAGTTGTAGGCCCAGTCGTTGTCCTTCGTGGCGGCGTCGCCGTACCACGCCTTCATCAGGCTGACGTGAAACTTGCCGTAGTTCTGCCAGTAACTCGTCGACTTCGGCCGGAGCGGCTTCAGCGCACGCTTTTCGATGTACTTGCCATAGTCCTGCTCCAGCTCACCGGGGCCGGTCAGATAGCCCGGCAACGTGTTGGACAGCAGGCCGAGGTCGGTCAGTCCCTGGATGTTGGAGTGACCGCGCAACGCGTTCATGCCGCCGCCGACCATGCCGATGTTGCCGAGCAGTAGTTGCACCATGGCGGCTGTGCGGATCATCTGCGTGCCTTGGCTGTGCTGGGTCCAGCCGAGCGCGTACAGGATCGTCATCACGCGACCGGCGCGGCCCGTGCTGCCGATGAACTCGCAGACCTTCAGGAAACGGTCCTTGGGCGTGCCGCAGACCTTCTCGACCATCTCGGGCGTGTAGCGCGAGTAGTGCTTGGCCATCCGGTTGAAGACGCAGTTCGGATCCTGCAGCGTGGGGTCGACCTTGACGAAGCCGTCCGCGCCCATCTGGTAGTTCCAGGTGGTCTTGTCGTAAGCACGTTTTTCGGGGTTGTAACCCGAGAACAGGCCATCGTCGAACGTGAAGTCCTCGCGGACGACGAACGTCATGTCCGTGTAGTTCTTGACGTATTCCTCGTGGTACTGCTTCGTGGTGATCAGATAGTTGATCACCGCGCCGAGGAACGCGATGTCGCTGCCCGGCCGGATCGGCGCGTAGTAGTCCGCCATCGCGGCCGAGCGCGTGAAGCGCGGGTCGACGACGACCAGCCTGGCCCTGTTGTGGGCCTTCGCCTCGACCACCCACTTGAACCCGCAGGGGTGCGCCTCGGCGGCGTTGCCGCCCATGATCAAAATCACATCCGCGTTCTTGATGTCAACCCAGTGGTTGGTCATCGAACCGCGGCCAAACGTCGGAGCAAGACTTGCTACCGTCGGGCCGTGTCAGACACGCGCTTGATTGTCGAAATTGATCAGACCGAGAGAACGAAAGACCTTGTGCGTCAGATAACCGGTCTCGTTGGACGAGGCCGACGCCGCCAGGATCCCGAAGGTCGGCCATCGATTGACCGTTGCTCCCGCCTTGTTGACGGGCTCGAAATTCTTGTCGCGGTCGTCCTTCATCAACCGGGTGATGCGCGTGAACGCCTCGTCCCAGGTGATGCGCTTGTAGGCGGTGGCGCCGGCTTCGCGCACTTCCGGATACTTGAGGCGGTTGGGGCTGTGGACGAACTCGAGCAGGCCGGCGCCCTTCGGGCACAACGTGCCGCGGTTGACCGGATGGTCGGGGTCGCCCTCGATGTGGATGATCGCCGACTTGGCGTTCTTCGCGCGGTCGCCGAGGCCGTACATCAGGATGCCGCACCCGACCGAGCAGTACGGACACGTGTTGCGCGTCTCCGTGGTCCGCGCGAGCTTGAACTCGCGCGCCTGCTCGGCCGCGAACGCGGTCGAGTACCCCATCGCTGCAAGCCCCGATCCGCCCAGTCCGGCCGCAGTGATGCGGAAGAACTGGCGACGGGAGACTTTCATCTCCATGACATCACCTTTCTGGAGTGGATGACCGCGAACGCGGTCCTTGCCGTAATCGTGAAATCGTGATTGCGTCGCCGGCACACAGGAGCCGTCGGCGTCGCAATCCGCGATGCTCGCATCCCGCGCGCCAAAGCTCAACAGATTATGGCTATGCGCGCGATTGGATGGTGCCCGGCGCGACGGGCGTTCGATCATCGCGCGAGCAGGCCCTCGCTGATCGCCCGCGTCTCGACCAGCGCGCGGACCATCCGCGTCACCGGAACCGGTACGTCGGCCCGCCCGGCCAGTTCGATGACCGAGCCGACGATGGCGTCGATCTCGGGCTTGCGATGGGCCGCGAAGTCCTGATGCATCGAGATGCGGACCGGTCCGAGATGCCGCGCGATGGCGATCCGTTCGTCGGGCGTCATCGCGATGACGATCCCATAGGCGCGCGCGACGGCCATCCCTTCGACCAGCATCGCCCGGATGACGTCCAGCAGCGGCTCGCTGGCGCAGATGCGCCCCATGTCCGCGTATGTCAGCGCGGCGACCGGGTTGAAGCTCAGGTTGCCGATGAGCTTGGTCCAGACGTCGTGGCGGATGTCGGTCGAGACGGTCGCGGTCAGGCCGCAGTCGTCGAGCGCGGCGCCGAGCCGGCAGACGCGTTCCGTCTGCGGCTGCGCGAGCCCGCGATCGATCTCGCCGATGACGAACAGCCGACCCGCCGAGTGCCTGATCACGCCGGGCTCGGGCACCTCGGCCCCGACGTGCACGACGCAGCCGACGATGCGCTCAGGCGCGACCCCTGCGCTCATGTCGCCGTCGGGATCGACGCTGTCGATGACCATTCCGTCGTGGTCGCCGCCTTCGCGCTGGAAGTACCACCATGGCAGCCCGTTGATGGCCGGCACGATCATCGTTTCCGGACCGATCAAAGGCGCCAGCCGTTTCAGCATTGCGGGAATCGCGTGGGCCTTCAGCGTGACGAAGACGACGTCCTGCACGCCGAAGGCCGCGGGATCGTCCGACGCGGCGACCGGCTGCGTCGCGACGCGATCCTGATCGATCCCGTCGATCATCGTGAGCCCGCGCGCGACGATGGCGGCCAGATGCGGGCCGCGCGCCACGACCGAGACGTCGTGACCCTTCGCCGCGAGGCGGAACGCGAGCACGCCTCCGATCGCACCGGCGCCGACGACACATATTTTCATGAGCGACCCTGCTTTTTTTTTCGAAACAATGGAAGGTCACCGCCCCCGACCGATCCGGCGATGCGTGACGCACCGACAGCGGCGCGACGCGCGGCGAGCGTCAATGCTAGCTGCTCCGCGCCACACGTCGTGGCGCCATCGCCGACCCGACCTTCAGGAGAACCGCATGCGCTCGATGAATCCGACCACGCTGATGGTGGCCACGACCCTCTCGACCGTGTTGCTCCTGAACGGCTGCGGCAAGAAGGACAGCCCGCCGCAACCGCAGGTCGACGCGACCACCAACATCGTCCCGCAGGCCACGGTCCCCGCACCACCCGGCGACGCCACGCCGAAGCCCGCCGATACCACCACGCGGCAGGCCGTCGAAGGCAACAACGAGAAGACCGGCAACCCGGGTGACAGCAGCCAGTCGACGGTGGGCAGCGCGGCCTCCGGCGCCCCGCCGTACACCCTGAACGGCGCTCCCGAAGGCAATGCGGCGCCGAAGGGTGGCGACGCGCCCAGGAAGTGACTCGTCCACGGACAACGACTCAACGCATCAAGTATTCGAGACGACGATGCTCGGGAACTTGCCGGACATGTCCTTCGCCTTCACCGCGACGGCCACCGCGAGCTTCCGCGCGATCTCGCGATAGGTCGCGGCGATGGTCCCGTCCGGATCGGCGGCCACGGTCGGCGTGCCGGCATCGGCCTGCTCGCGGATGCGGATGTCGAGCGGCAGCGAACCCAGGAACGGCACGCCGTACTGCTCGCACATCCGCGCCGCGCCGCCCTCGCCGAAGATGTGCTCGACGTGGCCGCAGTTCGTGCAGACATGCAGGCTCATGTTCTCGATGATGCCGAGGATCGGGATGCCGACCTTCTCGAACATCTTCAGGCCCTTGCGCGCGTCCAGCAGCGCGATGTCCTGCGGCGTGGTCACGATCACCGCGCCGGTCACCGGTACCTTCTGCGACAGCGTCAACTGGATGTCGCCGGTGCCCGGCGGCATGTCGACGATCAGATAGTCGAGGTCGCGCCAGTTGGTCTGTTCGAGCAGTTGGGTCAACGCCTGCGTGACGATCGGACCGCGCCACACCATCGGCTCGTCCGGGTCGATCATGAAGCCGATCGAGATGGCCTGGAGGCCATGGCGCTCCATCGGCTCCATCGTCTTGCCGTCCTTCGTCTCGGGCTTGCCGGTGATGCCGAGCATCGTCGGTTGCGACGGGCCGTAGATGTCGGCGTCGAGGATGCCGACCGTGGCGCCCTCGGCCGCGAGGGCGAGCGCGAGGTTGACGGCGGTCGTGCTCTTGCCCACGCCGCCCTTGCCCGACGCCACCGCGATGATGTTGCGGATGTTGGTCATCGGCTTGGTGCCGCGCTGGACGACGTGCGCGACGATCTTCGAGCCGACCTGCACGTCGATCGCACCGACGCCGTCGACAGTCCGCAACGCCGCGATCACGCGGTCGCGGATGGCGTCGGTCTGGCTCTTCGCGGGATAGCCGAGCTCGATGTCGAGCGATACGTCTGCACGACCTTCCGCCGCCGGCGTCAGACGCAGGTTGCGGATGGACTTGGTGGCGGCGAGGTCCTTGCCGGTGTTGGGGTCGACGACGCTGGTGAGCGCCGCGTGGATCTGTTGTTCGAGGGACATGGCATGCACCGTGAGCGAGGGCGCGAGTCTAGCGGAGCCTGGCCGTGGACGGCGCACCGGCAGCGTTCTATCCTTCCAAGTCCACGCAACGAGGAGCACGCATGAATCTTCCCGACTTCGATAATTTCAAGGCTTCGGCCCTGTCGCGCGGCTTCGACGAGGTCGCCGAACGCAAGTGGGACGCCGGCGTGGAGGTCGACGAGCACCGCCATCCGTTCTCGGTCGACGCGCTCGTGGTGCAGGGCGAGATGTGGCTGACCGACGGAGAGCGTACGCGCCACCTCAGGCCCGGTGACACGTTCCAGCTCGATCGGGAAGTGCCGCATCACGAGCGGTATGGCGACGAAGGCGCGACCTACTGGGCCGCACGGCGCAACGCGCCCTGAAAGCGGGTTGCCGATGGCGATGACGATGCGCGTCGCCCGGCCCGAGGACGCGGCGGCCATGCACGCGATCTACGCGCCGATCGTCGCGTCGACGACGATCTCTTTCGAACTCGACGCGCCGTCGATCGAAGAGATGCGAGGCCGGATCGAGAGCACCCTGGTCCGCTTGCCGTGGCTGGTCAGCGAGGACGACGAGGGCGCGCTCGATGGCTACGCCTACGCGAGCCGTCATCGCGAACGCGCAGCCTATCGATGGTCGGTCGACGTCAGCGCCTACGTCCGCGCGGATCGCCGTGGCCGCGGCGTCGGCAAGGCGCTTTACGTCGCGTTGTTCGACCGGCTCGTCGAGCTCGGCTACTTCCAGGCGTTCGCCGGCATCGTGCTGCCCAACGCGGCCAGCATCGCACTGCACGAGGCGGTCGGCTTCAAGGCGCTCGGCGTCTATCGCGACGTGGGTTACAAGCTCGGGGCGTGGCACGACGTGGGCTGGTGGCAATGCACGTTGCAGCCGCCGATCGCGCCGGCCGAGCTGCGCCGCTTCGTCGTTCGCTGACCCGATGCTGCATCAACGCGTCACGACGCTGACGATTCCGACCCCCGGCCGGGGACTCGTCGAGATCACGCGTCCGATCACGCAATGGCTCGCGGGAGGGTCGATCGACGAAGGTCTTCTGACCGTATTCGTCCGTCACACGTCGGCGAGCCTGCTGATCCAGGAAAACGCGGATCCCGACGTGAGAGCGGACCTCGACCGCTTTTTCGCGCGCCTCGTACCGGACGGGGATTCGTTGTTCGCCCATCGCGACGAGGGACCCGACGACATGCCCGCGCACGTGCGTGCCGCGTTGACCGCCGTCAGCCTGTCGATCCCTGTCGCGTCGGGCCGACTGGCACTCGGGACATGGCAGGGCATCCATCTTTGGGAACACCGCACGCGGCCGCATCGCCGCGAGGTGGTCCTGCATCTGCTGGGCGAGTGAGGACCTGGAGACAGGCCGGGCTATCGAGTCCTCGTCGTTCACAAGGATCATCCGCCGATCGCCCGACCCGGCCGATGCGAAGCCGGCGGAGCGCAGCGTCCCGACCCCCCTACCGCAGTCGCTTGGCCACCGCCGCCTGCATCAGCATCTCGAGCTGCGTCTCCAGCCGGATGACCCGCCCCGTCAGATCCTCGATCCGCATCTGCTGCGACTTCATCGCCTCGGCCTGACGCGTCACCTTGTCCTCGAGCTTGATCATCGAGGTCAGCGCGCCCCAGACCTTGTCGGTCACGCCCATCAGGCGGCTTTGCGTTTTGCCCGCGATGCCACCTTCCTGTCGAGAAGATCGATGCGTCGATTGCTGGCGTCGATGAAGGCCATGGCGTCGTCGATCGCCGTGCCGGCACGCTCAACCGAAAGGCGCGCCGCATCGGCGAGCGCCTCCAGATCGCCATCGGACCCGGATGCACCGTAGGCGAAGGCACCCCGCCGCATCAACTCGGAGACGGGGATCGACAACATCCTCGCTTTCGTCACGATGCTTTCCTTGTCTTCAGCCGTCGTCTGCACGACGATCCGCTCGATGGCCAGGGTCATGACGACTCCTTGGGAGGTGGCATGGACATCCTATGTACATCCCGGAAATGTCAAGCCACCGATCCGCCTAGTTCATCATGCCCATCTGTCGCGGCAGCCAGAGCGACAGGTCCGGCCAGTACGTCA
>CAZZWS010000206.1:0-7202 GCA_964657795.1 Beijerinckiaceae bacterium
CGCCGTTGGCGACGTTGCCGACGTTGATCTCGTGCACGGCGGCGGAGATCTGAGCCGAACCCCAGGCGGCGTCGTAGCGCAGGGCGCCGACGAAATCGGGCAGGCGGTTGCGCTCGATGGCGTCGACGAAGCTGTAGCGCGTCGGGATGCCGGCAGCGTTGGTGCCAATGAACACCGGCACGGGTGAGACCGTGACGCCGAAGTTCGAGATCGCTCCGTTGACCGTAACGTTAGCCGCGTTGACGGTGGGCGAGAAGATCGGCGTGCGGCGGAAGGTCGGGTCTTCAACCGACAGCGTGGCCGAGAAGCCGTTGCCGAACGTCGTCGGAACGGAGCCGGCGTTGTCGATCGCGAGCGTCTGCAGATAGGCCGCGACGCTGGTCTTGCCGGAGCGATCGAGTTCTTCACGGGTGATGACTTCGACCGGCGAGGACGTCTCGGACTGCACCCGGCGGATGTTGGAGCCGGTGATCTCGACGCGCTCGCCCTTCTGGACTTCCTGCGCTTGAACGGCGGTGGTGAATGCCGCGAGACCGGCGACCGACCCCATCAATGCCAGACGCCATCGGCGCGCGGAGGCTACTTTGTTGAACATGGAATTCCTTCGAGCGGAGATGAGAAAACGGACGAGCGCGAGCCGTAAGGGTCACGGCGGAATCCCGGAAAGCGCGCTTTAAGAGGGTGTTGTTGCGATGCCGCGCACACACGACCGCTGCATCTACAATCTCAGTGAAATTCTGAACAACTTTTAGTAAATTCGTGACACTTTCGTCACTCGTCGTCACAACTTGTTGTGTTTTTGCTAATTGCGCCACGAATACGCGGGGACGCCTCGTCGGCGAAAAACAACTTGTTGCAATTTGCCGAGCAAAGAAGCGCGCGCCGGACCCATGCTGCGCCGCAGCAACTAATGAGGCATCGCAGCGCCTCGCCCGGAAGTTCGATGGAGCGGCACGCACCGGCCAAGCCGTGGCCGGATAGAATCGCGGCGGTCGACGCCGGGTCGACGCCACGACGAAAGCGAAGCACCAGGAATGGATCAGGCAGCGCGGGTCCCCGACCCCGGGAAGTGGTTCCCGTTGCCGTTCGCCGAACGGCTGGCACGACGTTGGGCGGCGGCGCGGTCCTTGCTGTGCGTGGGACTGGACCCCGATCCTTCACGCTTCCCCTCGCATCTGACCGGTACGTCGGCGATCTTCGATTTCTGCCGGGCCATCGTCGACGCGACCGCTGATGTGGCCTGCGCGTTCAAGCCGCAGATCGCGTACTTCGCGGCCGAGCGCGCCGAGGACCAGCTCGAGGCGTTGATCGCTCACATTCGCGAGCGCCATCCGGACGTGCCGGTGGTTCTGGACGCGAAGCGTGGCGACGTGGGTTCGACGTCGGAGCAATACGCGCGCGAAGCGTTCGAGCGCTTCAAGGCCGATGCCGTGACGGTGCAGCCCTACCTGGGACACGACGCGATCGCGCCCTACCTCGCGTACCGGGACCGGGGCGCCATCATCCTGTGCCGGACGTCGAACGCCAGCGGCGACGAACTGCAGTCGCTGCGGCTCGCCGCGAGCGGTGAGCCGCTGTACCTGCACGTCGCGCGGCTCGTCGCCGAGCGCTGGAACGAGAACGGCCAGTGCGGGCTGGTTGTCGGCGCGACCTATCCGAAGGAGCTGGCCCAAGTGCGGGCCGTGGTCGGCGACCTGCCCATCCTGGTTCCGGGGATCGGCGCACAAGGCGGCGATCTCGCCGCGTCGGTCGCGGCCGGCGCGACGACGGCCGGCGGCCTGATGGTCAGCTCGTCCCGCGCCATCCTCTACGCGAGCCGGGGCGAGGACTTCGCCACGGCCGCGCGGCGCGTGGCGCTCGAAACGCGCGATGCGATCGAGGCGTGCCGGGTGTCAGCCGCCCCTTGAACCTTCAAGTGCGCGTTCGAGTGAGCGGTCACGCTTCCAGAAACGGTTCGAGCGCCGCCAGCACCTGATCCGGTGCTTCTTCGGGGATGAAGTGGCCGGTCTCGAAGGACCGACCTTCGACCGGGGCGTCGCATTTCGCACGCCACGTCTCCAGCGGATCGAACAGTCGTCCGATGACGCCCCGCGCGCCCCACAGGACCAGCATCGGGCAGCGGACGCGATGGCCGCTCGCGTCGCTCGCGCGATCGTGCACGAGGTCGATGCCGGCCGACGCCCGATAGTCCTCGCAACTCGCATGCAGTCCCTCGGGCGTGGCCCAGCACCGTTCGTATTCGGCGAGCGCTTCGGGTGCATAGATCGACAGGCCCTGACCGCCCCAGCCGCCGAGAAACGTCCGCAGCAGGCGCGGCGCGTCGGCGCCGAGCATGGTCTCCGGCAACGGGGCCGGCTGCGTCAGGAAGAACCAGTGCCAGTAGGCCTGCGCGAACGCGAAGTCGGTCTGGTCGTACATCGTCAGCGTCGGCGCGATGTCGATCACGCAGAGCTTCGCGACCGCCTGCGGATGATCGACGGCGAGGCGATGGGCGACGCGACCGCCCCGATCGTGGCCCACGACGGCGAAGCGCTCGTGGCCCAGAGCCCGCATCACGCCGATCAGGTCGGCGGCCATCGCCCGCTTGGCGTAGTTGGCGTGATCGATCGAGCCGGGTGGCTTGTCCGAGTCGCCATAGCCGCGAAGGTCGGCGCAGACCACGCGATGACGACGGGCGAGCCGCGGCGCGCTCGCATGCCAGATGACGTGCGTCTGTGGAAATCCGTGCAGCAGCAGCACCGGGGGCGACGCCGGATCGCCACCGACGCGCGCGTGGATGCGGATGCCGTCGACGACGAAGTCGCGTTCTTCGAAGCCTTCGAAGCCGATCATGACCCGGCGATCATGGCGCGGTCGTCCGGGCAAGACGCAGCAGCAGCCCGCCGAGGGCATGCCGCACCGACTGCTCCCGCACGCTCGCCCGGTCGCCGTCGAAGTGCATCGTCTCGCTCTGAACCAACTCCTCGAGCACGGCCCATCCGAAGCACACCGTGCCGACCGGCTTGTCGCGCGTTCCGCCGGTGGGTCCGGCGATGCCGGTGATCGACATCGCGCATTGCGCGCGGCTCTCAAGCAGCGCGCCCTCGGCCATCGCGCGGGCCACGTCCTCGCTGACCGCGCCGTGCGTGTCGATCAGGTCCGCCGCGACGCCGAGCATCTCCATCTTGGCGTGGTTGGAATACGTGACGAAGCCGCGCTCGAACCAGGCGGACGAGCCGGCGATCTCGGTCAGCGCCGCGGCGACCAGACCGCCGGTGCACGATTCGGCGGTCGTCACCATGAATTCGCGAGCCCGCAGTTGCTGCGCGACCTGCGATGCCAGTGCGGCGACGAGATCCGTCATGAGTCTTCTTTCATCGTGCAGTGAACCACTCGACCACGCGGACCGCGACGGCCATCGTGACGAGGCTGTAGAACGCGGCGATCAGGTCGTCGCCCATCACGCCGAAGCCCGCCCAGCCGTCGCTCTTGAAGCGGCGCTCGAAGCGTTTGATCGGCCGCGGCTTGACGATGTCGAAGAAGCGGAAGACACCGAACGCGACGAGCTGCCAGACCAGGCTCCACGGCGTGAAGATCAGCACCAGCCAGATCGCGATGATCTCGTCCCAGACCATCGCGCCGTGATCCGGCACGCCGAGATCGCGGCCGGTCCGGTCGCAGGCCCAGCAGCCGACGACGAAGCCGACGCTCAGCAACACCGCCCACTCGAGGGCCGTCAGGTACGGCGCGATCAGCAGATAGGCCACCCAGCCGAACAGCGTCCCGAACGTGCCCGGGGCCTTCCGCGGCAGGCCGCTGCCGAAGCCGAGCGCGAGCAGGTGCGCGGGGTGCGAGACGAGGAAGCGGAGGGTCGGGTTCACGTCAGCACGCGAAATGGTCGAAGCCGCGCCATGTTCCGGGATCGCCCGTCGCGCCCACCCAGCTCAGCGCGTCGCCCGCGTCGATCCTGCCGACGCGCGTCACGTGGGTATCCGCCGCACCGGCCACGGCCTGCACCGCGTCGCGAGCCGAGTGCGGGGCCGTGAAGCACAGCTCGTAGTCGTCGCCGCCGGCCAGCGCCAACCGTTCGCGCTCGTCGCGCGGCAACGGCTTCAATTCTTCTCCGAACGGAACCTGGTCGACCCACACTTCGGCGCCGACCCGAGACGCGGCGACGAGGTGACCGAGGTCCTGCGCGAAGCCGTCCGAGACGTCGATGGCGGCGTGGGCGATGCCGAGCAGGCCACGCCCGAGCATCACGCGTGGCACGGGTCGATCGAGCGCGGTCCGCAACGTCGGCGCGCACTGCTTCGCGGGCTCGTCGCGTTCCTCGCTCGCACGTCGCAACGCCAGCGCCGCGCGGCCGAGCGAACCCGAGACCCAGACGTCGTCGCCGGGCCGCGCACGATCGCGACGCAACGCCTGCGCTTCGTCGACCTCGCCGAAGACGGTGACCGACAGCGTCAACGGTCCGCGCGTGGTGTCGCCGCCGACCAGCTCGCAGTCGAAACGCGACGCGCAGTCGAAGAGGCCCTCGCTGAAGGCTTCCAGCCATGCCTCGTCGACCGTCGGCAGCGCGAGCGCGAGCGTGAAGGCCAGCGGCGTCGCGCCCATCGCGGCGAGATCCGAAAGGTTGACCGCCAGGGTCTTCCAGCCGAGCGACGACGGGTCCGCGTCCTCGAAGAAATGACGCCCGGCCACCAGCATGTCGGTGGACACGGCCAGCACGCGATCGGCCGACGGCGCAAGCAGCGCGCAGTCGTCGCCGACGCCGAGTCGCGCGCGGCGCGCAGGCCGGTCGAAGTAGCGCGCGATCAGATCGAACTCGGTCATGCGACGGTCAGTCCTCCACCACGGGTCGGACCCGACGATCAGCGTGATCGACGCTGCCCCGCTTCGGTCGGTCGCAGATCGACGCCGAGCTTGTCGAGGACGCCGTTGACGTACTTGAAGCCGTCGGTACCACCGAACGACTTCGCGACTTCGACGGCTTCGTTGATGACGACGCGATACGGAATCTCGACGTGATGCGCGAGTTCGTAGGCGCCGATCAGCAGCACCGCGTGCTCGACCGGCGACAGCTCGACGATGGGTCGGTCGAGATGCGGCGAGATGGCGGTGCGCAACGGGCCGACCTCGCGGATCGCGCCGTGCAGCAGCGCCTGGTAGTGCTCGCGATCCGCCTTGTCGAAGCCCGGCGTCTCGCGGATGTGCGCGTCGACGGCGCCGGCGTTCTCGTTTCCCGCGTCGCGCGACAGCAGCCATTCGTACAGGCCCTGCAACGCGAACTCGCGCGAGCGCCGGCGTGCGCTCTTCGGCGGACCCTTGCGCGCAGGCGTCGCATCGGTCGATCGGTCTTCGGGAATGGTGGGAGTGTTCAAGGTGTCTTCGTTCGATGCAGGATTGCCGGCCGGGCCGTGGCCAGAGCGTCAGCCCTCTTCGTCCTCGTCCGCGTCATCGACGTCCGCGGCGAGGTCTTCGAGGCGGCTCGTCAGGTTGGCCATCTCGACCGCCGCACGGGCCGCGTCGCGGCCTTTTTCGTCGGTACGCGCCTCGGCCTGTGCGTCGGTGTCCGTGGTCAGCACGCCGTTGGCGACCGGAATCTCGAAACGGCGCGCGACCTCGCTGATGCCGGACGCGCTCTCGTTGGACACGAGTTCGAAGTGATAGGTCTCGCCGCGGATGACCGCGCCGAGCGCGATCAGCGCGTCGAACTGCGCGGACTGCGCCATCTTCTGCAGCGCGAAGGGAATCTCGAGCGCGCCGGGCACCGTCGCGAGCAGAACGTCCTCGGGCTGGACGCCGAGCGCGAGCAACTCGGCGACGCACGCTGCGCGCAACGCGAGGCATACCGGCTCGTTGAAGCGGGACTGGACGATGCCGATCCGCAGGTCGGTGCCGGCGAAGTCGGGAAGCAGGGTTTCGACGGTCATGGATTCAGGCAGGTCGCACGAGGTTCAGGGATCGACGTAGCCCGACACGCGCAGGTCGTAGCCGGTCATCGACGGCATCTTGCGCGGCTTGGCGAGCAGGCGCATGCGACCGACGCCGAGGTCGCGCAGGATCTGCGCGCCGATGCCGTAGGTCCGCAGGTCCATCTTGCGTTCGACCGTCTTCTCGCGGCACGCGCCGGTGCGATCGACTTCGGCCAGCGACTCGAACTGGCCGAACAGCCGCGCTGCCGACTCGTTGCAATTGAGCAGCACCAGCACGCCGGCATCGGCCTTCGCGATGGCATCGAGCGCACGCGATACCGACCACGAGTGCGTCGACGTACCGACATCGATCAGGTCGAGCAGCGACGCCGGCTCGTGCACGCGGACCAGCGTCTCGACCTCGGGATCGATCGTGCCGTGGGTCAGCACGATGTGCGCCGCGCCGCTCGGCAGGTCGCGGAAGGCGATGGCGTTCAACTCGCCGTGCGCGGTCATGACGGGGCGCTCGGCGACGCGTTCGATCAGGCTCTCGTGCGCCGCGCGGTAGTGGATCAGGTCGGCGATGGTGCCGATCTTGAGCCCGTGTTCGCGCGCGAAGACCGTCAGGTCCGGCAGGCGAGCCATCGACCCGTCGTCGTTGAGGATCTCGCAGATCACGGCGGACGGCGACAGACCGGCCATGCGCGCGAGGTCGCATCCGGCCTCGGTATGACCGGCGCGCATCAGCACGCCGCCCGCTTCGGCTCGGATCGGGAAGATGTGACCGGGCTGGACGATGTCGGCGGGCTGCGCATCGCGCGCCACCGCGGCGCGCACGGTCTGCGCGCGGTCGGCGGCGGAGATGCCGGTCGTGACGCCTTCGGCCGCCTCGATCGACACGGTGAACTTGGTGCCGTAGCGCGTTCCGTTGGCGGCCGTCATCATCGGCAGCGCGAGCTGGCGGCAACGCTCTTCCGTCAGCGTCAGGCAGATCAGGCCGCGCCCGAAGCGGGCCATGAAGTTGATCGCCTCGGCCGTGACGAAGTCCGCGGCGAGCACCAGGTCGCCTTCGTTCTCGCGGTCCTCCTCGTCGACCAGGATGACCATGCGCCCGGCGGCCATCTCGGCCACGATCTCCGAAACCGGCGAGACGGACCCGGCCGGCGTGGCGGCGGTGGTGGTGTTGACGGGAGTGACGATGGTGAGCATGGCGTCGTCCTGAAGGTTGACGGTGGCGGCGCGGCGGCGGGTCACAGCCGCAGGTGACGGTCCGAGGGCCCGCGCGGCGCAAACCTCCGCGGTGCGAAC
>CAZZWS010000207.1:0-2140 GCA_964657795.1 Beijerinckiaceae bacterium
CATGGCGTGCGGCCGGGACGATGCGTCCACGATGTCCTGAACCGGGGGCTCCGGCGGACCGCCAGAGGGCCGCATATTCTGGATACTCGAACCCCGCAGCGCAACGCGGGGTTTACCCGATCGTCAAGCGGATCGCTTGTGGGGCAAGACGACGCCGATGTTCGACGAGCCCCGCAACCACTGCGCGCTCGTCAGTGCCGCAACACCGGCAACAACGCCGTCAGTCCGTCGACGATCAGCTCGACGCCGAGCGCGGCGAGCATCAGGCCCATCAGGCGCGTGGCCACGTTGATGCCGGTACGACCCAGCACGCGGCTGATCGGATCGGCCGCCGACAGCGCGGCGAACACGAGAACGGCGATCGCGATGCCGCTGCCGATCAGGTTGAGCTTCTGCAGCCATCCACCTGGCTCGGACGAATAGATGATCACCGTGCTGATCGTGCCGGGTCCGGCCAGCAGCGGGATCGCGAGCGGCACCACCGCGATGTTGTCCTTGAGCTCGCCTTCGATGGCTTCCTCGGGCGTGGTCTTCGTGCCGCCCGGTTGCGCGTTGATCATCGAGATCGCCATCAGCAGCATGATGATGCCGCCCGCGACCTGGAACGAGTTGACCGAGATGCCGAAGAAGTCGATGAACTGCTGACCCGCCAACGTCGTGATGGCGATCACCAGCGCGACCGTCAGCGACGCGACCCGGACGATCTTCTGTCGCTCGTGACGCGTGTTGCCGATGGTGAAGCTGATGAAGAACGGGATCGCGCCGAGCGGGTTGACGAGCGCGAGCAGCGAGATGAAGGTCTTGAAGGAGTCCATGGGTCGTATTGTCGTCGAGCGCTGTCGCGTGCGGGGCGCACGCTGTTCACCCGTCGATCGCTACTCGGCTCGGCGCGTCCGCTCCTCGGCCCCGCACTTGATTCGCTACTCGGCCGACCGCTCAGCCCGCTGCTCAGCGGCCCGCGTACTCGACCGCGGCACGCGGCTCCGAGTCCAGATAACGATGAGGCAGCGGATCGCGCAGCACCTCGAACATCGCATCGGCATGCGAGACCGAGCGGCTCCAGCGTCAGGCGCGCGGTCTCGAGGATGCCCATCGCGGGCATGTCGCCCGGGCGGGTCACAGCTGGTAGTCGCCACCGGGATCGTGCGCCTCGCCGCGGACCAGCCGCTCGATCATCGCCGCATCGACGTCCGGCGCGACCAGCCCGATGAAGTGCTGCACGTAGGCGCGCAACGTCGCGCCCCGCTTGATGGCGAGGTGCGTGATCTGCGAGCCGAACAGGTGACCGGCCGGTATCGCGACGAGCCCGGCGTCGCGCTCCGTGTCGTACGCGATGTCGGCCACGATGCCCACGCCGAGGCCGGCCTCGACATAGGTCTTGATGACGTCGGCGTCGATCGCGGCGAGCACCACGTCGGGCGCCAGCCGATGCGATGCGAAGGCCTCGTCGATGCGCGTGCGACCCGCGAACGCGGCGTCGTAGGTGACCAACGGGAAGCGCGCCAGCACTTCGAGCGACAGCGGCTTGCCAGCGAGCGCTTCGATCAGCGGATGCCCGTGCGGCGCGATGGCGACGTGCTGCCAAGTGAAGCACGGCACGCTGACGAGCCCGTCGACCTCGGCGATGGCTTCGGTCGCGATGGCCACGTCGGCCTCGTCGCGCAGGACCATCTCGGCGAGCTGGCGCGGACTGCCCTGCAGCAGCGACAGATGCACCAGCGGGTGCGCCGCGCGGAACGTCTGCACGACACGCGGCAGCGTGTAGCGCGCCTGCGTGTGCGTGGTGGCGATGGTCAGGTCGCCGTGGTCCTGCGCGCTGAAGTCCTTGCCGATGCGCTTCAGGTTCTCGGCTTCGAGCAGGAGCCGCTCGATGACCGGCAGGATCGCGCGGCCGGGCTCGGTGAGTGCAGTCAGCCGACGGCCATGCCGGAGGAAGATCGGGAAGCCGAGTTCGTCCTCGAACTCGAGGATCGCCTTCGACACGCCGGGCTGCGAGGTGTGCAGCGCCTCGGCGACCAGCGTCAGGTTGAAGCCGCGCCGGACCGTCTCGCGAACGAAGCGCAGCTGGTTGAAGTTCATGACGACCTATCGGCAACCCGGGATGAACTTGTCACCCCGGCGCAGGCCGGGGCCTAATCTG
>CAZZWS010000207.1:2150-7053 GCA_964657795.1 Beijerinckiaceae bacterium
CCGGGGTGACGGAAACAGGCGGCGATCGGAAGCGACCGATCAAACCACCGCGCCGGCTTTTTCCTTCACGGGCTTGATCAGATCCTCGCGCTTCACGCCGAGCCACTTCGTGATCGGCGCCATCACCAGCACCGACGAGTAGATGCCGAACAGGATGCCGATGGTCAGGGCCAGCGCGAAGTAGTGCAGCGTCGGACCGCCGAACAGCAGCATCGACAGCACCATCGTCTCGGTCAGCCCGTGCGTGATCACCGTGCGGCTCATCGTGCTGGTGATCGCGTTGTCGATGACGTTGTCGACGCTCGCCTTGCGCATCTTGCGGAAGTTCTCGCGGATCCGGTCGGCGATGACGACCGATTCGTTGACCGAGTAGCCGAGCACCGCGAGCGCGGCTGCGAGCACGGTCAGCGAGAACTCCCACTGGAACGCCGCGAAGAAGCCCAGGATGATCACCACGTCGTGCAGGTTGGCGACGATGGCCGCGACGGCGAACTTCCATTCGAAACGCAGCGCGAGGTAGATCACGATGCCGAGGATCACGAACAGCAGCGCGAGCGCGCCGTCGTTGGCGAGCTCCTGACCCACCTGTGGCCCGACGAACTCGACGCGCGTGATGGTGGCGCCGGCGCCCCCGGCCTTCAGCACGACGTCGGTGAGCTTGGCCGCATCGAGCTTGGTGTCCGGCGTGGCGATCGAAGGCGACGCGGCCACGTCCTTCAGCGACAGGCGCAACAGCACGTCGCGCGCGGTGCCGAAGTTCTGGACCTGCGGCTCGGTGACGCCGACCTTCTGCATCGCGCTGCGCAGGCCCTCGATGTCGGCCGGCTGCGAGTAGGCGGCCTCGACGACCACGCCACCGGTGAACTCGATGCTGAAATTGAGCCCGCGCGTGACGAGGAAGATCACGGCCGCGACGAAGGTGAGCAACGAGATGACGTTGAACACCAGCGCATGGCGCATGAAGGGGATGTCGCGGCGGATGCGGAAAAACTCCATCTGACTATGTCATCCCGGCGAAGGCCGGAACCTCATTGGTTTTCTTGAGAGACATTGGGCCCCGGCCTGCGCCGGGGTGACAACGGAAGAGAACGCGACGCTCAAACCTTCACCGTCTTCGCATCCGGCCGCCACACCTGCCCGATCGCCACCTTCGTCAGCCGCTTCTGCTTGCCGTAGATCAGGTTGACGATCCCGCGCGACACGAACACCGACGAGAAGATCGATGTCAGGATGCCCAGGCAGTGGACCACCGCGAAGCCGCGGATCGGACCGGACCCGAACGCCAGCAAGGCCAGGCCGGCGATCAGCGTCGTGATGTTGGAGTCGACGATGGTGCCGAACGCGCGGTCGTAGCCTTCGGCGATCGCGGCCTGCGGCGACTTGCCCTGCCGCAGCTCTTCGCGGATGCGTTCGTTGATCAGCACGTTGGAGTCGATCGCCATGCCCAGCGCGAGCGCGATGGCCGCGATGCCGGGCAGCGTCAGCGTGGCCTGCAGCATCGACAGCAGCGCGATCAGGAACAGCAGGTTGGACGCGAGCGCGATGACCGAGATCACGCCGAACAGCAGGTAGTAGATGACCATGAACACCGCGATGGCCGCGAAGCCGTACACGGTCGACAGGAAGCCGCGCAGGATGTTGTCGGCACCCAGCGACGGCCCGATGCTGCGCTCCTCGATGATCTCCATGGGCGCGGCCAGCGAGCCGGAACGCAGGATCAGCGACGTGTCGGTGGTCTCGCTCGGCGTGAAGACGCCGGTGATGCGGAAGCGGTTGCCGAGCTCGCTCTGGATGGTGGGTGCCGTGACCACCTCGCCGCGACCCTTCTCGAACAGGATCATGGCCATCCGCTTGCCGATGTTGTCGCGGGTGAAGTCGCGCAGCGCCCGAGCGCCCTTGGCGTCGACGTTGAGGTTGATGTCGGGCCGCTGGTTCTCGTCGAAGCCCGGCTGCGCGTCGGTCAGGTTGTCGCCCGAGAAGATGACCTGCTTCTTGACCAGCAGCGGAATACCGTTGCGGTCGATGAACTTGTCGTCGCCGAACGGCACGGTGCCGGCGGCTGCGGCAGCCTGCGCCTCGGACGAGTCGTCGACGAGCCGCGCTTCGAGGGTCGCCGTACGGCCGATGATGTCCTTGGCCTTCGCGGTGTCCTGCACGCCGGGCAGCTCGACGACGATGCGGTCTGCGCCTTGCTGCTGGATGATCGGCTCCGACACGCCGAGCTGGTTGACGCGGTTGTGCAGCGTGCTGATGTTCTGCTTCAACGCGTTGTCCTGCACCGACTTGATGGCCGCGGGGCGGAAGGTGGCGACCAGCTTCGTCGCGGCCCCGTCGGCGACCGTCGCGATCTGCATCTCCGGCATGCCGTCCTCGAGCACGGGGCGAGCGCGGCCCGCGGTGTCCGCGTCGGTGAACGTGACCTCGATGGAATCGCCGGTGCGCGCGATGCCGTTGTGGCGGATGTTCTTGTCGCGCAGCAACGTGCGTGCGTCGCCGGTGAGCGCGTCGAGGCGCTTGCCGAGCGCGCTCTTCATGTCGACCTGCATCAGGAAGTGGACGCCGCCGCGCAGGTCGAGGCCGAGGTACATCGGCAGCGCGTGCACCGCGGTCAGCCAGCGCGGCGAGTCCGAGACGAGGTTGAGCGCGACGACGTAGCTCGGATCGTCGGCGACGGGGTTGAGCCCCTTCTGCAGCACGTCCTTGGCCTTGAGCTGCGCATCGCCGTTCGCGAGGCGCACGCGGACCGACGGCGACTGGCCGTTGTCGAAGAACATGCCGGTGGTGGCGATGCCGGCCTGCTTCAACTGGTCGTCGATGCGATTCATCATCGACGCGTCGACCTTGACCGTGGCCTTGCCGCTCGTGACCTGCACGGCCGGGGCGTCGCCGAAGACGTTGGGCAACGCGTAGATCAGGCCGATCGCGAGCGCGACGACGATCAGGACGTACTTCCAGAGCGGATAACGATTCATGGGTTTCTTGCGCGGCTCGGCGTGCGGGCGTTCAGATCGCCTTGATCGTGCCCTTGGGCAACAGCGCCGAGATGGCCGACTTCTGCACGGTCATCTCGACCGGGGAGCTGCCCCCGACGACGTTGCCGACCTCGATCGTCACGTAGGCGTCGACGACCTTGCTGACGCGGCCCAGCAGGCCGCCGGACGTGATCACCTCGTCGCCGCTCCTGATGCCTTCCATCATGGCCCGCTGTTCCTTCGCGCGCTTCTGCTGCGGACGAATCAGGAGGAAGTAGAAGGCGACGATCATCAACGCGGGCAGCGCCATCTGCTCGATCGAAAAACCAGGTGCGGCCGCAGCGCCGGTGGCAGCCTGCGCATACGCGTCGGAAATCAGGAACAAGGGGTTCTCCGAAAAGGACGACCACCGCGCACGAAGGCGGCGGCCCGTCCGAAAAAATCAGCCGGCGATTGTACAACGGCGACGCGGCGACTCTGCTAGGCCGGCACGGAGCGGACGTGCGCGCGACGACCGCCGCGCCGAGGAGCTCTTCAGGGAACGAGCCGAACGGCGACCGCGACGATCAGCGGCAGACGAACGTGCCGTGCATCACCGCGGGGTCGCCTTCCTTCGTCATCGTGCCGTCGCACGACGTGGCCGCGTCGTCGGCGCGGACGGCCACGTGGATGAGGCCGTTGGCGTAATCGCAGGAGAGCCACTTGCCGTCCGGATAGCTGCCCGGGAAGCGCCAGGTCGACCGCGCGCCGCCGTGGTTGTTCTGCGCCGGCATCAGGACGGCGCCCCGTTCGGGTGGTCCGTCGTAGACGTTGAGGCCGCTCAGGAAGAGCGGCGTCGCGTCGACCGTCGACTGGAATCTCGCGGGCTGGTCGGCAGCCGCGACCTTGGCCTCCTCGATGTGGATCCTCACCGGACACATTTCGCGCGCCGCGGTGGCGCCGAAGCTCGGCGCCGTCAAGGCTGCAGCGACCACCAGCGGCACGACCCTGCACGCGCTTTTCATTCGATGACCGAGTACGCCGCGGCGTTGTTGCTCGGATCCATGAATTTCCCGTTGGCAAGGACGCCCTGCTTGCGGATGTGACGCTTCGAGACCGTCGGCTTCTTCTCGTCGTCGTTCCACTGATCCATGATCCAGATGCCGGTCGCGTCCTGCGAGACGAGGAAGGCCGCGTGATTGCCGGTCCCGAGGCTCTGGTACTTGCCGTCGACGAACGTGGCGATCGCGGTGCCCTTCGCGATGGTCAGATCGCCGAACACCGACTTGCCTGCCTTCCACTGCGGCGTGGACGGCAGCTTCGCGTAGTGCTGCAGCAAAGCGACGCACTGGTGCGAGCCGACCTTGGCCGTGCCCGCGAGGTCGTCGACCCCGGCATAGACGTAGGACATCTGTTCTCCTCGCAACGCAGCGATCGGCGCGATCCGCGTGAACGTCACGGGATCAAGGGAGCGGGCCAACCACCGTGAGCCCGGCGCGCGACAATTATGGATCAGCATCGCATGATTGCGCCAAGCAGCCCCGAACGCTCGGCGCGCTACCAGCCCAGCCAGACGTGCAGCGGCAGATAGACCGCCATGCCGACCACGATGGTGCCGAGCACGCCGGGGCGCCAGCGATACCAGGCGATGCCGGCCAGCGCCGCGAACAGGCGTGCATCGCGCCACGTCGCGATGAGGTGGCCGTCGCTGATCAGGACTTCCGGCGCGATGACGGCCGCCAGCGCCGCGACCGGCGCGTATTGCAATCCGCGCTCGGCCCAGTGCGGCGGCGTCCACGGCCGCTTCGACAGGAAGAAGAACGAACGCGTCAGCACGGTCATCGCCGTCATGCCGACGATGGTCAGGATGGTCCAGAGGTCGGTCGTCATGCGCGGCGCTCCGGTCGCTGCGCATCGCGCAGGTGTTCGAGCGCGAGGCAGGACAACACCGC
>CAZZWS010000208.1:0-7014 GCA_964657795.1 Beijerinckiaceae bacterium
CAGGCGCAAAAGCAGACGCAGAAGCAGCCGCAGACGCAGAAGCGGAAGCCGATCGAAGAACGTATCCGACGCATCGAGAAGAACCTCGCCACCGCCGAGGCCGCACGCAAGCTGCTCGACGAGGCCCTCGCGTCACCTGGCGCGTACGACGACGCGCAACGCGAGACGTTGCAGAAGCGCATCGTCGAGCAGGCCTATCTCACGCGTGACATCGAGAAGCTCGAAGCCGAGTGGCTCGAGCAGCAGGCGTTGCTGGAACGGGCCGCCTGAGCGATCCCTCTTCAAAGATCACGCTTCACGCCACCCTTTTCACCCTGCGGCGGGTGTCCCGTTGATGACCGCCACCAACACGCTGCACGGTGCGATCTCCACCAGCGACTTGCTCAACGAGCCGCGCCACCAGCGCTCGGCCCACGTTCCCGCACGCCGATGGCCCACGACGATGAGGTCGGCCGACCATTCGCGCGCGACCCGCGCGATCTCGTCGACCGGTTCTCCGAACGAGACCTGGCCCTGGCAGATGAAACCCTGCGCTTCGAGTTGGCCGATGCCGTCGTTGAGCACTTCGCGAAAGCGCTCCTTCTCCGCGTCGAGCGTGTCGGTGGGGATGAAGCCTTCACCGACATACACCGGCGGCATCGACGGCGTGACCGCGAGCAGCTTGATGTCGGCCCGCGTCAGGTTGGCCACTTCGCCGCACTCGAGCAACGCCCTTCGGCCGGACTCCGATCCGTCGTAGGCGAGCAGGATGCGTTTGAACATGCGGTGTTCCCTGGACTGGGCGACGGTTGAGGGCTACGCAGGAGCTTGCGCACGACGACCGCCCCTGTCAAACGGATCTCTTCGCGCGGTCGAACAAAAACGAAGGCGTGAACCGATCACTGCAAAGCGCGCGTCAGGACGCGGCCCTGGTCGACGTCACGTCCTGCGTCGCATCCCGCGTCACATCCTTCTTCTCGATCAGGTCGGCGTACGGCGCCGACACCTGGACCTTGGCGCGCTTGCGCAGGTCGGCGATGTAGCCGTCGAACTCGATCGCCGCGACTTGCTTGGCGATGCTTTGCGCGAGCGATGCGCGACGTGCAGGGTCCGCGTCGGGAACGCTCGTAACACCGTCGATCGCGTACACGGCGAAGTCGCCGCCCGGCAACGACAGTCCGGCGTAGGCCGGCAGCTTCGCCGCATCGGCGCGGAAGATCTCGGTGACGGCCTCGGCGGGCGCGTCGGAGCGTTCGACGCGCGACACCGTGATCGTGGCGCCGAACGGGAAATCCTTCGCGCCCGCGCCGGTCTTCAACTTCGCGAGCGCGGCCTGGCCCGCGGCGTCCGCCAGCTTCCTCGCTTCCGTCGCGACCAGTCGTGTCTTGATGATCTCGGCAACCTGCTCCAGCGGCTTCCGCGCAGCCGGCTTGTAGTCGAGCACGCGCGCCGACACCAGGGTGCCAGGCGAGGTCTCGATCGCTTCCGTGTTGTGCCGGTTCTTCAGCGAGTCGGCCGAGAACAGCGCGGCCAGCAGCTTCGTGTTGACGAGCGGACTGGCGGCGTCGACCCCTTTGTCGGCATTGGGCGCTGGCGTCCGCGTCACCGCATCCGCCGTCATCACCGTCAGGCCGAACTTCTGTGCGGTAGGGCCGAGCGCGTCGCCCTGCTCGTAGACGCCGTTGGAAAAGGCCTCGGCCTCGTCCTGGAACTTCTTCTGCGCCATCTGCTTGGCGATCTCCGCATCGATCTCGCCCTTCACCGCGTCGAACGGCTTGACCTGCGCCGGCTTGATGCCGGTCAGCTCGATGATGTGATACCCGAAGTCCGACTGCACGACGTCGCTGATCTCGCTGTCCTTGAGCTTGAACAACGCATCCTCGAACGGCGGCACGGTCGCGCCGCGCCCCATGAAGTCGAGGTCGCCGCCGTTGGCCGCCGAGCCCGGATCGTCTGAGTTCTGCTTCGCCAGCTTCGCGAAGTCGGCGGCGACGCTCGACGGCGATGCGGCGCGCAGCTGCTTCAACAGGTCGTCCGCCTTGGATTTCGCCTTGGCCTTGTCGGCGGCGCTCGCGTCCTTCGCCACGGCGACCAGGATATGGCTCGCGCGGCGCTGCTCGGGGACTTCGTAGCGCGTCTTGTTCGATTCGTAGAAGTCGTGCTCGTCTTTCGAAGAGACGGTCGTCTGCCTGGCGATGGCGTCCGCGCTCAGCACGGCGTACTCGACGCGCGCGGATTCGGGCGTCAGGTAGGCGTCGGGATGCGCGTCGTATTCCTTCTGGACCGCATCGGGCGCGAGCTGAACCTTGGCCGTATAGTCGGCTGCCTTGAACAGCAGCGGCCGGACCTGACGACGCTGCGCGACGATGGCCGCGAAGCGCTCGACCACGCGCTGCGGCACGATCACGGAGCTCTCGATCGCCGCGTTGATCTGCTGGATGGCCAGGTCCTGACGCATGCGTTGTTCGAAGACGACCGGCGTCATGCCCTGCTGCGCGAGCAGCGCCTCGTAGCGGTTCTGGTCGAACTTGCCGCCGTCCTGGAGCTGCGGAATCGCGAGGATGGTCTCCTGCAGGCGCCGGTCCGACGTGACCAGGGATTCGCGGCCGGCCTGCCACATCAGCACGTGCTGCGCGATGAGACCGTCGAGCGTCTGCGCCTTCGCTTCGGGTGTATCGAACATGGCCGCGTCGATGCTCGGTCCGTACTGCTGACGCATCCGGGCGACCTGTTCGCGCTGCGCGTTGTCGAGCTCGCCCTGCGTGATCGGCTGACCGCCGACCTTCGCGATGCTCTGCGTGTTCTGGTTCATGCGCTCGTAACCCTGCACGCCGAAGAACACGAACGACGGCACGATCAGCACCAGCAGGAGCAACTGCATCAGGCGCTGATGCGAACGAATGAAATCGAACATGGACTCGGTGGTGAGGGTCGATGCGGCGTCACGCGAAGCGGACACGGCGGGAGAAAAGGAGAGAACCGGGAAGCACCGGGACGCCGTCGTTCGCGCTCGCGCGTCGCCACGCGCTCGGCACACCAGGGCTACGGGGCGCTTGCCGCAGGGCGGCGATGATAACAGCGGCCTCCACCCCGAACAACCGCCGCCGACCAGGACGATCGCGCCCGCGTCAGACCGGCACCGTGCGCTTTGGATAGGTCGGCGCACGGCGATGCTTCGTGGCCTGCTCGAACGCATGGCCGTAGCCGAGCAGCGTCCATTCGCTGAATGGACGGCCGACGAACGACAGTCCCGTCGGCAGGGCGCGCACGAAGCCGGCCGGCACCGTCAGATGCGGGTAGCCGGCCACCGCGGCCGGACCCGCGAAGCTGCCGCTGTAGTGGTCGCCCGCGACCGGATCGATCAGCCACGCCACGCCTCCCGTGGGCGCGATGACCGCGTCGAGTGCGAAGCGATCGAACGCGCGATCGAGGCCGTCTTCACGCGCGCCCTTGATGCAAGCGGCGCGGGCTTCGAGATACGCCGGCGTGTCGAGGCCGCCGAGCGCTTCGGCCTGCATGAACAACTCCTGACCGAACCACGGCGACTCGCGGTCGGCATGCGTCGCGTTGAACGCGATCACGTCGGCGAGCGTCTGGACCTGTGCCTGCGGCACGAACGTCCGCAGCCACACGGCCAGATCGTGCTTGAGCTCGTACAGCAGCACGACTCGCTCGGCTGCGCGATACGTGGCCACGGGCAGTTCGATGTCGTCGACGATCACGGCGCCCTGCGCCCGCAGGTCGTCGACGGCGCGCGCGAACAACGCGTCGACCTCGTCGAAACCGTTGAGGTAGTTGCGCGCGATGCCGAACCGCGCGCCGCGCAGCGCGTCGGTCGACAACGGACGCGCCGACAGGTCCGGCGCACCCGAAGTCACCTCGTCGGCCGGGTCGTGGCCGGCTATTGCCGCGAACAGCAATGCCGCATCGGCCACGGTACGGGTCATCGGTCCGGCCGTGTCCTGGCTGTGAGCGATCGGGATCACGCCGTCGCGACTGACGCTGCCGATGGTGGGCTTGAGGCCGACGAGGCCGTTGAGCGAAGCCGGCGACACGATCGAACCATCGGTCTCGGTACCGACGCCGAGCGGCGCGAGACTGGCGGCGATGGCGGCGGCCGTGCCGGCGCTCGAGCCGCTGGTACTGCGATCGAGTGCGTAGGGATTGCGGGTCAGCCCGCCGCGACCGCTCCAGCCGCTGGTCGAGCGGGTCGAGCGGATGTTGGCCCATTCGCTCAGGTTGGTCTTGCCGAGGATCACGGCGCCCGCATCGCGCAGCCGCCGCACGAGGTGCGCATCGCGCACGGCGCGCATGCCTTCGAGCGCCAGCGATCCGGCGGTCGTGCACATCCGGTCGCCGGTCGCGATGTTGTCCTTGAGCAGCACGGGCAGGCCGTGCAGTGCGCCGCGTCGACGGCCGGCCCGGCGCTCCTCGTCGAGCGCGTGCGCGATGCCTCGCGCGTCGGGATTGAGTTCGATGATCGCGTTGAGCTTCGGACCCCGACGATCGATCGTCTCGATGCGCGCGAGGCATCGTTCGACAAGCTGCACCGACGTCAGCCGATGCTGGTCAAGCGCTTCGATCAGCGCCGAGGCGCCGACTTCTTCGATGACGAGCGGGTCGGAGCGAGACTGGGCCATCGATGGGAGTCCTGAAGACAGGAGCGCGGCGGGCGACATGAGTAGGCTTCGACGTCGCATGCTGGGTATTCGGGATGATAGGTCGGATCGTGCGAATCATCGCACCGGGCGGATCGCCCGACCGGTCAGTCCAGTTGACGAAGCATCCAGTCCGCGACGCCCCGCAACGAGCGGAAGTCGGCGACGGAACGCACGACGAGGTCGGGGCACGCGGCCGCGCACAGTCCGGCGAGCGCGCGCCCGGGTCCGATCTCGAGCGCGACTCCGATGCCGGCTTCGGACAGCGCACGCAGGCAGGCGTCCCAGCGGATCGGCTCGCAGATCGCCCGCGACAATGCGGCGGTCGCGTCTCCGGCGCGCCTGCACGTCGCGCCATCGATGCCACGCAACACGCGGGACGTGACGTCGCGGGCACTTATCTGTCGCAATCCCTCGGCGAATCGGGTCGCCGCCTCGCGCATCAACGGCGTGTGCGAAGGCACACGGACGTCGAGGCGTCTGGCCCATGCGCCTCGCGCGACGAACAGGGGCAGCGCCGCCGCGATCGCTTCATCGGGCCCGGCGAGCACCACGTGGTCGCTCGCGTTGACGATGGCGACGAACAAACCGACGCCGCAACGTTCGATCTCCTCGCGCGGCAGTCCCCGCACGGCGAGCATTCCGCAGCCGGCCGGACCTTGCGCATCCATCGCCTGTGCCCGTCGCGTCGTGACCAACGCCGCGTCGGCGACGGTCCACGCGCCGGCACAAGCCCACGCCGACACTTCGCCGACGCTATAGCCGGCGAACAGCGTCGGCGACGGCAGACGCGGCGCCAGCACCGTCCAGGTCGCCACGGTCGACGCGACGACGGCCGGCTGCGCATATGCATTGCTGTCGAGCCGGTCGTCCGTTGCGGCACGCGCCAGCAGATCGATACCTGCTGCTTCGGCGAAGACGTCGACGACCGCCGCACCGTCGTGATCGTCGGTCACGAGGTCAAACATCGTCGACGACTGGGCGCCCTGGCCGGGACAGAGGATCGCGAACGGCGTCACCGGCTCATGCGCCTTCGACCGCGTGGACGAAAAGACAGGCCGCAAGCATGTCGGCGCTACCACCGGGACTGAGCCGTCGCGATCGGAAGGCGTCGTGAAGCCGGATGGCGCGGCGGCGCCAGTCGGGCGCGAAGACGCCGCCTGCCTGCAGGAAGGCATCGGCCTCGCGGCGCGCGTCATCGAGTCCCGAGCGCCCGCCTCGATGCAGCAGATTGGTATCCGACAACACCGACATCGACGCGAAGAAAGCCTGCACGCGCGCCTGATTCGCGGACGCGCCTGCGGCCAGCGCCGCGCGATAGGCCGGCAAGGTCGCGGCGAAGAGCGTCGGCAGGCCGGCGACGGCTTCTTCGAGCGCGCCACCCATCCGATAGCGCATCCGGGCGGTCGTGCCATGGCTGTCGCGGCGGCGACGATGATCCAGCATCGCATCGCCCCAACGTTCGCGGATCACGTCGCCCAGGCTCCCGCCGTGCGGACCACCGATGCCTGCCGCCGCCGCGACGAGCAGCCCGAGCACGAAGATGGCGCCACGGTGCGTGTTCACGCCGCCGGTCGCGCGCAGCATGCGCCGCTCGGCGCCGATGCCGAGCTCTCGCAACGCGGAGAAGGGTTCGCCTGCGCGACCGCTCGCGGCGACACGCGCAAAGTAGTGGCGCAACGCGAATCCGCTGCGCATGAAAATCGCCGCATCCATGTCGTGATGGCTGCCGCTGTCGACGCCACTGACCAGCCCCGGCTTCGGGTAAGTCAGCAATTCCTCGAACAAAGCCCGGACCGCGAAGCGCCGAAGATCGCGCAGCGCCCGCGGCGGGCGATCCACATGCGCCGGGGCGTCGATGGCTTCCGAACGAAGAATCATGCGATGTCGATGGCGTGGACCGCGAACGCCGAAGGTATCAGGAACACGTCGAGGAACACTTCGGACGAGACGATGCCGGCGTCTTCGCTTTTCATCGCAGCAACGGCCGATTCGCTCGACGTCGACATTGAAGAGACGCGAGTTTGCGTTCGGAAATGTTGTGACCGTCTTCCCGAACCTCCCGTCCTCACCCAAGGCCCGAGGGATGCCGCTCGCATCGCATTGGTTCAGGCCCGGCGTATCGACTGCAGATCGTCTGCACCGAGTGGGGCGAATGGCGAACCCGAGGGGCGTGCATCGCCGCCAACGCTGCTTCGGCGGATGCGTCGCCGCCACGGACGGAAACAAAAGCGCGAGGGCCGATCAGCGACTCGCGCCCAGTTCGAGACCGGCGTGTTCAAAAACAAAAGGGCCGCTCATCGGCGGCCCTTTGAATTGCTATTGGCGGAGTGGACGGGACTCGAACCCGCGACCCCCGGCGTGACAGGCCGGTATT
>CAZZWS010000209.1:0-6977 GCA_964657795.1 Beijerinckiaceae bacterium
CTCGGCCTGACGGGTTGGACGCGCGAACTGATACAGCAGACCGAACTCGTTGCCTACGACGATCGTTCGATCACGTTGCGCGTGCCGATCAAGTCGCATCTGAGCAGCGGCGGTGCGCTCGAGAAACTGAAGGCTGCGCTCGCCAGACATTTCCAGCGGCCGATCGCGGTCACGATCGAGGTCGGAGCCACGCTGGGCACGACGGTCGCCGCCGTGCGCCGCGACGAGCGGGCGGCGCGTCAGGCCAGCGCTCAGGCGTTGATCGACGCCGATCCCTTCGTGCAGGCCGTGGTCCGGGACTTCGGCGGCGCCGCCGTCGTGCCGGGCTCGGTCAAGCCGGTCTGAACCCATCGCAATTCCCTGAACACCGGAGCTCCAACATGATGAAGAACCAACTCGCTGGAATGATGAAGCAGGTCCAGCAGATGCAGGACAACGTCAAGAAGGTCCAGGACTCGCTTGCCACGATCGAGGTCGAGGGGCAGTCGGGCGCAGGCCTGGTCAAGGTCACGATGACCTGCAAGAACGACGTCAAGCGCGTGGTCATCGACCCGTCGCTGTTCGGCGACGACAAGGACATGCTCGAGGACCTCGTGGCGGCTGCCTTCAACGACGCGGTCCGCAAGGCCGAGGCGACGTCCAGCGAGAAGATGTCGGCCGTCACGGCCGGCATGCCGCTGCCGCCGGGGATGAAGTTGCCTTTTTGAGTTCGGTCAGTCGCGGCGGATGGGGGAGCAGGGACGCGGACGTCACGATGAAGACTCTTTACAAACTTTTGGCGGGTCTGGGTTCTAGTGTAGCGGCGACCGCGATGGCCGGTGCGCCACTTCTGGTACTGCCCGAGGATCGTTGTGTATCGATCGCCGATAGCGGGGTCCCTGTTCGATTGCAGATGAATTGGACACCGTTTCTGGAACAGACCCGCATATGTCCGCTGCGAAACCAGGCGAACGACGAAGCGACGGTCTTCCTCGTCTCCGTCTTCGCGCGCGCCTATTTCGAACAGCATCCGGACGTGAAGGACGAGCCTGAGTTCCCTCGGCCGCAGCTCATCGATCGCAACGGCCGCTGTCTTGGTCAACTGCCCGAATTGTTCCCCTTCGATCCGCCGCGTGATCTCACCGTCCGCTATGGAGTGTGGAAGGCGAACGTACCGACGGAGATTCGCATACGGATTGCCGATCCGGCGGTCGGTGGCGACTAGGAGTTGCCGCGCCTGCGGTGGGATGCCGGTGCGCGAATCTACCGAAGCGCGAACCCGACCGATTCTTCCACGACGCGGAGCATCCGATGCCCGACCTGAAGTCCGTACTCGACAGCGCATACCAGCTTCCCGACGCGCAGACTTCCTGCAGTCATTTCGTGTGGCACGTCATCCAGGCCTTCGTCAAGGATCAACCTTACAAGGTCGCGAACGAGCTCGTTGGCTTCCTGAGCAAGGCGAAGGACACCCGGGAGGAGATCGGTCGCGATGAAAGCTTGCGTATGGCACGCACGGCAATGGCCGGAACGTTGATCGTGGGCGGCAGCGTGACCAGTCCTCATGGTCACGTCGTCGTCGTATATCCGGGCCCGCCGAAACCTTCCGGCGGATACGCATACCCCCACCAAAACAAGAAAACGAACCAGACGGGAGAGTCGATGCTGCCGTCGCATGGCACCTATGCGCGTTGCATCTCGCATTCGGCCGGCAGATGGCCCGGTGCGACCAGCAATGGAGACAAGACGATATGGGATCCCTGGGCCGGCCCCCACATTCGATGCGGTTCGGTTCTGGTTCCTGAAGTCGACGAATGGCTGACGGAGTCGCTTACGCAGCGAGGCCGTTCTGGAACACCAGTCCCGCGTGCTCGCGCATCGCGTGGAACCCGATCTTCGGCCATTCCTCCTGAGCGACGCGCAGCTCCGACACGTGCGACGCCATGTACGTCGGCGCATCGACCGCGTCGTACGCGATGCGGGGCGCGTAGAAGTCGACGAAGCGCTTGAGTTCGCGCTCGCCTTCGGCGGTCGCTTCGGAGGTGACCCAGCGCGCGAGCCGCTGCTTCGTGCCGATCAACCTTGCCTTCACGCCGTACTCGTGCTCGAGCCGATGCAGCACGACCTCGAACTGCAGTTGACCCACCGCGCCCAGCAGCAACGCGCCGCCGAGCAGCGGCCGGAACACCTGGATCGCGCCTTCCTCGCCGAGCTGCGCGAGACCGTGCTTGAGCTGCTTGGCCCGCAAAGGATCGGCCACCTCGACGGCCTGGAACATCTCGGGCGCGAAGAACGGCAGGCCGGTGAACTGCAGCGGCTCACCTTCGGTCAGCGTGTCGCCGAGCTGCAGCGTGCCGTGGTTGGGGATGCCGATGATGTCGCCGGCGTACGCGTCCTCGGCGATCTCGCGGCGCTGCGACAGGAAGGTCACGACGTTGTTGGGTTTCATCGCCTTGCCGCTGCGCGTGACCTTGAGGTTCATGCCGCGCTCGAAGTGACCGGCGCAGACGCGCACGAACGCGATGCGGTCGCGATGCGACGGGTCCATGTTGGCCTGGATCTTGAACACCACGCCCGCGAATTTCGTCTCGTCGGGCGCGACGGCGCGCTGGATCGCCTTGCGACCGAGCGGAGACGGCGCGAGGTCGACGACCGCGTCGAGCGCTTCCTGCACGCCGAAGTTGTTGACGGCCGAGCCGAAGAACACCGGCGTCTGCTTGGCGGCGAGGAAGCGGGCCTCGTCGAAGGCCTCCGAGGCCGAGCTGACGAGTTCGATCTCGTCGCGGGCTTTCTGCACATAGCCGGTGCCGGCATCGAAGCGCTCGTCGATGAGCGGATTGGCCAGTCCCGAGATGGTCTCGAAGGCCTGCCCCGCCTTGTCGGCGCCGGGCTGGAACACCCGCATGCTGTCGGCCGCGATGTCGTACACGCCGCCGAAGTTCTTGCCCATGCCGATCGGCCACGTGAACGGCACGCAGGTCATGCCGAGCGCGCGCTCGATCTCGTCGAGCAGGTCGAGCGGCTCGCGCACTTCGCGGTCCATCTTGTTGACGAACGTGATGATCGGTGTGCCGCGGGCCCGGCAGACCTCGAGCAAGCGCAGCGTCTGCGCCTCGACGCCGTTGGCCGCGTCGATCACCATCAGCGCGGCATCGACCGCCGTCAGCACGCGATAGGTGTCTTCCGAGAAGTCCTGGTGACCCGGCGTGTCGAGCAGGTTGATGATGCAGTCGCGGTACTCCATCTGCATCACCGACGACGCGACCGAGATGCCGCGCTGCTTTTCGATTTCCATCCAGTCGCTCGTCGCGTGGCGCGACGCCTTGCGGGCCTTGACCGACCCGGCGATGTGGATCGCGCCCGAGAACAGCAGCAGCTTCTCCGTCAGCGTGGTCTTGCCGGCGTCCGGGTGCGAGATGATCGCGAACGTGCGGCGACGATGAACTTGTTCGGCGAGGGTCATGGGTGCGTCGCGTGGCCTCCGACGGAGCGCCGCCTCGGGCCGCCGCGGCAGGGCGCCGCGTGAGGGCGTGTACGGGACAGTCGGCAAACCGGCGATTGTAGCCGTCCCGATCGCACCGGCGCAGTCCAAGTAGAATCGCCGCCGCCGATGAAGAAACCCGCCGCCCGTCCGACCAGCCTCGACGTCCTCGTCGAAGGCTTGCGCCGTCTTCCCGGCGTGGGTCCGAAGTCGGCCCAGCGCATCGCCTACCACCTGCTGCAGCACGACCGCGACGGCGCCGCGCAGCTCGGCGCCGCCTTGACCCACGCGGTGACCACGATCCGCCACTGCGCGTCGTGCAACACGTTCACCGAGAACGAACTGTGCGACGTCTGCTCCAGCGATCGCCGCGACCGCGGTCTGCTCTGCGTCGTCGAGACGCCCGGCGACCAGTTGATGATCGAACAGACGCTGACCTATCGCGGCCTGTACTTCGTGTTGATGGGGCGCCTGTCCCCGCTCGACGGCATCGGTCCGAAGGACATCCATCTCGATCGGCTGCTGCGTCGCGCGACCGACGGGGTGGTGCACGAGGTCGTCCTCGCGACCAACTTCACCAATGAAGGCGAGGCCACTGCGCATACCATCGCGGAGTTGTTGAAGGGCCGCGGTGTCTCCGTCACCCGCCTCGCGCGCGGGGTGCCGGTCGGCGGTGAACTCGAATACGTGGACGTCGGTACCATCGCGCAGGCCGTGCTGGACCGTCGTTCATCCTGACTTCACTCGTAACCATTCTTCCGTACTCATTCATCCGGAGCTTCAACGTCATGGAATATCGCCGACTCGGGCGCGCAGGTCTCAAGGTCAGTGCGCTGTCCTTCGGTTCGTGGGTCACCTACGGCAACCAGATGGACACGAAGCTCGCCCGCGAGTGCATGGCCGCGGCGTGGGACGCCGGCGTCAACTTCTTCGACAACGCCGAGGTGTACGCGCTCGGACAGTCCGAGACCATCATGGGTCAGGTGCTCAAGGAGCTGAAGTGGCCGCGGCAGAAGTACGTCGTCTCGACCAAGTTCTACTGGGGCCTGGAGAAGGGACCCAACGAGAAGAACACGCTCAACCGCAAGTACCTGCATCACGCGATCGATGCGTCGCTGAAGCGCTTCGACCTGGACTTCGTCGACCTCGTCTATTGCCATCGGGCGGACCCGGATACGCCGATCGAAGAGACCGTCTGGGCGATGCACGACATCATCGCGCGCGGCAAGGCGCTCTACTGGGGAACGTCGATGTGGCCGGCCGCGGACATCCGCGCGGCCTGGGACATCGCGGACAAGCATCACCTGCACAAGCCGGTCGTCGAACAGCCCGAGTACAACCTGTTCGCCCGCAAGACGGTCGAGAAGGACTACGCGCGGCTGTACGAAGACATCGGGCTCGGCCTGACGACCTGGAGCCCGCTGGCGTCGGGTCTGCTGACCGGCAAGTACCGGGGCGGCGCGCCGGAAGGCAGCCGTGCGACGCTGCAGAACTACGGATTTCTCAAGGACAAGCTGCTCGACGAGAAGAAGAATGCCGACGTGGCCAAACTCGGCGAGATCGCGAACGAGCTCGGTTGCTCGCTCGCGCAGCTCGCGCTCGCCTGGTGCGTCAGCAACCCGCACGTGTCGACCGTCATCACCGGCGCGTCGCGGCCCGCGCAGGTCGTCGAGAACATGAAGGCGATGGACGTGGTGGCGAAGATCGACTCGACGCTGAAGGCGCGCATCGACGCGATCTTCGAAGGCAGCGATTCGTGATCCTCGCCTTCTGGTGTGTCCTGATCGCCGGCGTGATGCCGCTGTCGTGCGCCTATTTCGCGAAGCTGGGTCGCGCGCAAAGCGTCGACGGACGCTTCGACAACCGCGCGCCACGCGAGTGGCTCGGCAAGCAGACCGGCTTTCGCGCGCGGGCCAACGCGGCGCAGGCCAACGGCTTCGAGGCCTTCCCGCTGTTCGCCGCGGGCGTCATCATCTGCGTGTTGCAGCACGTGCCGGTGCCGACCATCGATCTGCTCGCCGTGATCTTCATCGCGGCGCGCGTGTTCTTCATCGCGTGCTATCTGGCCGATCTGGCGACGTTGCGATCGCTGAGCTGGCTGGTCGGCTTCGCGGCGACCATCGGCCTCTTCATCGCCGCGACCACCGGGACCCTGCGCTGACGTGAACGAATCGATCCCCCTGTCGCAAGGCGCCGATGCCACCACTCTCGCGCAGTGGGTCGCGCAGGTCGCCCTCGGCGACCGCCAGGCTTTCCGTCGCCTCTACGACGCGACGTCGCCGAAACTGTTTGCCATCGCGATGCGTATCTTGCGGGAGGAGAGCAGAGCGGAGGATGTCTTGCAGGACAGTTTCGTCAACGTCTGGAACGCGGCCGCGAGCTACAACGCGTCGCTGTCCGCCCCGATGACCTGGATGGTCACCATCGTCCGCAATCGGGCGCTGGACTACGTGCGTCGGGTCGATCAGAAGGCCGTCGCGCTCGACGAGGATCTCGAAGCGGTCCTGGAATCCGACGATCCCACGCCGGCCGATCTCGCATCGCGCGGACAGGACGCGACGGCCCTCGACCGGTGTCTGAAGCGACTCGATGCCGGGCCGCGTCAGGCCATCGCGTTCGCCTACTTCCAGGGCCTGACGCATTCGGAGCTGGCGACGACTCTGCGCATTCCCATCGGCACGGTCAAGACGTGGATCCGTCGGGGTCTCGAGAAGATGCGTCGGTGTCTCGATGGCGTCGGCGCCTGACGCTGCCATGAGCGCCACGACGAATCCTCGATGAACACCCGCGGCAATCAGCCCTTGCGCGAGATGCTCGCGGCGGAGTACGCGCTGGGCACGATGCGCGGCGGTGCACGTCGCCGTTTCGAGCGCTGGACGCGCTCGGACGCCGAGTTGCGTGCGTTGACCCTGGAGTGGAGCGAGCGGCTGGCGCCGCTAATCGACAGCATTCCGTCGACGGCGCCTCGGCGGCGTGTCTGGGACGCGATCGAAGCACGGCTGCCCGGATTCACCGCGCGTCACGTGGCGGACGAATCCCTGCCGGGCGCGACGTCGTGGTGGAACCGCCTCGTGCTGTGGCGCGGGCTCTCGGCGGGCTTCGCGGCGGTGGCGGTGGTCGCCATCGGCATCGCGGTGCGACCCGCCGCGGTCGTCGAGCCACTGATCGTGCAGGTCCCGGTGCAACCATCGGCGGTCGCCACGCTGGTCGATCCGAAGAGCGGTGCGCCCGTCGCCGTGGTCATGGCGTCGGACGGCAGCGACGCCATCGAGGTCAAGGTCGCCGCGAACGTGGAGGTGCCCGACGGCAAGGTGCTGCAACTGTGGACCGCGCGCACCGACGTCGCTGGTTTCCAGTCGATGGGCTTGCTGCCGGCCACGGTGCGCGGCACTCCTGCGAAGGCGCAGCCGCTCGCCGCTGCGTCGCTGGTCGGGGTCAAGGCTTTCGGTCTCTCGCTCGAGCCCGCTGGCGGATCGCCGGCGCCCACCCACGTGCTGGGTCTCGGGGCGGTGATGCG
>CAZZWS010000210.1:0-6922 GCA_964657795.1 Beijerinckiaceae bacterium
GAGAGTCGCATCGGTCGACGATGCGGGACATCGGCGATCACCCTGTGGCGGCGCCAGCACGACGGCGACATTCCGCCGGGAAGGAGAGGACAATTCGATGAACGAGAACGGATCTCATTCTCATGTATGATCGACAGTTGTTGGGAAAGCCATGCGGTCGGGCGATCCCGCCTTCATCCGGTCTTCTCGTCCAGACATGCCATGCAGCACGATCGCGCCCTGCAAGTTCCCTCGGTCGCGTCGCGGATCAGACGCGCATGGACCCTGCCGTCGCTGCGCCAGGCGTGGTTCCAGCTCCACTGGCTGATCGGCGTCACGGCCGGCAGCGTGTTGGTCGTCATCGGCGTCAGCGGGGCCGTGCTGTCGTTCCGCGACGAGATCCTCGACGCGATCAATCCCGGCGTGCGTCACGTGGCCGTGCGATCCGACCCGGTGCTGTCGCCGACCCGACTGCTGCAGGCGGCGGCCAGGGCCAGACCCGAAGAACGGGTCGGACAGATCACGCTGTTCTCCGAACCCGGCGCGGCGGCGCGCGTCAATCTGGCGCCGCCCGCAGGTCGGCGGCGCGGCGAGACCGTCTATCTCGATCCGTACAGCGGCGCGCTGCAGCCCGCGTTGCAGGGGGCGGACTTCTTCGAATGGGTCGAGCAGCTGCATCGCTGGCTGCTGCTGCCCCGCGATGCGGGCAAGGTCGTCGGGGGCGCGCTGGCGGCCTGCCTGCTGGTGATGGCGCTGTCCGGCCTCTACCTGCGCTGGCCCCGTCGGCCGCTGGCCTGGCGTCAGTGGCTGACGTTCGACGTCGGTCTCAAGGGCCGTCCGTTCCTGTGGGGCCTGCATGCGGTCGTCGGCACGTTCGCGCTCGTGATCTATCTGGTCTCGACGTCCACCGGCATCTACTGGGCCTTCGACGTCGTGCGCGACACGATCGACGGCTGGGCCGGCGTCGCCCGGGTCGAACGGCCGGCCGCGCCGGGCCGCGGCGGCGATCTTCGCGAAGGCGGCCGGCGCGAGGGCGGGGACCGTGCGACGACGACGCCCCCGGTCGCGTTCGATGCGGCCTGGAAGGCGTTCACCGACCGGGCCGGCGACTGGCGGCTCGCCCAGATTCGCGTCCCCGAACGCGCGACGCAGCCGGTGCAGATCTCCTGGCTCGCCGGCGACGCACCGCACGAGCGCGCCCGCAGTCGCATGGTGGTCCGCGCCGACGGCGGCGACGTGACATCGGATGAGCGTTACGAGAGCGGCTCGACCGGCGCGCGAGCGCTTTCGACGATCTATCCGCTGCATATGGGCAGCTACTTCGGCCTGGTCGGCCGTCTCGTGACGATGCTGGCGTCGCTGTCGCTGCCGGTCTTCGCGGTGACCGGCTGGATGATGTATCTCGGGCGTCGGACGCAGAAGCGTGCCGCGCGGCTGGAGCGCATTCGGCTGAATGCGGGCCTCGCGACGCAGTCGCCGCCGCTGCAGCGTGATCGCGATCAACCGGATCCGGTGCTGGTCGTCTATGCCACGCAGACGGGTCACGCCGAGCGGCTGGCGCTGCGCAGCGCCGGCCTTCTGCAGCGCGGCGGCATCGCGGTCGTCGTGCAGTCGTTGAGCCACATGACGCCCGCGGAGCTGGCCACGCACGCCCGCGTGCTGGTCGTCGCGGCCAGCTTCGGCGAAGGCGAGCCGCCCGACGGGGTGCGGCGCTTCATGCGGCGACTCGACGCGCTGCCGGCGGGCGCGCTCGCGCGGCAACGGTATGGACTGCTGGCGCTCGGCGACCGCAACTACGCCCGCTTCTGCGGCTTCGGTCACGCGCTCGACGATCGTCTGCAAGCGCTCGGTGCATCGCCGCTGTTCCCGATGGTCGAGGTCCACGACAACGAGCCGGACGCCATCGCGCGCTGGTCGATGGTCGTCGCTGACCTGGCCGGCGTCCCGCTCGACGCGCGCGAGGAGATGATGACTCCCGCAACCGCCGAGCCGCCGCAGCGGTGGCAGCGCTGGACGCTCGTGACCCGCGAGTTGCTGAACGAAGGCAGCATCGGCGGGCCGCTGTACGAAGTCGCATTGAGCGCTCCGTCCGCGGCATCGTGGCTGGCGGGCGCGCTGGTCGAGGTGTTGCCGCGCCAGGGCGCCGACGAGGTCGCGACCACGCTCGGGGCGATGCGACTCGATGGAGCGACGCCGGTGATCCATGCCGACGTCCCGCGACGTCTCGACGAAGCGCTCGCGTTGAGCGAACGTCCCGCGACCGACCTGCCGGTGACGACGGCGCAGGCACTCGTCGATCGCCTGGCGCCGCTGCTGCCGCGCCGTTATTCGGTCGCGTCGCTGCCGGAGGACGGTGCATTGCGGTTGCTGGTCCGACAGGAACGTCATCCGCGGGGGCTCGGGGTCGCGTCCGGTTGGCTCACGGCGTTCGCGACGCCCGGCTGCGAGATCGACCTGCGTTTTTGCAACAGTTCCTGCGACAACCCGAGCTTCGCACCGGCGACCGGCGACGTGCCGTGCATCTACATCGGCAATGGCTCGGGACTGGCCGGACTGCGGGCGCATCTCCGTGCCCGCGTGCGCGATGGACGGCGACGCAACTGGCTGCTGTTCGGCGAGCGCCAGCAGGCGCACGACCGGCCGTGCGGCGAAGAGCTGCGGCGCTGGATCGATCAGGGCTTCCTCGCGCGGCTCGACCTCGCGTTCTCGCGCGACGGCGGCGCGTTGCGCTACGTGCAGGACCATCTGCGCGGAGCCGCGGTCGAGGTGCGGGCATGGATGGACGACGGCGCGGTCGTCTACGTCTGCGGCAGCCTGCGGGGCATGGCGAGCGGCGTCGACGACGCGCTGGCGGAGATTCTCGGCCGCGAACGGCTCGAGGAGCTGATCGCGGAGGGACGTTACCGCCGCGACATCTATTGAAGGTCCACGGCCGCGCGATGCCTCGCGATCGTCGATGTGCAACAATTCGAGGCTCGCCGGCACGTCGTCACCGTGGCCTGTCGCCAGCTCCCTGCCTCTTGCGAAGCCGTCTCATGGACGGCTTCTTCGCTTGTGCCGATCGCGTACCGTTCCCCGTCGCATCCTTCGTTCGCCGGCCGTTTCGTCGACTGCTTCGCCTGTTCGAGCCGGCTCGCTCGCGCCGAGCCATGAGCGATGTCGTCCTCGTGACCGGCGCCGGCGGCTTCGTCGGGTCGGCGGTCGTACGCACCTGTATCGCGGCCGGGTTCCACGTCCGCGCGATGGTCCGCGGCGACGTCGCGCCGTCCAACCTCGCCGGCCTCGATGCCGAGGTCGTCCGCGCCGACATGCGCGATCGCGCGTCGGTCGATCGCGCCGTCGCCGGTTGCCGTCACGTCTTCCACGTGGCCGCCGACTACCGGCTGTGGGCGCCGGACCCCGAGGAGATCGTCCGCAACAACGTGACCGGCACGCGCACGATGATGGAGGCGGCGCAGGCGGCCGGCGTCGAACGCATCGTCTACACCAGCAGCGTCGCGGCGCTCAGGCTGGCGGCCGATGGGGAATCCGCCGACGAGTCGACGCTGCTGACCGAGGAAGCCGCGATCGGCGCCTACAAGCGCAGCAAGGTCGCGGCCGAACGCCTGGTGCTGGCGATGATCGGCGAGCGCGCGTTGCCCGCGGTGATCGTCAATCCTTCGACGCCGATCGGCCCCCGCGACGCGAAGCCCACGCCCACCGGCCGCATCATCGTCGAGGCCGCGTCGGGGAAGATGCCGGGCTACGTCGACACCGGCCTCAACCTGGTCCACGTCGACGATGTCGCGCACGGCCATCTGCTCGCGGTCCGCCACGGCGCGATCGGCGAGCGCTACATCCTCGGCGGCGACAACGTGGCGTTCGGCGACATGCTGGGCGAGATCGCGCGCATCGTGAATCGCCAGCCGCCGCGCCTGAAGATGCCGCGCCGCCTGCTGTTCCCACTCGCATGGGCCGCGGAGGCGATCGCGCGGCGCACCGGCAACGAGCCGTTCATCACGGCCGACGGGTTGCGGATGGCGCGCTATCGCATGTTCTTCACGAGCGCGCGCGCAGAACGCGAGCTCGGCTATCGCGCGAGGCCCCACGCCGAAGCGTTGCGCGACGCCATCGCGTGGTTCCGCGACGCGGGGATGCTGCGGTGATCGCGGCGTTCGTCACCGACGTCGTCGCCGCACTCGTCTTCGCGACGTGGCTGTACCTCGCGCTCGGACGCGGCGGCTTTTGGCGCGGCCGCGAGAACGACCGGACGATGCACGGGGCGCTGAAGCATCGCGATCCCGCGCTGCCCTGGCCGCGGGTCGTCGCGATCATCCCGGCACGGAACGAGGCCGATCTCGTCGCGACCACCGTCGGATCGTTGCTTCGTCAACGATATCCCGGTGAACTCTCGGTGGTCGTCGTCGACGACCACAGCGACGACGGCACGGCGTCAGTCGCCCGGCGCGCGGCCGTCGATGCCGGCGCCGGCGAGCGGTTGACCGTCCTGTCCGCGCCGCCGCTGCCGAACGACTGGACCGGCAAGCTGTGGGCCCTGGCGACCGGCGTCGCACACGTCGATGCGCGCTGCGACGTGACCCGCGAGCCGCCCGAATACCTGCTCTTCACCGACGCGGACATCCGCTACGAACCCGACGCCGTGGCCGCTTTGGTATCCTCCGCGGTTGCCGAGCGACGGGTGCTCTCGTCGCTGATGGTCGCGTTGCGCTGTGAAAGCCTCGCGGAACGCGCCCTCATTCCCGCCTTCGTCTTCTTCTTCCAGATGCTCTATCCGTTCGCGTGGGTCACCGAGCCACGCCGCAGCACCGCCGCGGCCGCCGGCGGCTGCGTGCTCGTCGCGCGCCGGGCTCTGGCCGAGGCCGGCGGCATCGCCGCGATCCGCGGGTCGCTGATCGACGACTGCGCGTTGGCCCGCGCGCTCAAGCCGCGCGGCCCGATCGCCCTCGCGCTCGGCGAACACGTGCACAGCCTGCGGCCCTATCCGGCCTTCGCCGATATCCGTCGCATGGTCGTGCGGTCAGCCTATGCGCAACTCCGTTTCTCGCCGTGGCTGCTGATCGGCGTCGTCCTGGCCATGCTGTTCGTGTTCATCGCACCGGTCGCCATCGGGCTCTTCGCGACCGGCTGGGTCCAGGCCCTCGGCCTCGCGAGCTGGGCATCGATGGGCGTCCTCTTCATGCCCATGCTGAAACGCTACGCCGTGCCGGTCGCGTGGGCCTTCGGTCTGCCGTTGATCGCCGCGACCTATCTGTCGTTCACGATCGAGTCCGCATGGCAGCACGGTCGTGGCCGCGGCGGATTGTGGAAAGGCCGCGTCGCCGGATCGGTCGCGGATGCCCCGTGAAGAGGATCCGCCGCGCGACGAGCGCATCGCCGCATCGCCCATGCAGACGCTGAAGCAGACGGTGCGGACCGCTGCCGACAGCGGTGCGGACGTCATCGACGTGTTCAGCCGCGTCGCGCGCCGCTCGCCGCTGCCGCGCGACGAAGCGGCGCACCGGACCGAACGCGCGGACTTCGATGTCGTCAGGCCCGCGCGCTTGCAGACGCAGACCGGCAACGGCGTCGACGCGGCGATCGATCGTGCGACGACGGCGCTGCTGGCACTGCAACGTGCGGACGGCCACTGGGTCTTCGAGCTCGAGGCCGACGCCACGATCCCGGCCGAGTACGTGATGCTGATGCACTACCTCGGCGAGCCGCGCGTCGACATCGAGCCGCGCATCGCGAACTACCTGCGCCGCGTCCGCATTCCCGGCGGCGGCTGGTCGCTGCATGCCGACGGTCCGTTCAACATGAGCGCGAGCGTCAAGGCCTATCTCGCGCTGAAGACCATCGGCGATTCGCCCGACGCTCCGCACATGCGCGAGGCCCGCGATGCGATCGTCGCCAACGGCGGCGCGGAGCACGCCAACGTGTTCACGCGGATCATGCTCGCGCTGTTCGGCGTGCTGACGTGGTCGGCCGTGCCGATCATCCCGGTCGAGGTGATGTTCCTGCCGCGCCTGTTCCCGTTCCATCTGTCGCGCATCTCGTATTGGGGGCGTACGGTGCTCGTGCCGCTGCTGGTGCTGCAGGCGCTGAAGCCGCGCGCCCGCAACCCGCGGGACATCCGCATCGACGAGCTGTTCATCAAGCCGCCGCGCACCGTCGGCAGTCCCAGCCGCGCGCTGCACCAGTCGCGTGGCTGGTTCACGATCTTCGCGATTATCGACGCGATGCTGCGCGTGGCCGAGCCGTATTTCCCGAAGTCGCTGCGGCGTCGCGCGATCGACAAGGCGGTGGCCTTCGTCACGGAACGCCTCAACGGCGAGTCGGGGCTCGGCGCGATCTTCCCGGCGATGGCCAACACGGTGATGATGTTCGACAGCCTCGGCTATCCGAAGGATCACCCGCACATGGTGACGGCGCGGAAGGCGATCGACCTGCTGGTGATCGACGGCCGCGGAACGAACGACGACGCGGGCGAAGCCTATTGCCAGCCCTGCGTCTCGCCGATCTGGGATACCGCGCTCGCGGCGCATGCGTTGCTCGAGGCCGGCCAGCCCGCGGCGCGCGAAGCCGCCGAGCGCGGGCTGACCTGGCTCAAGCCGAAGCAGGTGCTCGACGTCGAAGGCGACTGGATCGCGCAGAGTCCCGGCGTTCGCCCGGGAGGATGGGCGTTCCAGTACGACAACCCGCACTACCCCGATCTGGACGACACCGCCGCCGTGGTCCTCGCGATGCATCGCTCGGCGCGACTGCTCGACGGGCCGGCGACGACCCGCAGCGACGCGTTCGACGAAGCCATCGAACGCGGCAGCGAGTGGGTGCTCGGCCTCCAGAGCCGCAACGGCGGCTGGGGCGCGTTCGACGCCGACAACACGCGCGAGTACCTCAACAACATCCCGGTCGCCGACCACGGCGCGCTGCTCGATCCGCCGACGTCCGACGTCACCGCGCG
>CAZZWS010000211.1:0-6906 GCA_964657795.1 Beijerinckiaceae bacterium
GATGGAAGCGCACGACGGAAGCGCGCGACGTCAGGTCGCGGGCTTGAGATGCAGGTGGCTGTGGCCGCCGATGCCGTGCTTGTGCACATGGCCGGGCTTGTCGAGCTTCCGCAGCCGCGGCTTGGCATGAGGCTGGTGCGACTCGACGCTGATCACGTTGACGTTGCCGTGATGGACGCCACGCTCGGCGCACAGCGCATCGGTGAACTGCTTCACGTCGCGCGTATCGCCTTTGAGGATGACGGTCTCGAGGCAATGGTCGTGATCGAGATGCGCATGCATCGTCGACACCGTCAGCTCGTGATGTTCGTGCTGCATCCCCGTGATGCGCTCCGCGAGGTCGCGCTCGTGATGATTGAAGACGTAGGAAAGGCAGGCGATGCAGTCGCCGTGGGGCGTCGCTTCCTGTCGCGTGCGTTCGAGCTCCGCGCGCAGCAGATCGCGGACCGCCTCCGACCGTGTGCCGTAGCCGCGCTGCGTGATCAGCGAGTCGAATTCCAGGGCCAGCTTGTCGTCGAGCGAGATCGTGAAGCGTTCCATCGCGTCCTCCGGGGATAGACCGGCATCTTAGCCCCGTCCCCGTCGTGAGCCACCTGACCCGCGAGAGGACTCCCGAAACTTCAAATACGCGTAAGAAAAATCATAGAAACCGCATACAATCGCCGTCCATGCGAATCCGCGTCGGCGATTTCGCTGTACAGATGCAGGTCCAGGGTCGAACAGGTTCAAACGAATGCAGAAGAAAACTGGCGGTACCTTTCGCAAGTCGTGGCGCGCTGCGTGCGCGGCGTCGGTGCTGCTGCCGTGGCTCGCAGCCGCCCACGCGGACGACGCACCCGAGGCGCTGCCGGGCGTCGAAGTGACCGGCAACTACAACAACGGGGTCGGCACGTCGGACGCGGCGAGCCAGGGCTCGGTCAACGCGAAGCTGATCGAGAACCGCCCGGTGCTGCGGCCCGGCGAGATCCTCGAGTTCGTGCCGGGGCTGATCGTTTCCCAGCACAGCGGCGACGGCAAGGCCAACCAGTATTACCTGCGCGGCTTCAACCTCGACCATGGCACCGACTTCGCGACGTACGTGGACGGCATGCCGATCAACATGCGCACGCACGCGCACGGCCAGGGCTACACGGACCTCAACTTCCTCAGCCCCGAACTGGTGTCGCGGATCGACTACAAGAAAGGCACCTACTATGCGGACGAAGGCGACTTCGCGTCGGCTGGTGCCGCGCATCTCGGTCTCATCAACGCTGTCGATCGCGGCATCGTGTCGGTGACCGGTGGCGAGCACAGCTACGCCCGCGGCCTGCTGATCAACTCGAACAAGGTGGGCGATGGCAACCTGCTGTATTCGATCGACACGACCTACAACGACGGCCCGTGGGACAACGCTGAACACGCGCGTCGCTTCAGCGGCGTACTGCGCTACTCGCAGGGCACGGCGGTCGACGGCTTCTCGGTGACGGCGATGGGCTACGACGCGAAGTGGCGCAGCACCGACCAGATCCCGCTGCGCGCCGTGGACGACGGGCTGATCGACCGCTTCGGCGCGATCGATCCGAGCGACGGCGGCAAGACGTCGCGCTACAGCCTGTCGTTCGACGCGGTGCATGCCAACGACTTCGGGCTGTTCAAATTCAACGCGTTCGCGGTGGCGTCGCGGCTCAACCTCTACAACGACTTCACGTACTTCCTCGACGACCCGGTCCACGGCGACCAGTTCGAGCAGTTCGAGAGCCGCAAGATGTACGGCTTCGACGTCAGCCAGTCGTTCTTGAATCGCGTGGCCGGCCTCGACATGGAGAACACGGTCGGCCTGCAGACGCGCTACGACCGGCTCGACCCGGTCGCGCTGTACGCCGACGTGCAACGCACGCGTATCGCCAACACTCGCTTCGATCGTGTCAAGGAAGCGAGCGGTGGCCTCTACTTCGAGAACAAGGTCGCGTGGACACCGTGGTTCCGCAGCGTGCTCGGCGCGCGCTACGACAACTATCACTTCGACGTCGACAGCAACATCGAAGGCAACAGCGGCAAGGTCAGCTCGCACATCACATCGCCGAAGGCGTCGCTGATCTTCGGACCGTGGGCGAAGACGGAGCTGTTCCTCAACTACGGCCAGGGCTTCCACAGCAACGACGCGCGCGGCGTGACGAGCACCGTGTCGCCGACCGACGGCAGCACGATCGAGAAGGCCATCCCGCTCGTCAAGTCGCGCGGCGAGGAAGTGGGCGCCCGGACCGAAATCGTTCCCGGCCTCCAGAGTTCGCTCGCGTTGTGGCGGCTCACGCTCGCTTCGGAACTCGTGTTCTCGGGCGATGCCGGTGACACGGAGCCGAGTCGCGCGAGCCGCCGGCAGGGCGTCGAGTTCAGCAATCACTACATCGCGCTGCCCTGGCTGCTGTTCGACCTCGATCTCTCGCTGTCGCATTCGAAGTACACGCAGCACGACGTGATCGGCGACTACATCCCGGGCTCGATCGAACGCGTCGGTTCGTTCGGCGTCAGCATCCTCGATCGCGGCCCGTGGTTCGGCCACTTCCAGATGCGCTACTTCGGGCCGCGTCCGCTGATCGAAGACAACAGCGTGCGGTCGCAGTCGACGACGCTCGCCGCGGCGCGCGTCGGCTACAACATCAACAGGCGTGTGAAGATCGCGCTGGACATCTTCAACCTGTTCGACCGCAAGGCCAGCGACATCGACTACTACTACGCGTCGCGGCTGCCGGGCGAGCCGGCCGAGGGGGTCGACGACATCCACTTCCATCCGGTCGAGCCGCGCACGGCGCGGGTGTCGCTGACGGCTCGCTTCTGAGCCATCGATCAAACGACCGTCAGAACTGGATCGGCCTGAAGTAACCCGTCAGTTCGAGATAGCCCTTGCCGACGGGCACGCCGTCTCGCAGCGCATGGACTGCGCCTTCCCAGTAGATCGTGCCGGTCGATGCGCGGCTGTCGAGTTCCTGGTCGTCCATCAGCGGCTCGACGACGAGGGTCTTTCGATCGGCGGGCGGCCCGACGTGCAGCGTCTGCGCGACCGGCCACGTCGCATGGCTCCTCGGTGACGTCCACGTGCGGTCGGTCGTGAAGTCCACGTCGTCCGGCGCGTAGCGTTCGAGGCGGCCGTCGGAGAGGCGGTGGGCACCGCCGGCCCACAACTTGCCGCCCGTCCGGTCGCGCATGCGGAACGCCATCATCGCGCTGCCGTCGTCGAAGTTCAGTCCGACCCAGTCCCAGCCGCTCGCCCGCGGATCGAGATAGGCGCTCGACCATTCGCGGTCGAGCCACGCGCTGCCGGTCACGACGACCGGCTTGCGATGACCGGCGTCGCCCGTTCCGATCGTGCCCGTGACGCGAAGCTGCGGCACGCTGTAGTAGCGGCTCGCGTCGCGGGGCGACGGTCCCTTCTGCGAGTAGCCGGGCCGGTTCGCGTCGGCGCCCTCGGCGACGATTCCGGCCGTGGCCTCCAGGTCGAGGTCGAGCGCGAAGGTCTCGCCGTCGACCTCTGTATGGAAGTGCAGGGCGTCCGTCGCCGTGCCTGCCTTCGACGCCACCCTTGCGAAGCGCCAGCGATCCAGCACCACCGCCGCATCGGTCGTCGAGGCCTGCGCGATGCCGAAGCCTTCGCGCGCGATGCGTTCGTCGTGCAGCAGACGGCCGCGCTTCGGGTCGGCGAGCGCCGCGTGCGCGAACAGCAGTTGCCGCGGCGAGAAACGGCTGGGGTTGCCGTCGTCGATCGCGAGCCGTGAGCGGAAGAACGTGACCTGGAAGCCGAGGTCGTCGCCGTCGGCTGTCTTGAGCCAACCAGTGACGTACCACCACTCGGTGCGGAAGTCGGGATGGGCGCCGTGGTCGCGGTGGAAGACGAAACGGTCGTCGGTCGGCACGTCCGGATAGACGGGCGGGGCCGCATGCGCGGTCGTCGCGAGCAGCATGGCGAGCGTGGTGACCAGGCGCCGCATCACCAGTCCTCGCGCACAGCCATCACCGCGTCGTGTGCCAGCGCGCGACGCCCCGCGATCACCGCGGTCCCGGCGGCTGCCACGATCAAGGCGGCACCGACCAGCGCAAGCGTGCGCCACGGAATCTCGGTATCCATCGTCCAGTGGAACGATTGCGGATTGACCACGTGGATCAGCACCTGGCTCATCGCCAGGCCGAGCGCGCCGCCGGCGAGTGCTCCGAGCACGCCGAGCAGCGCGCCTTCGCTCGCGAGTTCGCCGACGATCTGGCGCTTCAGCACGCCGATGTGGCGCAGCATGCCGAACTCCTTCGAGCGCGCGAAGGTCTGCGCCGAGAAGGTCGCAGCGACGCCGGCCAGTCCGATCGCGATCGCGACCGCCTGCAGCAGATAGGTGACCGCGAAGCTGCGATCGAAGATCCGCAACGACAGCGCGCGGATCGCCGCGGGCCGCGCGAACTCGGCGCGGGCGCGGACCGCATCGGGCAGGGCGGCGCGCAGTCCGGCTTCGAGGCGATCGGAATCGGCCGCGTGATCGACGGTGATCGCCGCGTCGGTGAAGCGGTCGTCGCTGGTGAGTCGCGTGTAGTCCTCGCGCCGCATCACGACGCTGCCGAACTGCCGTGCGTAGTCGCGCCACACGCCCGCGACGACGAAGCGTGGCTTGCGCTCGGACGCCGTGCCGAGCGGCAGCGCGAAAGGCTTGCCGGGAACCGCATGATAGAGGTCGATCATGGCTTCGGACACCCAGATCGGGATGCTGCCGTCGGCCGGCAGCGAAACGCGCTCGACCAGGGGAATCCCGCGCGACGGATCGTCGCCGGTCATGGTGCGGGCGATCAGGCTGACCGCAGGCTTCGTCGGGTCGAGCGTCAGCGGCACGACCTTCTGCAGGTCGACCGTGACGACGCCGGTCACCCGATCCAGTCTCGCGACATCGGTGTCGCCGAGTCCGCCGCTCGCAGGGTCGGTGCGCAGGTAGAGATCGGCCGACAGCAGCTGGCCCAGCCACGCATCGACCGAGTGCCGGAAGCTCCCGATCATCACCGTCATCGCGACCATCAGGCTCGCCGACGCGACGATGCCGCACAGCGCGACCGACGCGGCCGACGGCGCGGCCCACAGGCGGCGCAAAGCGAGATCGATCGCGACGGGGCGCGATCGGCGGGACGACGCGAACGGCGCCATGAATGTCGAAAGTGCGCTGCGTGCGATCCACGGCATCGCGGCGATGCCACCGAACAGCAGCAGCGCCATCGCGACGTAGCCGGCGATCGGCAGGCCGCCGATTGCCGGCAACACCGCGGCGACGAGTCCGGCCGCGAGCAGGCCGATGGCCAGCCATGGCGAGGGGAGCCTCGACGTCTCGTCGCTGCCGGCCGACTTGAGCGCCGTGGCCGGCGCGGCCAGCGAGGCGTTGCGCGCGGGAAAGAAGCTGCCGGCCAGCGCCGCGGCGAAGCCGAGCAGGAAGAACAGCACCGCGGCTTCGGGCGCCGCGAACAGCAGGCCGTGCAGATCGAGTCCTGTCTTCGCGAACGTACCGCTGCCGAGGTCGCCGCCGAAGAAGCGCAGCACGAGCGCCGCGAACGCGAAGCCGCCGACGAGCCCGAGCAGCCCGCCGACGACGCCCTGCGCCGCGCCTTCGATCAGCACCTGTGCGACGAGCCGCCGTCGCGTCGTGCCGATGACCCGCAGCAACGCGAGCTGCGCGCGGCGTCGCGCGACCGCGAGCGACTGCGTCGAGTACACGAGGAACGCGCCGGTGAAGAGCGCCATCAATGCCAGCATGTCGAGGTTGACGCGATAGGCGCGCGACAGGTCGCCGCTGCGGGCGCGGTCGTCGCCTGCATCGGTGATGCGGACGGCGGGCGGCAACAGTCGCGCGAGCGCCTCGCGGACCTTCGTGGCATCGCTGCCTTCGGCCAGGCGCAGGTCGATGCGTGACAGGCGACCGAGGCGATGCAGCCGCGATTGCGCACCGGCGATGTCCATCGCGGCACGGAAGCCGCGTCGGGGTTCGGCGCCTTGCCTGATCGTCGCGGCATCGGTCGTCGCTTCGTCGTCGGCGAGCGCGCCGGCGATGCGCAGCGGCACGACGTCGCCGTCGACGCGCACGGTGAGCGTGTCCCCGTCCTTCCTGCCGATCGATGCGAGCAGCGCAGCGGGCACGTGGATCGCGTCGACGTCGAACCAGGCGAGCGTCCCGGCCGATGGATCTTCGTCGGTGGCGTTCGACGATCGTTCGGGTCGTCCGATCAGGAGAGGCGTCACGCGGGCCGCGCGCAGCGCATCGACGCCGCTGACGTGCAGCACGATCGTTGCATGGGCGGTATCGGGGTCGACCAGCGCCACATCGCGTTCGACGACCGGGCTCGCAACCGCGATCGATGGCGCGACGTCGCTGGCCATCAGCGTGCCGAGGAGGTTCTCGTCGAAGCCGGTCGGGTCGGTGCCCACGATCGACAGGTCCGCCGCTCCCCGCATCCGGTTGAGGCCGCCGGTGAAGTTGTCGACCGCGACCGCGTTGACGAGATGGATCGCGAAGCCGAGCGCGACACCGATCGCGATGGCGGCGACCGACAGCGCGTTGCGGACGGGTTGCGCGCGCCACTCGCCCCAGCCTAGCCAGAGGATCAACGTCATGGCAGTGCGGGCGACGGGGAATCGACCACCGCTCTCCGCTTTGTCGTCCCGGCGCCGGCCGGGACCCGAGCCCGTGCCGCGTCGAGGGACAAGCCGCTTGGGCCCCGGCCTTCGCCGGGGTGACATGGAAGGAGCGGGTCGATCATGCCGCAGCCAACCCACGCATCCGCAGCATCGCCTTTCGAGCCACACGCGCGGCAGTCATGTCGAAGTGCCGGAAGATCGACAACATGGCAGTGCCGGCGATGGGGAATCGACCACCGCTCTCCGCTTTGTCGTCCCGGCGCCGGCCGGGACCCGAG
>CAZZWS010000212.1:0-6866 GCA_964657795.1 Beijerinckiaceae bacterium
GAACAAGACTCGCGAGCCCGATCCCGGGTTCGACGACACGAGCGCGGTTCATTTCTTCTTCAGCGACTCCGGCTTGTGCGCAGCCGCGGCGCCCGTCTTGTCGCTCTTCACGAGATACTCCGGATTGTCGGGCGACGCGGCCACGTGATGGCCCTTGATGTCGGTCGGCTTCGTCAGCTTCCTGTCGACCGTTCCTTCGATCGTGCCTTGCGGCGAAGACCATTCCACCTTGTCGCCTTTTTTCAGATTTGTGGTCATCCCGTACTCCTTCACTGAATCGTTTCGTAAGCGTCCATGACGATCCGCGACAGCGGCGAGGTCAAGTCGCCCTGCATCTCGATCTGCAAGATGAACCCCGTCTTCGGTGACGCCGACGAGCGCGCCACCGGCGGCCTGTGCGTCGGCTGCATGCGGACCATCGACGAGATCATCGAGTGGGGCAATGTGAGCGACGATCGCAAGCGGGCGATCTTGGCCGCAGCCAAGGTGCGCAGGCAACGCTGATCGTCAGGGCAACACCAGCGTCGCCGCGGGCTCCGCGACCGTCGGTCCGCCGTGGCTCGCGCGGAATGCGACCGAGGCTTCGTACGAACGCTTGCGCGTCCGCATGACGTTGCCGAGCGGTTGATGGGCCATGACGCCGTGCCAAGGGCTGAACGACAGGCCATCGTCGACCACCGTCGAGCGCGCCTGGGTCCACGCGGTCTGCGGCTCGGCGACGAGGCGCGCGACGGTGACGTACGGACTCTGCTCCTCCGGCCACACTACCGAGGCATCCTCGATAGGCATCGCTTCCAGATCGGTGCAGAGCTGGATGCGCACGTCCCACTCTCCGCCCTGCGTCGCGAAGAAGTCGACGACGGCGTCACGCAGGCCGTTGGGCTTGTCGGTGAGGTCGACCTTCGCGTCGGTGAGCGCCTTCAGGGCGGCCGTGGACGGCGCCACCGACAGCTTGGCGATGTAGTCGCCGTAGCGCATCGGCACCTGCGTGTAGTAGGTCTCGCCGAGCACGTTGGTCTCGGGATGGCCGCCGAGCGCGATCAGCGTGGCGCTCTTGCCGCCCACGGCCTCGATGCCCTTCTCGATCACCTGGAACACCGACGACAACGCCTTCTTCGCCCCCTCGGCCTTGTCGGTCGTGGCGGCGAGCATCTTCACGTTGCCGAGAAATTTCTTGGCGTTCTTCGCGCTGAAGGCCGGACCGTTGACCATGACGAAATCCTGGGTCGTCGCGCCTTCGGAGCCGGGCAGGCGCGACCCTTCCACGCCGAGGATCTTGATCGACAGGCCGCGCGGCGTCGAGACGTCGTCGTCGAGCGGATCGCCGGGGATCGCCGAATAGCGCATCACGACGGGGTAGCGGGCCGGGCGGGCGAAGACGCCCTGGGCGAGCGCGAACGGCAGACCCTCGGACACGATCAGCGTCGCGTTCAGCAGGCCGTGACTTTTCGCGTGCACGCTGCGCAACGCATGACCGCCATCCTTGTAGACGGTCTCCTGGATCTTGGTCATCTGCTCGATCAGGTCGTCGGTGGTCTTCTCTTCGTCTTCTTCGGGCACTTCGACGGACGGCGAATACGGGATCGGCCTGATCTGCGGGGGAAGGCTGCTCATGGATGGACTCCGGTGGAGGATGCCGTCTTGACGAGACGGACGGGAATGGCTTTCGCGGCCGGGACCTTGCTTTCCCTGGCGTGATGCGAAAGAGGAATCAACGGATTGCACTCGGGGTAGTAGCCGGCCACGCAGCCACGCGCGATCGCGAACGAGCGCACCGTCAGTCCTTCGACGACACGCCGCACGCCATCGTCGGTCAGCGCCTCGGCGCGCACCACGTCGCCTTCCGCGAGACCCTGCGCGACCAGATCGTCGCCATGCATCAGCAGGACCCGACGCGTCCCCTTGACGTCGCGAAAGCGGTCGTCGAGGCTGTAGATCGTCGTGTTGAACTGGTCGTCGCTGCGGATCGTCGTGAGCCGCAACTGGCCTGCGCCATGCGGCAGGTCGGGATCGACTTCGAGTGATGCGGGCACGACGAAGGTGGCCTTGCCGGTCGGCGTCTTCCACTGGCGTTCGCGCGCGGCGTTGGGTCGAGGGAAGCCGCCCGGCGTGTTCAGGCGCTCGTTGAAGTCGTGGAAGATCTCCGGCAACACGCCCGCGATCTCGTCGCGGATCAGCGCGTAGTCGCCGACCCAGCGACGCCATGGCAGCTTCGGGTCGGGCGCCAGCGTCGCTTCGGCGAGGCGCGCGACGATGTCGATCTCCGACAGCAGCGCCTCGCCGGCCGGCTCGACCTGGCCGCGCGACGGATGCATGTGCCCCGTGCTGTCCTCGACCGAAACGATCTGCTCGACGTCCTTCTGGCGATCGATTTCGATGCGGCCGAGACACGGCAGCAGGTACGTCACGTCGCCGTGCACGAGATGCGCGCGGTTGAGCTTCGTCGCGATCTGTACCGTCAGCCGCAACCGCGGCCATGCGTCTTCCATGAGGACCGTATCGGGCACCGCGCGGATGAAGTTGCCGCCGAGGCCGATGAAGCCGCGCACGGTGCCGGCGAGCACGCCTTCGCAGGCCTCGACCGTGTTCATGCCCTTCTTCAGCGGCGGCTCGAAGCCGTAGCGTTCCTTCAGCTTGGCGAGCGGCGCGAGTTCCGGCTTCTCGGTGATGCCGACGGTCCGCTGCCCCTGCACGTTCGAGTGGCCGCGCACCGGGCACACGCCGGCGCCGGGCTTGCCGATGTTGCCCCGAAGCAGCAGCAGGTTGGTGAGCATCTGGACGTTCTGTACGCCTTCGCGATGCTGCGTCAGGCCCATGCCGTAGACACCGATCACGGGGCCGGCCGCGATGTAGACGTCGGTCGCCGTTTCGAGCGCCGCACGCGTCAGCCCGGACTCGCGTTCGATGTCGTCCCACGACCACCCGCGGACCGCCGCCACGTAGTCGTCGTAGCCATGCGTGTGTTCCTCGATGAACGCCGCGTCGACGACGCGCTGCGCGTCGCGGGCCATGGCCGCGTCGTCCGCGGCGATCAATGCCTTGCACATCCCCATCAACGCCGCGCTGTCGCCGCCGTTGCGGACCTGGTGGTATTGCGTGCTGACGTCGATCGAGGAGCCGGTCAGCATCTCGACGGGCGACTGCGGATCGGCGAACGTGACCAGCCCGCGCTCGCGCAACGGATTGAACGTCACGATCTCGACGCCGCGCTTACGTGCATCGTGGAGTTGATGCAGCATCCGCGGACTGTTGGTGCCGACGTTCTGGCCGAAGAAGAAGATCGCCTCGGTCTTCTCGAAGTCCTCGAGATGCACGGTGCCGATCGGCACGCCGATGGTCTTCGGCAATGCGACCGACGTGCTCTCGTGGCACATGTTGGAGCTGTCGGGCAGGTTGTTGCAGCCGTAGACGCGCGCCAGCAGTTGATACAGATAGGACGCTTCGAGCGACGCCCGGCCCGAGGCGTAGAACACCACCGTCTCGGGAGCGAGTGTCTTGAGCTCGCGGCCGATCTCCGCGAACGCGCTGTCCCACGAGACCTCGACGTAGCGATCGGTCTGCGCGTCCCAGCGCATCGGCGTGGTCAGTCGTCCCACCGCTTCGAGCGCGTGATCGCTCCGCGTCCTCAACTCGGCGAGCGTGTGCTGCTCGAAGAAGCGCGCATCCAGCTTCTTGCCGGTGATCTCCCACGCCGTGGCTTTCGCCCCGTTCTCGCAGAACTCGGCCGGGTGCGGATGGGCCGGCTTGGCCCACGCGCAACTGACGCACGCGAAACCGCCGTGCTTGTTCTGCCGCATCAGGACACGCGCGCCCTTGGCCGGCACGTGCTCCCTGAAAAGGATCTTGGTGACCTCCGCGACGGAGCCCCAACCGCCCGAAGGCGCGGCCTTTTCACCAGCGGTCGGGCGACTGCCGGCCGCGCTTTTCGTCAATGCTTCGTCCACCGCACGCTCGATATGTTGAAATGCCACGAATCGGGATCCGACCGCAAGTTTGCGGACGGCGAGCGCAGGACGGTCGTGTCGACGGTCGCATTCTGCGTAGCCGCCGCGCTGATCCTGACTCCCATGTGTCCTACAGGACGTTCGATGCGCACGATCGCCAGCCCCCTCGACGATGTTCCGACTCATGGCCGTCGGCCGCACGCGACGCGGGTGGCGTCGTGAAGAAGAGTTCGCTGCCGGAAGGTGCGCTCAGCGACCACATCCCGACCGGCATGCGGGTCTTCGAGCGTGGCTGGCTGTCGTCCAACTGCGTGCTGTTCGACGACGAAGGCGGCGCGACGCTGATCGACTCGGGCTACGTCTCGCATGCCGAGCAGACCTATCAGATGGTCATGCACGCGGTCGAACGCCATCGCTTCCCGACGCTCCGCCGCATCATCAACTCGCATCTGCACTCGGACCACTGCGGCGGCAACGCGTTGATGGCGCGTCGCACGCGCTGCGCGCTGGTCGTGCCCGAAGGCAACGCGTACAGCGTCAAGCATTGGGACCAGCGCTTCCTCTCGTTCGAGGCCACCGGCCAGCATTGCGATCGTTTCGCGATGACCGACACGGTTTCGCCCGGCGACATCCTCACTCTCGGCGGCCGCGAATGGGAAGTGCTGGCCGCGCCCGGCCACGACGTCGACTCGGTGATGTTCCACAACAAGGAAGAGGGCGTGCTGATCTCCGGCGACGCGTTGTGGGAGGACGGCTGCGGCTCGATGTTCCCGACGTCGAATCCCAAGACGCTGGCCGAGGATTTCTCGGCGGCGTTCGACACGCTGGAGCTCGTCGAAGCCCTCGATCTGCGTATGGTCGTGCCGGGACACGGCCGTCCGTTCATGGACATCGAAGGCGCCCTGTCGCGTGCGCGCGGCCGGCTGCATCGGCTGGCGAGCGACCCGTCGAAGAACGCGCGTCACGTCGGCAAGGTGTTGCTCAAGTACCGCCTGCTCGACGATCGCCGGATGTCGGTCGATACGGTCCGCCACATGTTCCGCAACGTGCCGACGCTGCGCCATGCCAATCGCGACCTCGCGTGGTCGCCGACCGCGTTCGCGGACCGCACGATGGAGGACCTGATTCGCGTGGGCGTCGCGCGACGCGAGGGCGACTGGCTGCTCGATGCGTGACGCGCATGCGGTCGCGCCCGCGTCCGCCGTTCCGCCGGATATCGTCCCCTTCGTCGCGGTCGCGCTCGTCCTGCTGATCGTCGCCGTCGTCTTCATGGCGGCGCCCGACTCGAACGTGGTGGTGTTCGTCGCCGTCCAGCGCGTCACGCGAGCATTGCCCGATCCGTTCTGGTCGATGGTCACGATCGTCGGCACCGGCGTCGTCGCGTTCGCGACCTTGTCGGTGTCGCTGCCGTGGCAGCCACGCTGCTACGCGGCGGCGGTGCCTGCCGCGGCGCTGGCCGGGCTCTGGTCGAACGGCCTCAAGCACGTCTACGGCCTGCCACGGCCGCCGTCGGTGCTCGATCCGTCGCGGCTGCACGTGATCGGCCACACGCTGCACGCGAACACCTTTCCGTCGGGTCATTCGGTGACGGCCTTCACGCTCGCTGCCATCCTGATCTTCGCGTCGCGCGCGCCGCTGCGGACGGCCGCGTGGACGCTGCCGCTGGCCCTGCTGATCGCCTCCTCGCGGATCGCGGTCGGTGCGCACTGGCCGGCCGACCTCGCGGCCGGTGCGGTCGGCGGATGGGTGTGCGGCACGTTCGGTGTCGTCCTGGCGGCGCGCTGGCGCGGCTGGAACACCGCGACCGGCGTGCGCCTGCTCGGACTGGTCGCGATCGGCATCGGCCTGTCGCTGTTCGTCGTCGACCTCGGTTATCCGCAGGCGCTCGTGTTGCAGAGGGCGATGGCCGTGGTGGCGATCGCGGCCGGCATCGCGACCGTGGTTCGACCGCGGATCGACCGCTCGCCGCACTGATGCGGAAGATCGTCTGGCGTGTCCTCGCCGTCGCGATCTCGGTCGCGCTGCTCGCGTGGATCGCGGCCAGCGGCCGCTGGCACGCGACTGGCGCGACTCGACGCCGTCGACCTCGTCGGCGTCGCGGTGTTGTTCGCCGCCAGCTACGCGATGCGCGGCGCGCGCATCCACGGCGAGTTCCGCGACGAGCTGGTCGCGAGCGGAAACGGCGTCGGCGGCTATCCGCGCATCCTGCGCCTCACGCTGGTCCACAACGCGCTGGTCAACGTGCTGCCGTTCCGCAGCGGCGAGGTGGCGTTCCCGATGCTGCTGTCGCGCTGGTTCGGCATCGGGACGGGCCGCGCGGTCGTGTCGCTGCTGTGGCTGCGTGCACAGGACGCGACGGTGGTCCTCGCGCTGGCCGCGCTGGTCTGGCCGGGGCTGCCGACGGCGTGGCGCGTCGTGGCGCTGGTCGCGATCGGCGCGGGCGCGGCGTCGGTGCCGCTGTGGGCGCGACGCCTGCGGGCGCCCTCGATCGCGTCGGGCAGGCTCGTCAAGCTGCAGGCGCTGCTCGAACGCGCGACCCGCCGCAACGCGTCCGGCTGGTCGTGGACCGTCGCCAACTGGACGGTCAAGCTGATCGCCGAAGCCTGGCTGATGACGCTCGCATTGGGATCGTCGATCGAGGACCGTGCGCACGTCGCGACCGCGGCCCTGGGCGCCATCGGCTCCGAGCTGGCCGCGATCCTGCCGGTGCAGGGCATCGCGGGCTTCGGCACGTTCGAGGCCGGTGGCGCGGCGCTGATGCGCACGCAGGGCATCGCGCTCCAGACCGGCCTCGAGGCGGCCCTCGCGTTGCATGCAGTCGTGCTCGCGCTGGCGCTGGTCGCAGGGCTGTTCGCGGCGGTCGCATTGCCGGGACCTCGCTCGACCGGGTGACGCGGGCGTCGGGCGGGCATCGGGCGGGCA
>CAZZWS010000213.1:0-5049 GCA_964657795.1 Beijerinckiaceae bacterium
GGTGTGGGCCCAGCGCCAGGCCCTGTGGTGTACGGCGGCGATGCACGCCGACAGCTACGACGAGGCCGCCACCCTCAACGCCTGGCTGCTTGCCGGCGGCGCCGCGGCGCGCCTGCGGACGCCGACCCGTCTGCTGCTCAACGCGTTGCGTGCCATCCCCGAGCTGGTGTGGGCCAGCCTGCTATTGATCGCAGCGGGCCTCGGCCCGTTCGCCGGCACGCTGGCGCTGACCGCGCACACGACCGGCGTGCTCGGCCGCCTCTTCGCCGAAGCGATCGAGAACGCGCCGCCCGGCCCGGCGGCCGCGCTGCGCATCCAGGGCGTGGGCGAAGGCCGCGTCTTCCTTTACGCGACGTTGCCCGAGATCGTGCCGCAGCTGATGAGTTACACGCTGTATCGCTGGGAGAACAACATCCGCGCGGCTGCGGTGCTGGGCGTCGTGGGCGCCGGCGGCCTCGGCCAGATGCTCGCGTTCCACATGGCGCTGTTCCAGATGGGGCGCACGGCGACGGTCCTGATCGCGATGATCGTGCTGGTGGGCATCGTCGATGCGCTCAGTTACGGGCTGCGGCGAGCGTTGATGCGCTGACGCGTACGTGTTTATGCGGTCTTCGCTGACGGTCCGGACCGGCTTCGCGTCGCATGCTGTGCGATTGCGCTTCACGCCACCGAAGGATCTTCATGCCGATCACCATCAACGGGGCGTCGACGTCCCTGCCCGACGACCCGCGCGTCTCGCTGCTCGACCTGCTGCGCGAACACCTGCATCTGTCCGGCGCCAAGAAGGGCTGCAATCAGGGCGCGTGCGGCGCCTGCACCGTGCTGGTCGACGGCCACGAACGCATCCTGTCGTGCCTCGCGCTCGCCGTGCAATACGAAGGCCGCTCGATCACGTCGATCGAAGGGCTGGCCGCCGACGGCGTGCTGCATCCGCTGCAGCAGAAGTTCATCGATCACGACGGCTTCCAGTGCGGCTACTGCACGCCCGGGCAGATCTGTTCGGCCGTGGGGCTGGCCGCCGAGCTGAAGCGCGGCGTGCCGAGCAACGTGACCGAGGATTTCTCGGCCGACACCATCGCGTTGTCGCACGACGAACTGCGCGAGCGCATGAGCGGCAACCTCTGTCGCTGCGGCGCGTACAACGGCATCGTCGCGGCGATCTCCGAGCAGTACGCCGACCTCGACCGAACGCAGACGAACCCGCAGACCAACACGGAGTTCGACGAGCAGTACGTCGCGCACCACGACAAGCCCGCGGGCGAATTCGCGAGGGCGACGTCATGACGCCCTTCACGTTCGCCCGCGCGGCCGATGCGGCCGACGCGGTTCGGCTCGGTGGCACGTCGCGCGCCATGTACCTCGGTGGCGGCACCAACCTCGTCGACCTGATGCGCGAGACCATCGAGCGCCCGTCGTCGCTGGTCGACGTGACGGGTCTGTCCGGCGACATCGACGAGCGTCCCGACGGCAGCATCGTGATCGGCGCGGCCGCACGCAACACGGCCGTGGCCGCGAACATGGCCGTACGTACCCGCTTTCCCGTGCTGTCGCGTGCGATCGTGGCCGGCGCCTCGGCGCAGATCCGCAACATGGCGACCGTGGGCGGCAACCTCCTGCAGCGCACCCGCTGCACGTACTTCTACGACGACGACGGCTCGCGCTGCAACAAGCGGACGCCCGGCCAGGGCTGCGACGCGCTCGACGGCTTCAATCGCATCCACGCGATCCTCGGCGCGTCGCCCGCCTGCGTCGCGACCCATCCGTCCGACATGTGCGTGGCGCTCGCCGCGCTCGGTGCGATCGTGCATCTGCAAGGCAGCGACGGCACGCGTACGTTGCCGCTGACCGATCTGCACCGGCTGCCCGGGGATCATCCCGAGCACGAGACGATGCTGAGTCCGGGCGAGCTGATCGTCGCGGTCGAGCTTCCGGCGTTGCCTTTCGCCGCGCAGTCGACCTACCGCAAGGTGCGCGACCGCGCGAGCTACGCGTTCGCGTTGCTGTCGGTCGCCGCTGCCATCGACGTCGAGAACGGCTTGATCAGGGACGTCAGGCTCGCGCTCGGCGGCGTCGCGCACAAGCCGTGGCGTGCGTGGAAGGCGGAAGCGTCGTTGAAAGGCAAGCCGGCGACCATCGCGAGCTTCGAAGCCGCAGCCGCCGCGGAACTCGCCGATGCCGCACCATTGCGCGACAACGGCTTCAAGATCCCACTCGCGCAGCGAACCATCGTCGCGGTGCTGACCAGTCTGACCTCGCAGGGAGCACGTGCATGAGCGGGATCAAGAACGCGGTGCAGGGCGCCGTCATGACGGTGATGAAGACGGCCATCGAGCACGCGCCCGACGCGTGGATGCCGGGCGGCAAGCCCGACCCGCTGATCGCGCGGAAGCACGGCCTGATCGGCCAGCCGGTCTCGCGACTCGACGGCCCGTTGAAGGTGCAGGGCAAGGCGCGCTTCGCGGCCGAATTCCCGATGGACGGCATGGCCTACGCGGCGCTCGTCTACAGCACGATCGCCAAGGGCCGCATCGCGACGCTGGACACCAGCGCGGCCGAGACCGCGCCGGGCGTCGTGCTCGTGATGACGTATCGCAACGCCCCGCGGATGAAGCCGGCGCCGCTGTTCGGCACGAGTGCCAAGGCGGCCGGCGGCAGCAACCTGCCGACCATGCAGGACGAGGCCATCCACTGGAACGGCGAGGTCGTCGCCGTCGTGCTGGCCGAGACGCAGGAACAGGCCGATCACGCGAAGTCGCTGGTGCAGGTCACCTACGAGGCCACGCCGTCGGTGACCTCGGTGGCCGCGGCGAAGTCGCATGGCACGGAGCTGGGTTCGTTCCACGGCGAGCCGCAGCACGTCGAGACCGGCGACGCCGAAGCCGCGCTCGTCGCCGCGCCGCACCGGATCGACGTCACGTATCACACGCCACGCCTCAATCACAACGCGATCGAGCTGCATGCGGCCACCATCGCGTGGAAGGGCGAAGGGGACGACCTCGAACTCACCTTGCACGACGCGTCGCAAGGCGTGGTGCACATGGCTTCTTCGCTGGCCGAAGTCTTCGGACTGAAGGAGGAGCAGGTTCACGTGACGTCGCCGTACGTGGGCGGCGGCTTCGGCGGCAAGACGATGTGGCAGCACCAGATCCTGGGGGCGGCCGCGTCGAAGCTCGCGGGACGGCCGGTGCGCATCATGCTGTCGCGCGAAGGGGTCTATCGCATCGTCGGCGGGCGGACCAGCACCGAGCAGCGCGTGGCGCTGGGCGCGCAGGCCGACGGCAAGCTCGACGCGCTGATCCACACCGGCACGGTGACGATGACCGCGCACAACGCGATGCCCGAGCCGTTCATCGTGGGTTCGCGCTGCATGTACGCGGCCGGTGCGTTCAAGCTCGACGTGCAGGTCGCCAAGATGGACATGATCGCCAACACGTTCATGCGCGCACCGGGCGAGTCGGTCGGCACGTACGCGCTCGAATGCGGCATCGACGAACTGGCCGACGCGATGGGCATGGACCCGATCGAGCTGCGGTTGAAGAACGAGCCCGAGAAGGACCCGACGACGGGGATGCCGTTCTCTTCACGGCATCACGTCGAAGCATGGCGCGCCGGTGCGGAAAAATTCGGCTGGCACGAGCGAAATGCGCAGCCCGGCTCGCGGCGCGACGGCGAGTGGCTGGTCGGCGTGGGCTGCGCGAGTGCGACCTATCCGTACTACCGGATGCCGGGAGGCGCGGCGCGGATCACGTTGTCGAAGACGACCGCCGGGGTCGTCCAGGCCAGGGTCGAGATCGCTGCCCACGAGATGGGCATGGGCACGGCCACCACGCATACGCAGGTCGCCGCGGAGCGGCTCGGCCTGCCGATGGACCGCGTGCAGGTCTGCTACGGCGACTCGCGTTTTCCCGGCGTGGTGCTGGCCGGCGGTTCGCAGCAGACGGCGTCGATCGGCAGCGCCGTGATGGTGGCGCAGGCCGAACTCGTCAAGCAGCTGTTGAAGCACGCCGACACGGAGTCGCCGCTGCACGGCCTGGATGCCGACGAGGTCGAGGGACGGGACGACGGTCTGTGCGGCATCGAGGATCCGTCGAAGCACGAGAGCTATGTATCGCTGCTGACGCGCGCCAACCTGGACGAGCTCACGGTCGAAGGCGAGGCCCCGCCGCCGCTCGAGACGCAACACTGGTCGATGCATTCGTACGGCGCGCAGTTCTGCGAGGTGCGCGTCAACGAGGTGACCGGTGAGGTCCGCGTGACCCGCTTCCTCGGTTCGTTCGACTGCGGCCGCATCCTCAATTCGAAGACCGCGACCAGCCAGTTCCGCGGCGGCATCATCATGGGACTCGGGATGGCGCTGATGGAGGAGACGCAGTTCGACGAGCGCAACGGTCGCATCATGAATCCCAGCCTCGCCGAGTACCACGTGCCGGTCCACATGGACGTGCCCGAGATCGACGTCATCTGGACCGACATCCCCGACCCGCACGCACCGATGGGAGCGCACGGCATCGGCGAGATCGGCATCACCGGGGTCGGTGCTGCGGTGGCCAACGCGATCTACAACGCGTGCGGCAAGCGGGTGCGCGACCTGCCGATCACGCTCGACAAGCTGATGTGAGGCGAAGGCGATCGGTGGTCACCGCCACCGGTCGCCGGGCGCCGCCACGAACGTGCGAAACACGTAGCGCCAGGGAATGACCAGCGGAAAGACGACGCCCATCAGACAGGCGGCTGCCGTGTTCCACGTGTGTTCGTCCATGCCGGGGCCGAGCCACAGCGGCGCGGCCACGACGATCAGCCAGATCGTCTTCCACAGCGTCTCGAAGAACAGCAGCGGCAGCATCCGCAACGGATGCCGCAACCCGACCAGGGCCAGCAGCGAGAGCGCGGCCAGCATGCAGGAGACCGCGCTGCCCATGACGTCCCACGGTCCGTCGTGCCGAAGGAGGTCAGGCCACACCTCGACGCCCAGTCCGACGACGAGCAGCAGGTACACGGCCCGGAGCGCGTAGAGGCGCGGCAACGACGGCGTGACCGACGGCGCCATCG
>CAZZWS010000213.1:5059-6865 GCA_964657795.1 Beijerinckiaceae bacterium
GAGGACATCCGGGCGTTGCCGGCTTCCGGGATCGGGGACGCGGCCATGGACTATTCCACCTGTTTGAGGATGTGTTCGACCGCCGTCAGGCGTGTACGGAGATCGACCAGCGTGGACTGGATGTCCGTGAGCGCCACCGCGATCCCGGCCTGACTCGAAACGGCGCTCTCGGCGATCGGACGATAGGCGCGGTCGTCGGCGAAGCGTGCCCGCGCCTGCTGCGCCATCGCCCAGTAGCGCATGCCGAAGATCAGCAGCAGGGTCAGCAGCGGCAGACCGATCGTCAACAGATACAGGTGTTCGGACATGATGGGTTCCTACTTCTCGGGTCTGGTCGTGAGGGTCCTTGCAGCCGCGGCGATCGTGGCCGCGGTCAGGTCGAGAGCGAATGCGGTGACTTCGAAATAGTTGAGCGCCTTGCCGTCTTCGGACAGTTCCAGCCGGCTCGCGACGAGGCCGGCGTCCTCGAGCTTCTGCAGATGCAGATGCAGCAAAGGACGACTGATGCCGATCTCGCGCGCGAGCTGGCTGATGTAGTTGCGTCCTCCGGTCTGCAGCGTCGCGATGATCCGCAGCCGCTGCGGACTGTCGAGGGCTGCCAGGATCGTCAGCAACCGGTCGCCATCAGTCAGCACATGCTTTTTCTCTTTCACGTGTCAAACATAACTGACACGTGGAAGAATGTAAAGCATAGAGCACATTGATCGGCCCGGCGGGTCGTGAAACGATCCCGGTCAGCGCTCCGGCGCGCGCATCCGGTCCAGCGTCGCGCGGATCACGGCGTCGTCGTCGGGTGACGGCCCCTTTTGCTCGATCTGGTCGGCGCGCTCGAACAGCGGGACGAAGAAGGCCTTCTGATCCGATTCGCCCTGCAGCGTGATCGCGCCGCGGGTCGCGAAGTCGGCGTTCCACGTGTCCTCGACGCGGTCCCAGAACGCGCGCGTACGTTCGTAGTAGTGGTCCGCGGCGCCGAAGTTCGCGTCGCGGATGCGCTCGTAGCGCGCGACGCCGTACTCACGTCCGACGTAGGGATGCCCGACGTCGATGGCGCGGTCGGTCGTCACCACCGTCTTCAGGTTGTTCTCCTCCTGCAGCCAGCCGGACGGAACGATGGTGTGGCGGTTGGTGCCGGCCAGCACCTGATAGTCGCGGCGTACGGTCCATTCGCGACGGGGCAGCGGCCGCCAGGTGTCGCCGCTGATCCAGGTCGAGAAGCTCGGCGTATGGACCCACCGACCGATGCTCGCATAGCGCGGTGACTCGTCGACCTGCAGCACCGTCTGCGACCACGCGCCGGCGCGTTCGTCAGCGGCGACCGGGCGTCGCTGCCAGCGGTCGCCGCCACGGTATTCGACGATCGCCGTCGGTTCGTAAGCCCACTCCTGACGCCAGTGCTTCGTCACGATCGGCTCGCTCACCTTGCCGTCGGCGCCGACGATGCGCATCTCGAGAATGTGGACCAGGCTCAGCAGGCCGGGCTCGTCGCGGTCCACGTAGACCTTCTCGGTGCCCCACGACTGATACGGCGCCAACGCTTTCGGATTCGCTGCTTCGGCGCCCGCGAAGGTCGCCACCTCGACGAAGTCGAACGCCACGCGCCAGGTGCCGGCCATCGCGAGGATCGCGCGGCGGTCGCGCTCGCGGAGATCGAGTCCCGGCGCCTGCAACGCGATCCACGCGGCGGACGGCGATCGGTCGACGGTGACCGGCTGACCCTGCGACGTGCCCCCACGCGGCTTCTGCGCGTCGCCGCCGAACGTGAAACGCGGTGCGGATTCGAGGGTCGATGACGATGACGATGACGAT
>CAZZWS010000214.1:0-6843 GCA_964657795.1 Beijerinckiaceae bacterium
CCGCTGCGTCTTCGACCGCTCCGTCGTCAACCATCGTGAGCGCGGCCCACCCGAGCGCCCCCGAACGTTCGCTGGACGCGACGCTGGAGGCGGCGTGGCTCAACCACCCGTGCTCGCCGATCGACACCGCGGCGATGGCGGAGAATTATCTCGTCACGCATCGTCAGGCGTCGCCGAACGACATCGTCTTCGCGCATCTGACCGCGGCCAGCAGTCACGTCCGGGTCGCCGATGCGATGGCGGCGCGTTCGCATCTGGCCAAGGCACGCGCGGCTCTCGCCCAGTCGACACAGCGCACGCCCGCGTTCCAGCGGCTGCTGCAGATCATCCACGGCGTCCATGCCGCGCTGCACTGGGTCGAGCGCGACCTGGTCGCGTCGATGGTGTCGTTCGAACGCGCGCTGTCGCAGCCCGACGCGCTCGAGCCCGCCGACGAGCACTACATCCGCCTGTGGCGCGCCATCACGCTGCTGGGGCTCGGCAAGCCGGAACTGGCGTTTCGCGATCTGCTGATCGGACTCGAGTTCTTCCGCTTCCACTATCCGCCGGCGCATGCGCTGCTGGCGTTCAACGTCGGCAGCACGCTGCTCCACGCCGGCGACTGGGAAGGCGCGGAGAGCTGTATCCGCATGGCGCTCGCGGAGCGTCATCGCATCGGCATGCCGGGCTTCGAGGTCATGTGCCGGTCCAACCTCGCGTACTGTCTGATCAACACCGGGCGCATCGAGGAGGCGACGATCGAGGTCAACGCGTCGCTCGAGCAGAACCCGGAACAGTTCCTCCAGTTCCGCCCCGGCGACGTGATGACGACCGTGGCCGAGAACCTCATCGAGACCGGCCATCTCGTCGAAGCGCAGAGCTACGTGTTCGATGCGCTCGACGCGGCCATCGGCCGCGAATATCCGATGGGCGTCGGCACGGCCAAGTGGAACCAGGGCCGCATCGCCTTCGAGCAAGGCAAGGAAGCGGAAGCGGTCAACGCGTGGCGCGTCGCGTTGTGGAACCTGCGGCGCCATCCGCACCTGACGCAGTTCTGGAAGACCGCGCTCGGCGTTTCGACGCTCTACGCGAAACGCGGCGATTACCGGCGCGCGTTCCGCTGGCATCAGCGGTATCACGCCTCGCATCGACGCTGGCAGGACACGACGCGCGACGTGCGCCTGGCGTACTCCCAGGCCATGCTGCAGATGGAGGGCATCCGTCGCGAGCGCGATGCCGCGGAGGCCGAACGCATCCGTCTGTTGCAGGCGAAGACCGAACTCGAAGCGGTCAATACCGAACTGCAGACGCGCGTCACCGAGATCGAGGCCAGCCACGACGAGCTTCGCGAGCAGGCGTCGCGCGACCCGCTGACCGGCCTGCTGAACCGGCGCAACCTGCTGCCGACGCTCACCCAGATGATCGACAAGAGCGCGATCAACAAGCAGCACGTGATCGTCGCGATGCTCGATCTCGACCACTTCAAGCAGTTCAACGACAAGCACGGACACGTGGCCGGCGACCAGATTCTTTCGGCGGCGGGTCACCTGCTGCGCGAGTTCTTCCGCGACGAGGACCGCGCGTTCCGCTACGGCGGCGACGAGTTCTGCATCTTCCTGCCGCGGACCAACCTGATGGTCGGCGAGGCACGCCTCGAAGCGTTCGCGCAAGGCTTGCACGAAATGCTGCCGCGAGCCCCCGACGGCACGCGATCGGGCGTCGCGGTGTCGTTCGGCATCGCGTGCTTCCCGGACGACAGCAGGCATCCCAACGAGCTCGTGGCGCTGGCCGACGCGGCGCTCTATCGATCCAAGCGCCAGCGCAAGGAATTGCAGGCGCGCCAGCAGCAACTCAACCTGGGCTGACGGCGGCGGCTGGCGCCGGCGGCGCGCGGTCGCAGCCTCTATCGCAGTCCTCTATAATTCGTGCGTCTTCGCGGGCCCGCCGCGAGGTATCCAGCACGATCCCGAGCGATCCGGTGTTCAGTCACCACGCGTCGCCCGGTGACCTGACCGATCGACCCGGCTCCACGCCGCACCGACGCCTCCGGGCGCACATCATGAGCGACATCCAGAAAGTCGTCCTCGCCTATTCCGGCGGCCTGGACACCTCCGTCATCCTCAAGTGGCTGCAGGACAACTACCGTGCCGAGATCGTCACGTTCACGGCCGACATCGGCCAGGGCGAAGAGCTCGAACCGGCGCGCAAGAAGGCCCTGCTGCTCGGCATCCAGCCCGAGAACATCTACATCGACGACCTGCGCGAGGAGTTCGTCCGCGACTTCGTCTTCCCGATGTTCCGCGCCAACGCGATCTACGAAGGCGAGTACCTGCTCGGCACATCGATCGCGCGCCCGCTGATCGCCAAGCGTCAGATCGAGATCGCGCGTGCCACCGGCGCCGAAGCCGTGTCGCACGGCGCGACCGGCAAGGGCAACGACCAGGTCCGCTTCGAGCTCGGCTATTACGCGTTGGAGCCGGGCATCAAGGTCATCGCGCCATGGCGCGAGTGGGACCTGCTCAGCCGCGAAAAGCTGTTGGCCTATGCCGAGGACGCCGGCATCCCGATCGACATGAAGCACAAGCAGGGCGGCGCGCCCTATTCGATGGACGCCAACCTGCTGCACATCAGCTTCGAGGGCCGTCATCTCGAGGACCCGAAGGCCGAGGCCGAGGAGTCGATGTGGCGCTGGACCGTGTCGCCCGAAGCCGCGCCGGATGCGGCTCAATACATCGACGTCGAGTTCACGAAAGGCGACGTCGTCGCCATCGACGGCAACCCGATGAGCCCGGCCGAAGTGCTGACCAAGCTCAACGAACTCGGCGGCAGGCACGGCATCGGCCGCCTCGACCTGGTCGAGAACCGCTACGTCGGCATGAAGTCACGCGGCTGCTACGAGACGCCCGGCGGCACCATCCTTCTGAAGGCTCACCGCGGCATCGAATCCATCACACTCGATCGCGAGGTCGCGCACCTGAAGGACGACCTGATGCCGCGCTACGCGAGCCTGATCTACAACGGCTACTGGTGGAGCCCGGAGCGTCGCGCGCTGCAGGTGCTGATCGACCACACGCAGACCAGCGTCAACGGCTTCGTGCGCCTGAAGCTCTACAAGGGCAGCGTCACGGTCGTCGCGCGCGACTCGAAGGACACGCTGTTCGACCAGACCATCGCGACCTTCGACGACGACGGTGGCGCGTACAACCAGGCCGATGCCGGCGGCTTCATCAAGCTCAATGCACTGAGAATGCGGATCGCCGAGACGGCAAAGCGCAGCCGGTCGTGAAGGTCCGATCGGGAGATCGCATGCTCGGCCGTCTGTGCTCGATGTTGTGCGTCGGCGGTTCCGTCGCCGCGTTGGCATGGCCGCTGTCGGCGTCGGCTCAGGCCTTCGACGCGAAGCCGGGCGCGTGGGAAACCACGGTGACGACATCGGGCATGACGATCCCGCCGGACATGCTGGCCAAGATGACCCCCGAGCGACGCGCGATGGCCGAGCAGAGGATGGCAGCGATCGGCGCCGGCCAGCCGCAGGTCCGCAAGAGCTGCGTCAGACAAGCCGATCTGGAGAAAGGCTTCGTGCCACCGCCTCAGGTCGGTTGCGCGGTCGAGACCGTGTCGCGCACGTCCACCAAGCTGGTGATGACCACCACCTGCACGACGCCGGTGCCGTCCACCGGCACGATGACGTGGGAAGCGAAGACGCCCGAATCCGTGATCGGCGTGATCGACCAGGACGCCGGCGGCCGCAAGATCCACGTGGACGTGGTCAGCAAGTGGCTCGGTGCGGATTGCAGCGGCATCGAGCCGCTCGGCCAGCGCCGCTGAGCGTGCGTGGCGCTCGCAGGGCGCCGCGGGCTGCGCTCAGTTCAGCCGGTGCGGCGCGCCGAACTCGGGCAGGCCGGGCACGACCGACGTCTTCTTGCTGGGTCCGATGCCGATGATCTGGAGGATCACTTCGCCGTCCCTGGCGCCATCGAAATGGACGGCGCCCGCGGGATGCTTCATGAAACCGCCCACCGGCAAGGCGACCGCCTTCGCCGGATCCCAGTCGGCGTCGGTCCCGGTGTACCACGTGCCTTTCAACACGATCGCGAAGCGATCTTCGGCGTGGATGTGCGGTGCGCTGCTGACACCCGGCGGAAACTTGACGCGGACGACGTAGACGCCGGGTTTCGAGGGATCGCCGGAAACGACCGCGGCCTGCACGCCGAGGCCATTCGGGACGTCCTTCCAGACCACGTGATCGGGAAACACGCGTTCGAACCCGGCGGCGTCCGTCTCGGCGGATGCGGCCGATGGGAAGACGCAAACGGGCGCGAGACAGAAAAGGGTCATCGCGAGGCGGCGGGGAAAGGTCATGGCGGCTCCTGGTGGTCGAGGATTCGTTCCCGCTGCGCCGGCGTCGACACCGATCGACGTCACGTGGTGCAGCGGACGATCCGCGTCGCGCAATATGCGAGTCGCGCCGGCCGAGGCGCCATCGAGAGTTACCAGAAGATGCGACGCATCATGAGGCGCTGCGCGATCACACGATCAGCGGCTCGGGTTCCAGGTCGACGCCGAAACGATCCTCGACCGACCGACGAACCGCGGTGGCGAGCGCCAGGATGTCGGCGCCACCGGCCCCGCCGCGATTGACGAGCACCAGCGCCTGACGATCGTGGACCGCAGCAGCGCCGTTGGAGCCCGGCAGCGAGCGACCGCGCCAGCCGCAGCGATCGATCAGCCAGCCGGCCGCGAGCTTGAAGCGGCCGTCGGGCTGCGGATGGCCGATGATCGCCGGTTCGGTCGCCCGCAACGCGTCCCATGCCGCCGCGTCGACGATGGGGTTCTTGAAGAAGCTGCCGGCGTTGCCGATCACCGCCGGGTCCGGCAACTTCTCGCGGCGGATCGCGGTCACCACGTCGACCATCTGCTGCGGCGTGGGATCGACGGTTCCGTCGTGTTCGAGACGCAGCCGCACGTCGGTGTAGTCGCATGACGACTGCCAGCGCTTCGGCAGGCGGAACACGACCCGCGTGATGACGAGCGGTCTCTTGGGCTCACGCTTGAAGACGCTGTCCCGATAACCGAACGCGCAGTCGTCGAGCGACATCCATTTCGTTTCGCCGCTGTCGAGGTTCAACGCTTCGAGCCATGCGAAGCGCTCGGCCAGCTCGACGCCGTACGCGCCGATGTTCTGCACCGGCGACGCTCCGACGGAGCCCGGGATCAGCGCGAGATTCTCGAGGCCCGGCCAGCCGTTCGCGACGCTGCTGCGCACGAAGCCGTCCCAGCTCTCGCCGGCTTGCACCTCGACCAGATGCGCTTCGCCGTCGTCGCCGAGATGACGATGTCCACGCGTCGCGAGGTGGATCACCAGCCCGTCGAAGTCGCGCGTGAAGAGCACGTTGCTGCCGCCGCCGAGCACGAGACGGGGACCGTCGTTCCAGACGGCGTGCGCACGCAACGCCTGCAGAGCATCGACCGATTCCACGCGCGCGAAACGACGGGCCTTCACATCGATCCCGAAGGTGTTGAAGCGCGTCAGCGAGACGTCGCTCTGAAGTTCGATGCGCATCGGTACGGCCGAGGGTGACGGAGAGCGGCGGAGTATATCCACGGCCTCGTCGGCCCCGGCGCACCGGTCTTCGCGGTGCTTCGACGGACCCTGCTCGTCTATACTTTCCGCCCTCTTCGCATCATCACCGCGCCCACCTCATGCCCTCGTTCGACGTCGTCTCCGAAGCCAGTCTCGTCGAAGTCCGCAACGCCGTCGACCAGGCCAACAAGGAGGTCGGCACGCGCTTCGACTTCAAGGGGTCGGACTCGCGCATCGAGCAGAAGGAGCGCGACCTGACGCTGTTCGCCGACTCCGAGTTCCAGCTCGGTCAGGTCCGCGACATCGTCAACGCCAAGATGACGAAGCGCGGCGTGGACGTCCGCTTCCTCGACATCGGCAAGGTCGAGAAGGTCGGTGGCGACAAGGTCAAGCAGGTGGTCAAGGTCAAGAACGGCATCGAGTCCGACGCGGCCAAGAAGATCGTCAAGGCCATCAAGGACGCCAAGATGAAGGTGCAGGCGAGCATCCAGGGCGACGCGGTGCGCATCACCGGAGCGAAGCGCGACGACCTGCAGTCGGCGATCGCGTTGCTCAAGAAGTCGGTGACGGACATGCCGCTCGACTTCAACAATTTTCGCGACTGAGTTTCGCGGCTTTCGCCCGTGCAGCCTCGAATAGCCGCACGGCTGTGCGCCCTCGGCATCGGACTCGTCGCAATCGCGGTGAAGGCGGCGACGATCAACGTCGTCGGCGTCTTTCCGGGCAAGGCCGTCGTCACGATCGACGGCGCATCGCCGCGCAGCATCGGCATCGGTGACACGGTCGCCGGATACAGGCTGGTCGCGGTCGACGGCGACGGCGCCACGTTCGTCGTCGATGGCCGACGCCAGACCATCGCGATGGGCTCGTACCTGGCGCGCGCCACGAGCAGCGACCGCACGACCGCGGTCTTGACGTCGGACGACCGCGGCCATTTCGCGACCGATGGTTTCGTCAACGGCGTCGGTGTCCGCTTCCTCGTGGACACCGGCGCCACGATGGTGGTGCTGTCGCCCGGCGATGCGAAGCGCCTCGCGATCGCCTATCTGCAGGCGCCGGTCGCCGACGCGGGAACGGCGAACGGCAGGGTCCGGTACCACGTCGTCAAACTCGATCGCGTCAGGGTCGGCAACGTCGAGCTCACCAACGTCGACGCCGGCGTCATCGACGGCTACGACGGCCCTGCCCTGTTGGGCATGAGCTTCCTGTCGCGTACCGAGATCAGTCGTGACGGCGCCAACATGCTGCTGACGCGGCGGTTTTGATCGACCCTCTTGATC
>CAZZWS010000215.1:0-284 GCA_964657795.1 Beijerinckiaceae bacterium
CAATGCCGGCGCCGGGTCGTGACCGCAAGTCCTCGCGCCGGACGATACGGGAGTTTCACGGCGTTGCCGCTGTTTGCGAGGCCGATATTGGCATCGGAGGAAGCGACTGCCGGTTCGGCGACTCGCTCCATGAACAACGCCCGCCGCCGCCCTGGCGCTGACAGCGCTCAGCCACCCGGTGCGGCGTTGCCCGACCATCCGCCCCCGAGCGCGCGGATCAGCTGCACGCTGGCGCGGCGCTGGAGCACGTCGAGATTGAGCGAGCTGCGCTGCGTTTCCAGCGT
>CAZZWS010000215.1:294-1479 GCA_964657795.1 Beijerinckiaceae bacterium
CGGTCTGCGCCGTCACCACCTCGAGATAGTTCACGGCCCCCTCGCGATACCGCAACGTGGCGTAGTCGAGCGAGCGCTGGGCCGCGGCGAGCGCGGACTTTTCGGACGCGGCCGCGTCGCGATAGTGGTTCAGCAGGGCGAGGTTGTCCTCGACCTGCTGGAACGCGCCGAGCACGATACCGCGATAGCGCGCGCCGTTCTCGTCGAGGACGGCCCGCGTGCGTTCGACCTCGGCGCGCCGGCGGCCCGCGTCGAACAGCGGCGCCACCAGCGACGGGCCGAGCGCCCAGTACCTGTTGGGTGCGCCGAGCAGGTTGCCGATCGCGTTGCTCTGGAAGCCGAGCAGGCCGCTCAACGTGACTTGCGGATAGCGGGCGGCCTGCGCGACGCCGATGTTGGCGTTGGCCGCTTCGATGCGACGTTCCGCGGCGGCGATGTCGGGGCGGCGTTGCAACAAGGTCGACGGGACGTCCACGGGCACCTGGGGCAGCGCGATGTCGACGACGCGTGGCGCGATGGCGAACTGCGTCGGTGACACGCCGACCAGCGCACCGATGGCGTGTTCGAGCAGCGCCCGTTGCGCGAGCGACTGCGAGACCAGCGAGCGCGTCGCGTCGAGCTGCGTCTGCGCGCGGGCGACGTCGAGGCCCGACGCGATGCCGCCATCGTGGCGCGACGTCGTCAGTTCGAGCGCCCGCCGATAGGCGTCGACCGCGTCCTTCAGCAACGCGACGTCGTGATCGAGTCCGCGCAACGCGATGTAGCTGTCCGCGAGCTGCGCCTGCAGGCTGAGACGGGCCGATTCGAGGTCCGCGCGCGCGGCGTCTTCGGACGCTCGACCCGAGACGACCTGATTGCGGATGCGACCCCAGAGATCGAACTCGTAGTCGAGCTGCAGGCCGACCGTGTACGAGTTGTAGTTGTCCGGCGAGGAGGGCCCCAGCACGCGCAGCGGCCGATCCTCCCCCTGGCGATCGCGTTGCCCGTTGCCGGTCAGCGAGATCTGCGGGAAGAGGCTCGCCCGCAACTGGTCGGTGACGAAGTGGGCCTGCTGATAGCGTGCGAATGCCGCGGCGAGATCGGGGCTGTTGGCGACGAGCGTCGTCTGCAGCGAGTCGAGCTCGGCGTCGCCGTAGATCGTCCACCACGTTTCGCGCGGCAACGCGTCGGCCGGTTGCGCCGTGG
>CAZZWS010000215.1:1489-6822 GCA_964657795.1 Beijerinckiaceae bacterium
CCACGGCGTCGACTCCTTCCAGTGGTCGCCGGCTTCGACGACCGGAACCTCCAGCTTCGGCGTGAACGAACAGGCGCCGAGCAGGAGACTCGTCGCAGAGTACGCAGCGAAGCACGCCGTGACGGCGATCCTATTTCGCCGCATGGTCGACCGTCGCCGGCGCGGTCTTCGGTTCGGCCGCGGCGACGCGCACGACGTCGCCGTCGGCGATGCTGTCAGGCGGGCTCTCGATGACACGGTCGTTCGGCGAGAGTCCCGACGCGAGCTCGACGACGCGCCCGAGATCGCGGCCGATGGTCACCGACTTCAAGGTCACCTTGTTGTCGGGGCCGACCGTCGCCACGCGCATGCCGTGGCGGTCGAAGATCAGGGCGCCCGGCGGTACGCCCAGTGCGCCGTTGTCGCTCGGCAGTTGCATCGTCACGGTCGCGAAGCCGCCCGGCAACAGGTCCTGATTGGCGTTGTCGACGGCCAGCTGGATCAGCATCGTGCCGGACGCCGCGTTGACGGCGCCCGACGACGACTCGACGGTGGCGTCGTAGAACTTGCCGCGACGCTCGGGCACGCTGAGCCGGGCCTTCGTCCCGCGCCCGACGACCGATGCGTAATTCTGCGGCACGTTGACGTAGACCCGCAGCTTGCGGACGTCGGACACCGTGAACAGCTCCGGCCCCGAGCCGCTGCCCGCGTTGATCAGCGCGCCGACGTCGGTCGAGCGCGATGTGACCGTACCGTCGAACGGGGCCACGATGCGCGCGAAGGTCTTCATGGCCACGTAGCGATCGACGTTGGCCTGGGCCGAGCTGACCATCGCCTGCCGGGTGGCGAGGTCGTTGGCCTTCTCCTCGGCCTCCTGCCTGGAGACCGAGTCGCCTGCGAGCAGCGACTGCCAACGCTTCGACGTGGTCGCGGCCTGCGCCGCGTTGGCCTTCGCGCTCGCGAGGTCGGCCCTGGCCTGCAGCAGCTGCTGGTCGAGGTCGGGCGTCTCGACTTCGGCGAGGAGCTGCCCGGCTTTCACCGGCGTGCCGATGTCGGCCTTCCAGTTCTTGAGATAGCCGCTGACCCGCGCGTAGATGGGCGCGCGGGAATACGCTTCGAGTCGACCGGGCAGTTCGAGCGTGCCCGAGCCGCCCGCCTTGCCCGGCGTGATCAGCGACACGGTCGGGATCGAGACGTCGTCGGCACGATCGCGCAGCTTCGCCGCGTTCGACGTGCGGGTCACGATGCCCGCGCCGACGATCAGCAACGCGACGACCGCGATCGCGATCCCGGACAGACGCAGCTTGCGCCGCGAAGGTGGCGTCTCGACGACAGGCGCGGCGGATTGAGGTGCGGGTTCAGACGACATCGAGACCTCCGACTGCGGAAGGGGGCACATGCGGGAGTGCATGTGCTGCACGTTTGTCCTCGAGCTGCTCGCCGTGACGCCGGTGCACGAGGCTGAAGACGACCGGCACGAAGAACAGCGTGGCCGTCGTCGCGAACAGCAGACCGCCGATCACGGCACGGCCGAGCGGCGCGTTCTGCTCGCCGCCTTCGCCGAGCCCGAGCGCCATCGGCAACATGCCGATCATCATCGCGAGCGCGGTCATCAGCACCGGGCGGAAGCGCACGAAGCCGGCGTCGAGCGCGGCCGCGGTGGACGCATCCGGCAAGTGCGCCAATTCCTCGAGGCGTTCACGCGCGAAGCTGATCACCAGCACGCTGTTGGCCGTGGCCACGCCCATGCACATGATGGCGCCGGTCAGCGCCGGCACCGACAGCGTGGTCCCGGTGCCGAACAGCATCCACACGATGCCGGCCAGCGCCGCGGGCAGCGCCGTGACGATCACGAACGGGTCGCTCCACGACTGGAAGTTGACGACGATCAGCAGGTAGATCAGCACGATCGCACCGAGCAGGCCGAACATCAGTCCGGAGAACGCGCGGTCCATCGTGCGGACCTGGCCGATCAACGCGACCGACGAGCCGCGCGGCACCGACTTCGCCGTGTCGGCGATGACCTTGCGAATGTCGCCGGCGACGCCACCGAGATCGCGGTCCTGCGTGGTCGCGTTGATCTGGATCAGGGACTGGATGTCGTACTGGCTGACCACCGCGCTCGACGAGCCGCGTTTGAAGCGCGCGAGGCCGCCGAGCACCTGGGGCGCCGCACCGCTCGTGCCCGCATTGGAACCACCGATCGGCATGTTGGCGAGCGCTTCGAGCGAGTCGAGCTGGTACTGCGGCGCCTGCAGCACGATGGGATACGAGATGCCGTTGGCCGGGTTGAGCCAGAACGTCGGCGCGACCTGGCTGCTGCCGGCGAGGCTGACGACCATGCTGTTGGTGACGTCGCGCGTCGTGATGCCCACGCCTTGCGCCTGCGTACGATCGACGTCGATGTCGAAGGTCGGGTTCTTGCGCGACTGCTGGATGCGCGCATCGGCCACGCCGGGGATCGCGCGGATCGCCTTGAGCATCGTGTTGGCGTACGCGAAGTTGCCGTCGAGGTTGTTGCCGCGGATCTGCACCTCGATCGGGGCCGGCGCCCCGAAGTTGAGGATCTGCCCGACGATGTCGGCGGGCGGGAACGAGAACGTGGTGTCGGGAAATTCGCGCGGCAGTCTCTCGCGCAGGATGCGGACGTAGTCGGCGGTCGGCTCGTGCCCTTCGTGCAACGCGATCTGGATGTCGCCGTCCTGCGTGCCGAGCACGCCGGTGTTGTTGTAGGTCAGGTTGATCGACGAGTACGGCAGGCCGATGTTGTCGACCAGCGTGTCGATCTCGCTGGCCGGGATCACGCGACGGATGGCTTCCTCGATGTCGGCGAAGCGCGCGGCCGTCTCCTCCACCCGGGTGCCGACCGGCACGCGCGCGTGCATCAGCACCTGGCCGCCGTCGACCGCCGGAAAGAAGTTGCTGCCGAGGAACGGCGCGAGGCCGAACGACGCCAGCACCACGGCCATGAAGCAGATCACGAAGATCGGGCGTCGCCCGAGCGCCATCGCGAGCAGTCCCTTGTAGCCGCCGCGGATGCGCTCGAAGCGCGCCTCGAAGCCGCGCTGGAAGCGCACCAGCGGATTGCGCGAAACCGGAGGCGCGGCGCCTTCGTCGTGCAGGACGTGCGGCTTGAGCAGGAACTTCGACATCGTCGGCACCAGCGTGCGCGACAGGATGAACGAGAAGGCCATCGCGAACATCACCGCCTCGGCCATCGGCACGAACAGGAAGCGCGCGACGCCGGTCAGGAAGAACATCGGCACGAACACGATGCAGATGCACAGCAGCGAGACGAACGCCGGCGTCACGATCTGCGCCGCGCCATCCATGATCGCGGTCTCGACATCCTTGCCGTGTTCGAGGTGCCAGTTGATGTTCTCGATGGTCACCGTCGCGTCGTCGACGAGGATGCCGACCGCGAGCGCGAGACCGCCGAGCGTCATGATGTTGAGCGTCTCGCCGATCGCGGAGAGCGCGATGATCGACCCGAGAATCGACAGCGGGATCGACACCGCGATGATCACGGTCGAGCGCCAGCTGCCGAGGAACAGCAGGATCATCAGGCTGGTCAGCGCCGCGGCGATGGCGCCTTCGACGGCCACGCCCTTGATGGCCGCGCGCACGAAGATCGACTGGTCGTTGATGGGCGTGACGGTCAACGCGTCGGGCAGCTGCGGCTTGATCTCGGCCAGCTTGCCGCGGATGCCGTCGACGATGGCGAGCGTCGACGTGGCGCCGTTCTTGAGCACCGACATCAGCACCGATCGCTTGCCGTCGACGTGGACGATGTTGGTCTGCGGCGAACTGCCGTCGTGGACGTTGGCGACGTCGCGGATGTAGACCGTCGCGCCGCTTGCTCCATTCGTCCCATTCACGACCTTGATCGGCAGGTCGCCGAGCTCGGAGATGATCGACGGCGCGCTGTTGAGCTGCAGCGTGTATTCGAAGCTGCCGATCTTCTCGGTGCCGACCGGGATGATGAGGTTCTGCGCCGCGAGAGCGTTGGCCACGTCCTGGCTCGACAGTCCGCGCGCCTGCATCGCGGCGCCGTCGATGTCGATCTGCACCTGCCGCTGCTTGCCGCCGTAGGGAAACGGGATCGCCGCGCCGGCGACCGTCACGAGCGGCGGACGCACCGCGTTGACCGCGTTGTCGAACAGCACCTGCTCGGACAGGCCCTTGCCCGAAACGGCGAGCTGCAGGATCGGTACCGTCGACGCGCTGAAGTTGAGCACCAGCGGCGGCGTGATGCCCGGCGGCATCTGCTTGAGCACCGCCTGCGAGATGGCGGTGACCTGCGCGTTGGCCACGGCGACGTTGACGCCCGGCTGGAAGAAGATCTTGACGACGCCGATCCCCGCGTACGAGTTGGCCTCGATGTGTTCGATGTCGTTGACGGTCGTCGTCAGGCTGCGCTCGTACAGCGTCGTGATGCGCCCGGCGAACTGCTCGGGCGGCAGGCCCGTGTACTGCCATGCGACCGCGATGACCGGGATGCGGATCTCGGGAAAGATGTCGGTCGGCGTGCGCAGTGCCGCGAGCGGACCGGCGATCAGGATCAACAGCGCCAGCACGATGACCGTGTAGGGCCGTTGCAGGGCGACGCGGACGATACCGATCAGCAAGAGCGATCCAGCAGAGTGAGAAGGCAGGTGTCACGATCCGTCACGGATCGGGACCCGTTACGGCAATGCGCGCCGGCGGACGGTTTTGCGCGGTTCGGACGCATGACCGGGGAGTGCGAGACATGCAAGAAGCACACCGCAGGCGCTGCGGGCGCTCGGTCAGGCTCGTGATCCTCGCGACGCCGGCGCCGCATGGCGAGTCGATTCGGGTCGTCGGTGCGCGATGATAGCAACCAACACACGGCCGGAAGGGTGCGCAGTCACGGCATTCGGGCGCGCCCCGGGCCGCCGCGCCGCGTCGTGAATGTTCGTGATGATCCGCAGACCTGCCCAATGAAGCGTCCGATGCCCGAACCTGCCGTCTTCGCCGACCTGCCTCGACGGGCGCGGCACGCGCTCGTCTTCTGCGGCTTGGCGTTGTGTGCTGCGACGACGATGGCGGACGCGGCGCCTCCCGCCCGCATGGCGACGACGACGCCGCTGACGCCGGAGAGCTTCGAAGCGCTGAGCGGGCTGCACTTCGGCTTTCGCGCGGCCGACGTCTCCGAAGCGGAGCTGGCCGGTCTGCCGCAGTCCTTTCCGGACGGACAACCGGGCGACATGACGATGGCCGAAGGCGCCGGCGGTTACCGCGACGAGCTCGGCATCGTGACGAAGTCGGCCGCCCGCTGGGCCATCACGTTCGACCCGCGGGCCGAGGCCAACATGATCGCCAACGCGCGGTCG
>CAZZWS010000216.1:0-6806 GCA_964657795.1 Beijerinckiaceae bacterium
CCCACGACACCGCGCGCCGCGCCGCCCGCGCCGATCAGCAGCACGCGCGCGTCGGCCAGCGCATCGCTTGATCGCAGCAGCCGGGTCAGGTCACGCACGAGGCCGGTGCCGTCCGTGTTGTCGCCGATCGGCCCCTCGTCGCCACCAGCGAGCCAGTTGACCGCGCCGGCCTGCCGCGCGCGCCCGCTCACGCGCGCACCGCAAAGCGCGTACGCGTCGAGCTTGAACGGCAGCGTGACGTTGAGCCCGCGGCCGCCGTCCACGAAAAAGCGTTCGACCGTCGCCACGAACCCGTCGAGCGGCGCCGGGACCTTGCGATAGTCGATCCCGATCCCCGTTGCGCGCGCGAATGCCGCATGGATGGCCGGTGACCGGCTGTGCGCGACCGGATGCCCGATCACGCCGTAGCGCGAGACCGGTGTGGCGCTCGACGAGCTCACCCCGACGACGGATCAGCGACCGGAGATGCCACCGGGGACGCGGGACGGATCCGGCATCGAGCGGACCTCGACGCAGCACGCCGGTCCGACGCACTTCTCGATGCAGTCGTAGCGCGAACCGTTGGGCGCGTACTTCGACGTCGTGCCGTCGCCGTTGGACCGCGACGGCGGCGGCGCCAGCGCCTTCGCGATCCCGTCCTCGACACCCGTCGTGCCGTCGCCCTTGCCGGTGACCTCGACGCCGCCTAGCCGTTGCGCGGTCCCCGCCGCGGCCGGCGCATTGCTTTGCAACGCGTCGTCGCGCGACTGCCGGTCGCGGCGATCGAACGCTGCCTTGGCCTTGACCCGCGACTGCGTCAGCGAGTCGTCGGAGCGCTTGGCGGCGTCGCGCGCGGCCGCATCCTTCGCCTGGTCGGCGCAGCGCCGGATCACGGTCGACACGCCGTCGCAGCCGGCGGCCGCCGCGTCCTCCAGCGTCTTCTTCGACGGCTCGGTATTGACCGTCTGCTGGGCGAAGGCGCACGCCATCGCGAAGACCATCAGGCAGCCGCAGAAGGTGCGGATTCGCGTGGACGTGAAAGTCATCTGTGTTCGGTCCGCATTTCGAGTGCGTCGCCTTTGGTGAAACGGAACGTGCTGAAGATTTCGAAGATGTCGTACTCGCGTCGCAGTTCGTCCGAGAAGCGGCCGTAGGGCGCGCCGAGCAGCACGATGCGCCGCGCCGCGCGATCGAGCACCGGCGAGCCCGACGATCGCGTGACCTCGACCTCGTCGTTGTAGATCGTGCCGTCCGGATTCAGCGTGACCCGCAACGTCAGGTCGCCGTACAGATGACCACGCGCCTCGGCAGGATAATTGATCGTCCCGATGCGTTCGACCTTGTCCTTCCACTGCGCGTAGTACATCGCGTAGCTGGTGCCGCGCGTCGTCGGGCCGATGAAGCCACGGCGCGGTCGCGCGTTGTAGTCGCGCGTCTGCTTGTCGATCTGCGCCTCGAGCCGCGCGATCGCCTTCATCGACGTGTCGAGCGCATCCGTCGGCGTTGCGTCCATCACCTCGGCCGCCTCGACCCGCTGCGGCGCTTCGGGCGCGACCGCCAGCGGCGACGGGCGCGTCTGCGTAACGAGGTGGCGCTGCTCCGCCTCGAGCCGCTGCACGGCGGTCTGCGATTCCTTCAGCACCTCGCCGTCGGCCGTCTCCGCACTCGGCTTCAGGAACGAGGTCGCACGACCCTGCTCCTGCTCGCCGCCGCCGTTGAGATCGTGTTGCGCGATGGCGGCCGGCGTCAGCGGCTTGTCTTTCGATCGCGCGTTGACGAGGATGACCTCGAGCGCGCTGTCGGGCGGCTTGAACAGCGCGGCCTGCGGCATCACGAAGCGGATGCCGATCAGGATCAGGTGCAGCGCGATCGACACGATCAGCGCGATCGCCAGTCCGGTCGGCTGGAAGCCCTTGCGTCGGACCGGCAACTTCTGCCCCGGCCGACGCAACGGCCGCATCGGTCGGCCGTCGTCCACCGGCAACGTGTGGCCGCGCAACGGCTGCAGCGTGGGCGAGACGGTCCGCATGACGGCGGCCGCGGGTCAGGTCGGTGGCGAGGCCGACAGGACCGGGGGATCGTCGGCCTCGGCCGCGACCGTCTCGGCGTCGACCGCCGTGGTCGCCAGCCCGGCCAGGTCGGCCGCCGGGTCCGGGTCCACGTCCACGGTGGCCGCATCCACCGGCTCGGGCTCTTCGAGCTCGGCCTCGTCGACCTCTTCGATGATGGTCACCAGGCGGCATTGCACCGACAGGTCGACGAGATCGGTGGCGACGATCTCGACCTCGATGCGTTGACCGCGCACGACCGTCATCGCACCCGGCGCACCGCCATCGCCTCGCGCGACGCTCATGCCGGGCACGCGAATCTGCAACGGGATGTCGACCAGCACCGCCGCGTCCTCACGACCGGTCGCGCGCGCCTCGACGACGGTGCGACCCTGCTGCTGCAGCCAGCGCAGGCACCAGTAGCGTTCCATCTTCGACTGGTAGTCGGCATAGGCCGCGTACGCCGCATCGAAGCCCGACACGATGCCGAACAGTTCCGCGTCCTTGCGCGTGAACGGCGCCGTGCCACCGCCCTGTATGCACGATGCGATCTGCCACTGATTGACGAGGTCGACGTAGCGGCGCAGCGGCGACGTGCTCCACGCATACTGCGCGACGCCGAGGCCGACGTGCGGGGCGGGGTGCGTGATCATCTTCACGCGGCCGGCGGGTCCGAACGCCCCGCTCTGAGCGCGATAGATGCCGGCCACGCCGCGATCGGCCAGCAGCTTGCCCCACGTGCTGTTGGCCAGGATCATCAGCTCGGCCACGATGGTGTCGAGCGGCGCGCCACGACGGCGCTCGGTGATCGCGACGCGTGCTTCTTCTCCATCCTCGCCGTCGACGCGCTCGACGCGGAAGTTGTAGTCGGACCGCTGGTTGCGCTCCGGCCTGAGACCGGACGCGATGCGCGCCTGTTGCCGCTTGCCGTTCAACGCGCGGGCGAAGCGCCACAGCACCGACAGTTCGAACTTCCGCGGGAAGTCCACCGCGACGTCGGACCCTCCGCCTTCGAGCGCCGCGATCGTCACGCGATCCTCGAGATCGTCGTGACGCAGGTTGTCGGCGATCATGACCCGCTCGATGCGCGACGTGGTCTCGACGATGCGCCAGGTCGAGGCCACGCGGTCGATAACGGCGGCTTCATCCAGCGCCTCGTCGAGCGTGGCGACAGGTTCCTCGACCGCCTCCACGTACAGCGACAGTACGGGACACGCGCGTCCGGCCGCGAGCGTGAACGCCTCGACGACCGCGTCCGGCAGCATCGTGATCTTCTCGCCGGGCGAGTACACCGTCGAATAGCGTTCGTGCGCGATGGTGTCGATCGGGTCGTCGCGCCTGACGGCCAGCCCGGGCGCGGCGATGTGGACACCGATGCGCCAGCGCCCGTCCTCGAGGGCCTCCACCGACAAGGCATCGTCGATCTCGGTGGTCTGCGCGTCGTCGATGCTGAAGGCCTCGACGCCGGCGAGCGGCAGCGCATCGTCGCCCGACGGCACCGTCACGTCCGGGAAGCCCGTGCCACGCGGAAACTGCTCGAACACGAAGCGCTCGCGATGCAGCGCCGCCGCCGACGCGAAGCCGCCGACGTCGAGCAGCAGCCGCTCGGGCGTCGTCGTCCGCGCGCTCGCGGCCTCGATCAGCGCCTTGTACTCGGGCCGGTTGCGATCGGGCCTGAACAACAGCTCGCGCACCAGCGGCCGCAACGCTTCCGGAAGAGCGCCGCCGATCAACTCGTCGCGCAGCTCGCCCTGCAACGCGGCCTCGCGACGCTTGCGTTCGATGCCGGCGAGCGCGGCCTTCAACGCGTCGGGCGGCGCCGGCCGATACTGACCACGGCCCTTGCGATAGAAGTACATCGGCGCCGAATGCAGCCGCGTGATCAGCGCCGCCGACTCTACCGCGGTGGCGGTCCGGCCGAAGTAGTCGGTCGCGAGCTCCCTGAACGAGAACTCGGCCTGCGGCGCGCATTCCCAGAGGAACTCGAGGTCGATGCCGTCGGCGAGCTGCTGCGCGTCGCGCATCAACGTCACGGCGTCCGGCTTCTCGAAATCGAACAGCACGTGCCCGCTCTTGACCTTGCTGCGCTTGCCCGTCGCGGACTCGACCTGCATCGATGCGCCCTGGTCGGACAACACGTTGCCCGCCTTGAAACCGCCGTCTTCTTCGTAGAACACGTTCATCGACGCATTTTAGCGGCCATCCCACTTGCAGAAGGAAGCAGCGATAGGGTCGACCGCACTCTGTCGTTGCGATGGAACCCCTCCATGCGCGCGGTCCGCTACTACTTCGCGCCTGCGGACGCAGACCGCTGGTCTAGGCCGCGCGCGACCTGCTCCGCGAACTTCGCCGAAGCGATCGACAACCTGCGTCCACGCAACTGGCTCAGCACGACCTGCATCGGCGCGAGATCACGGCGATCGATTTCGCGCACGACGAGGCCGGTGCGCGCGGCGGGGATGCCGATCGCGATCTGGAACGACACGACCCGCTCGCGTCGCACGTAGTTGCGCAGGAATTCGATCGAAGTGGACTCCACGACGATCTTCACCGGCACGTGCGAGCGCACGATCGCCGCGTCCAGCAGGTGCCGGACCGAGAGCGAGCGATCCGGCAGCGCCAGCGGGAAACCCAGGCACTCGCGCAGCCGCACCGGTCCGGCATCCGCTCCCGCGTGCGCTCCGCTCCTGGCGAGCGGATGCCGGGCGTCGAGGACGGCGCACACCGTCAGTTCGCCGATGAACAACGGCTGCAGGTCCGGCGTCGGCGGCGGCTGCAGGATCAGCGCGAGTTCGGCGTCGTAGGCGATCAGCGCGGCCGTCGCCTGGGCATGGTCGCGGATCTGGACGGAGAACGAGACGTCGGGGAAACGGGCCCGGAAGGCCGCGATCTCGTCCGGCATCACGCTGTCGACGAAGGCCTGGCTGCACACGATGGCGACATGACCGCGCCGCAGGCCGGACAGGTCCGCGATCTGTGCGCGGACGCGATCGAGGTCGGCGGCCTGCCCGCGGGCGTGGTGGACGAGCAGTTCGCCGGCGGCGTTGAGCCGCATGCCGCGCGTCGTCCGCTCGAACAGCGGCGTGCCCAGTTCCCGCTCGAAGTCCTGGATCTTCCGCGTCAGCGCCGACGGCGTGAGATGGAGGCGCTCCGCCGACTTCCGGACGGAGCCGCTGCGCGCCACGTCGACGATGGAGGCCAGAGTGCTGAGGTGCTTCACGTGTTGCAGTTTGCGCAACGCCCCACTGAAAAACAAGCAATGGATCGCGAACACCGGGCCTTGTAACCTCGTCGCAACGAAAAGCAACTCCTCTTACGGACAACCGATGAATCGCATTAGCCGCTTCACCCGCTTCACCCTGACCGCAGCCGCGGTCTTCACCTCCATCGCCACGGCCACCGCCGCGCCGGTCTTCACGGCCACCACGCCAGGCATGACGAGCGTCACGGTCGCGGCGGGGACCTACGACATCGTCGCCGTGGGCGCGAGCGGCGGAACGAGCCCTTACGATCCGACGAAGACCGCCGGCTTCGGTGCGATCGTCCAGGGGACCTTTACCTTCCTGTCGAGCACGCTGCTCGACATTCTCGTGGGAGGCGCGGGCGGGTCGTCGAAAACGGGGGCGACCGTCAGCGAAGGCGCCGGGGGCGGGGGCGGTACGTTCATCGTCAGTGCGTCCAACACGCCACTGCTGATCGCAGGGGGAGGCGGAGGCGTCGGGAACGGGTACAGCGGTGGTTCCGCTCGCGGGATCGCCACGAGTGGCGGCGCCGGTGGCTCGCAGACGGGGCCGGACCCGCAGTTCGCAGGCGGTGGTGGTGGCGGCCTGCTCGGAGACGGCGCCTCGAGGTTCGGGGGCGGAGGCCTCGCCTACGTCAACGGTGGAGCGGGCGGGCGCAAACAGCTCGCGCTTAGTGGGGCAGGTGGCGTAGGCGGCGGCGGTGGCGGAGACCTCGGCGGCGCCGGCGGTGGCGGCTACACGGGCGGAAGCACCAGCTACATGGGCGGCGACGGTGGCACCTCCTTCGATGCCGGCCTCGACCCGATCTTCAGTCTGGCGACGCTTTACGGCGATGGCGCCGTCACCATCACGCTCGTGGCGCCGGCCGCGATCGGCGTGCCGGAGCCGGAGAGCCTGGCCCTCCTCGGCATCGGGCTGTTCGGATTGATCGCCACGCGCCGCACCCGCAAGTCACTCGTCGCGCCGGTCGCGCGCCTCGGCCGCTCTTCCTGCTTCGCCTGAGCCCACTTCTTCAACTTCCAGAGACCCATCCATGCGCTTCTTCACTCTCGCCCGCAGCGCGTTGCCCGCGCTGGCCGCCTGGGCGTCCATCGCCTCGGCCGCGCCGATCACGTTCGGCTATACCGGCGGCTTCCAGACGTTCACCGCCACGGTGGCCGGCACTTACAACATCCTGGCGTTCGGCGCGCAGGGCGGTCGCGGCTCTTCGGCCGGTTTTGGCGGTGCCGACATCGGCGGCGAGTTCGTGCTCGCCGCAGGACAGATGCTGCGGATCGCCGTGGGCCAGATGGGAGGCGATCACGGTGCGGCCATCTCCGGCGGGACCCCGGGCGGCGGTGGCGGTGGCGGCAGCTTCGTGATCACGGAGGACGGCACGCCGCTCGTCATCGCTGGTGGCGGCGGCGGCGGGGACTTCCGTGGCGGCAGCGGCGGCCAAGTCGGAACTGCGGGTGCCAGCAGCCTGGACCCGAGGGGCCGCGGGGGCGCGGGCGGGGTCGCCGGTAGCGGCGGCGGGGCGTCCGGCGATGGCGGTGGG
>CAZZWS010000217.1:0-6776 GCA_964657795.1 Beijerinckiaceae bacterium
GAGGCCCTTCGCGAGCTTGTTGAAGACGTAGTAGTCCTCGGTCAGCAACTGGCCGGAGATGTAGAACGCGACCGCGTCGGGACCGTGCTCGGCGATGATCGCCGCGAAGCGATCGGCGACGTGATCGAGCGCGACATCCCACGAGACCTTTTGCCTTTGCTCGTCGCGTGTCGTCCGCAACTCGGGCCGATGCAGACGCGCATCGCGGATCACGGCCGGCGTCGCGGTCAGATGGAGCGTGCTGCCCTTCGTGCAGAGCCGTCCGAAGTTGGCCGGATGATCGGGGTCGCCATGCACGCCGGTGATGCGGTCGCCTTGCGACTCGATGACGACGCCACAGCCCACGCCGCAATACGGACACGTGGAGCGCGTCATCTTCGTGGCTTCCGCCACGACCGCCGGCAGCGCCCCCGGCTCGGCAGGCGGCTGACCGGACGCCGTGCCGTCGAGTGGCGGGCTCATCGTCTTGCCGTGTCGACGAGACGAATCATGTCGAGGGGATCGCCATGATTCCGAGGGGCCTCATCGCCTCAGGCAGCCATCGCGTTCACGGGCACGTCGGGCGCGACCGTCGTCGCCGGCGCATGCACCTGTCGCGCATCGAGATAGACGCGACCTCCTTCGACCCGCGTCGTGAAGGCCGTCGTGCAACCCTCGTCGGGCAACGCGGCGGCGCCGTCGACGAGGCCGATGCTCCAGTTGTGCAGCGGGCAGGCCACGCGGTCGCCGAACACGATGCCCTGCGACAGCGGACCGCCCTTGTGCGGACAGCGGTCGAGCAACGCGAACACCTGTTCGGCTCCGTTGCGGAAGACCGCGATGTTGCCGCCCACCTTGCGCTCGACGACGCGTGCGCCGAGGACCGGTATGTCCGTGACCGCGCAGATATCGATCCACTGTTCCATCAGCTCGTCCTCGTTGCTCGGGTTTGCAACCACCTTACAGCGACGCGACCGGCACGAACTGCCGCTCGTCGACCGACGCCTTGTCCATTTCGTGCCAGCCGTCGCCCACGTCCTTCATCGCGAACTGCAGGCGCTCGTACAGCGCGCGTCGATTGTCCGCGTCCTCGACGACGCGCTTCTTCGCGTGCTCGAGTCCGACGCGCGCGAGGTAGTGCACCGTGCGTTCGAGATACCAGCCCTCTTCGCGATAGAGCTGCAGGAACGCGCCGGCGTACTCCAGCACTTCCTCGTGCGTCTTGAGCTTGACGAAGAAGTGCGCGACCTCCGTCTTGATGCCGCCGTTGCCGCCGACGTACATCTCCCAGCCGGAGTCGACGCCGATGATGCCGACGTCCTTGATGCCGCTCTCGGCGCAGTTGCGCGGGCAACCGGACACCGCGAGCTTGACCTTGTGCGGCGAGTACATGCGCCACAGCTCGCGCTCGAGTTGCTGGCCGAGCAGCGTCGAGTTCTGCGTGCCGAAGCGGCACCACTCGCTGCCGACACAGGTCTTCACGGTCCGCAACGCCTTCGCGTAAGCGAGGCCCGACGGCATGTCGAGATCGGTCCACACGCTCTTCAGATCTTCCTTCCTGACGCCGAGCAGGTCGATGCGCTGGCCACCGGTGACCTTGACCGTGGGGATCTTGTACTTGTCGACGACGTCCGCGATTTTACGAAGGTCGCGGGCGTTGGTCTCGCCCCCCCACATGCGCGGGATGACCGAGTACGTACCGTCCTTCTGGATGTTGGCGTGCGACCGTTCATTGATGAAGCGCGACTGCGGATCGTCCACGGCCTCGTTCGGCCACGTCGAGATCATGTAGTAGTTGAGCGCGGGCCGGCAGCTCGAACAGCCGTTGGGCGTACGCCAGTGCATCGCGCGCATCGCGTCGGGGATCGACGTCAGATGGTCGTTGCGGATCGTGTCGCGCGCCTGCTGGTGCGTCTTGTCCGTGCAGCCGCACATCACCTTCGCGGTCGGTGCGGCCGAGTAGTCGCCGCCCGCCACGAACATCAGCAACTGCTCGACGAGGCCGGTGCACGAGCCGCACGACGACGACGCCTTGGTGTGCTTGCGCACGTCTTCGAGCGTGAAGAGACCCTTCTCCTTGATGGCCTTGCAGACCACGCCCTTCGACACGCCGTTGCAGCCGCAGACTTCGGCGTCGTCCGCCATCGTCAGCGCCTTGCTCTGGCCGGCATGCCCGGTGTCGCCGAGATGGTCTTCGCCGAACATCAGGTGGTCGCGGATCTCGGAGACGTTCTTGCCTTCGCGCAGCAGCGAGAAGTACCAGGCGCCGTCGACCGTGTCGCCGTAGAGGCAAGCGCCGATCAGCTTGTCGTCGCGCAGCACCAGCTTCTTGTAGACGCCACCGATCGGGTCGGACAGCGTGATCTCCTCCGTGTTCTCGCCACCGGAGAAGTCGCCGGCCGAGAACAGGTCGATGCCGGTGACCTTGAGCTTGGTCGACGTGACGGAACCGGTGTAGCGGCCGATGCCGAACTGCGCGAGATGCGTCGCGCAGACCTTGGCCATCTCGAACAGCGGCGCGACCAGGCCGTACGCGCTGCCGCGATGGTTGACGCATTCGCCGACCGCGTAGATGCGCGGGTCGTAGGTCTGCATCGTGTCGTTGACGAGGATGCCGCCCGGACGCTCGGAACAGCGCAGGCCCGCCGACTGCGCGAGCGCCGTGCTGGGCCGGATGCCGACGGCCATGACGACGAGATCGGCCGAAACCTCCTTGCCGTCCTTGAACCTGACGGCTTTCACGCGCCCGCTCTCGTTGCCGATCAGCGAGTCGGTCTGGGCCTCGAGCATGAACTTGAGGCCGCGGTCCTCGAGCGACTTCTGCAGCATCTTGGCCGCGACCCTGTCGAGCTGGCGCTCCATGAGCCAGGGCATGATGTGCACCACCGTGACGTCCATGCCGCGCAACATCAGCCCGTTGGCGGCTTCGAGGCCGAGCAGGCCGCCGCCGATCACGACCGCGTGCTTGTGGACCGCGGCCGCGTCGATCATGCCGTGCGTGTCGGCGATGTCGCGATAGCTCAGCACGCCGTCGAGGTCCTTGCCGGGAATCGGCAGGATGAACGGCGTCGAGCCGGTCGCGAGCAGCAGGCGGTCGTAGTCTGCGACCGTCCCGTCGTCCGCGATCACCTGCCGGCGCACGCGATCGATCTTGACGATGGTCTTGTTGAGGTGGAGCGTGATGCCGTTCTCGGCGTACCACTCGACCTGGTTGAGCATGATCTGCTCGATGGTCTGCTCGCCGGCCAGCACCGGCGACAGCAGGATGCGGTTGTAGTTGGCGTGCGGCTCCGATCCGAAGATCGTGATGTCGTACAGATCGGGCGCCATCTTCAGCAGCTCCTCGATCGTGCGCACGCCCGCCATGCCGTTGCCGACCAGCACGAGCTTCTGCTTCGCGCGCGGCGCGGGGTCCATCGCGGGACCTGTATCGGTCCTGTCTCCGGTTATGCCGTCCATGTCCACCTCTGCTCTGAATGGGATGTTCGTTCCCCCGGGTCGGGGGTGTTTCGGAAGCGAGTCACCGGCCGGCGAGCGTCATTGGTCGCCTGGGTCGTCACTGTCCACATGCTCTCCCGAAGGGGAAAAGCGTCAAGCTACCTTTTTCTCGCTCGGTCGCGCGTGCCTCGTGTAGAGGAACTCGAGCACCGCGGCGCGGTAATGCACGTACGCCGGATCCTCCGCCAGCGCGATGCGGTCGCGCGGCCTCGGCAGATCGACCGAGAGGATGCTGCCGATCGTCGCGGCAGGACCGTTGGTCATCATCACGATCCGGTCCGACAGCAGAACCGCCTCGTCCACGTCGTGGGTCACCATCACGACCGTCGAGCCCGTCTTGCCGACGATCTTCAGCAACTCGTCCTGCAGGTGCGCACGCGTCAAGGCGTCGAGCGCCCCGAACGGTTCGTCCATCAGCAGCACTTTGGGTTCCATCGCCAGCGCGCGCGCGATGCCGACGCGCTGCTTCATGCCGCCCGAGATCTCGTGCGGGCGCTTGGCCGATGCGTGGTCGAGTCCGACCAGCGCCAGCGCCGCATGCGTGCGATCGGCGAGCTGCGTCTTCGATTCCCTGGAAGCGAAGACCCGTTCGACGCCGAGATGGACGTTGTCGAAGCAGGTCAGCCACGGCAGCAGCGAATGGTTCTGGAACACCACCGCCCGCTCGGGCGACGGGCCGGCGATCTCGCGGCCGGCGCAGATCATCGTGCCGTCGGTGCACGTCAGCAGCCCGGCGATCAGATTGAGCAGCGTCGACTTGCCGCAGCCCGAGTGCCCGATCAGCGTGACGAACTCGCCGGTGCGCACCTGCAGATTGATGTCGCGCAGCGCGTGGAAGCGACCCTTGCGCGTCGTGAACACCATCTCGACGTGGTCGACGTCGATGAAGCGTTCGGCATTGCGGTCCACGCTCGATCCTTCGGGAGCACGCGGTGTCGGAGACTTCGGCAGCGAGGTCATCATCATCGGGTCAGGTGATGTCGTTGCCGAAACTCACGGCGCGCGCGACCGCGATCAGCATCTGTTCGAGCAGCAGGCCCACGATGCCGATCGCGAAGATCGCGATGATGATGTGCGTGACGTTGAGGTTGTTCCATTCGTCCCAGACCCAGAAGCCGATACCGACGCCGCCGGTCAGCATCTCCGCCGCGACGATGACGAGCCACGCCGTGCCGATGGCGAGCCGCACGCCGGTGAGCGTGTACGGCAGCACGGCGGGAAACAGGATCTTGGTGACGATCTTCCATTCGCTCAGGTTGAGGACCTTTGCGACGTTCATGTAGTCCTGCGGCACGCGCTGCACACCGACCGCGGTGTTGATGATCATCGGCCAGATCGAGCAGATGAAGATGGCCCAGATCGCCGCGGGATTGGCGGCCTTGAACATCAGCAGGCCGAGCGGCAGCCAGGCCAGCGGCGAGACCGGCCGCAGCAGGCTGATGATGGGCGACGACATCCGGTCGATGAAGTCGAAGCGGCCGATGACGAAGCCGAGCGGGATGCCGATCAGCGCGGCGAGACCGAAGCCCATCCCGACGCGACCGAGCGACGACAGCACGTTCCAGCCGATCCCCTGATCGTTGGGCCCGTTGTGATAGAACGGGTCGCTGAAGATGCGCACGGCCTCGACCCACGTCACCAGCGGCGTCGGGATCTGCGGCACGAAGTGCGAGATGACCGCCCACAGCAGCGTCATGACGACCGCACCGAGCACGATCGGCACGAGCGCCACCACGAGCGCGACGCAGCGATCCTTGACCCACGCACTCCACGAAGCGCGGCCCGGCTCCGACGGCGTGGCCGGACCCGGCCGGACGGCCGAGGCCGTCTCTCCCGCGGCCGCGACCGTCGGCGCGGTCGAGATGATCGCGTCGTCGCGCTCGATCACGGCGCCGCTCATCGCGACGCCTCGCGCGAGGCGGATGCAAGACGATCAAGCATGGATCTTGAACCCGGTGGCGTAGGCCTTCGGGTTCTTGCCGTCCCACACGATGCCGTCCATCAGCTTCGACGAGCGCATCGGATCCTTCGGCACGCTGATGTTGAGCTGGCCGGCCGCTTCCTTGTACAGGTCGATCTGGTTGACCTGCTTGGCGATGGCCAGATAGTCGACGTCTTCCTTCAACAACCCCCAGCGACGATGCTGCGTGGTGAACCACATGCCGTCCGACAGATACGGAAACGGCACGAGGCCGTCGTTGAAGAACTTCATCGCGTTGGGGTCGTCCCAGGTCTTGCCGAGGCCGTTCGAGTAGCGACCGAGGATGCGCTGGTTGATCGCTTCGACCGACGTGTTGACGTACGACTTGTCCGCGATGACCTCGGCCATCTTCAGCTTGTTGGCCAGCGACGCGTCGATCCAGCGACCCGCGTCGAGCACGGCCATCGTCATCGCGCGCGACGTGTTGGGATATTTCCTGACGAAGTCGAGCTGCGTACCGAGCACCTTCTCGGGATGATCCTTCCAGATGTCCTGCGTCGTGATGGCCGTGATGCCGATGCCGTCGAGGATCGCGCGCGCGTTCCACGGCTCGCCGACGCAGAAGCCGTCCATGTTGCCCACGCGCATGTTGGCCACCATCTGCGGCGGCGGCACGCTGATGGCCTTGGCGTCCTTGAACGGATCGATGCCCGACGCGGCCATCCAGTAGTACAGCCACATCGCGTGGGTGCCGGTCGGGAAGGTCTGCGCGAAGGTGTACTCGCCCTTCTCCTTCGCCATCACCTTTGCCAGCGACGGGCCGTCCACAGCGCCCTTGTCGGCGAGCTTCTTCGACAGCGTGATGGCCTGGCCGTTGTTGTTGATGGTCATCAGCACGGCCATCTCTTTCTTGGGGCCGCTGATGCCGAGCTGCAGGCCGTAGAGCATGCCGTACAGCACGTGCGCGGCGTCGAGCTCGCCATTGACGAGCTTGTCGCGCACCCCGGGCCAGCTCGCTTCCTTCGACGGGGTGATCTTGATGCCGTATTTCTTGTCGAAGCCCATCACCGACGCGATCACCACGGACGCGCAGTCGGTCAGCGGGATGAAGCCGATCTTGACCTCGTCCTTCTCGGGCTTGTCGGAGCCGGCCGCCCAGGCGCCCGCACGCACCAGCGGATCGACCAGACTCAGGATCGACGTCCCCACGGCGGCCGCAGCGCCCAGCGCGGAGGCGCCGACGAAGCGGCGTCGCGTCGGATCCAGCGCCGTGCCGACGGGTGCGGCGGACGCCGCGGGTGACGACGGGTCGACGGGATCTTCGCGATCGGGCATTCAGGCTCCTGTGTGTTTTCGCGAGAGTCATGCAAGCGCCATG